>DATLAW010000247.1:0-30064 GCA_035527255.1 Thermohalobaculum sp. | reverse complement strand
CGCCAGAACATTCGATCAGCTCATGAACGCCATCGGTGACATTTGTAATCTGTTCACTGCTCAAGAGTGCTGGAATTACCTGAAGGCGGCCGGTTATGCTCCAACGTAATCTCGAAGTGCTTTATCTACGCGATTGCGCCTCTTCGTCGATCATCTGACCGTGGCTTGCAAAAAGTTGCCTTGGTAGTTGGTTGAGCAATGCAGTTTTTTCGGACAAGTTCTGAAACAAAATCGCCCATTCCGTTTCAAACAATGTCCGCTTTCGCGAAGCCGCTATGTCGCCTCCTGGCACAAACCCGAAGTACCTGCCTGAATTCGTGAAGTCCCCACTCCCCCCAAACCCCACCCCTCCCAAACCGCCGCACCCCCTCCCCTCCGCTTGCCCCACCCGCACCAATCCGCTAGGGAACGCCTCGACCCTGCACCGACCCCGCGCGCGCGGCATTCAGACGGACCCGACAGATGGCAAAGGACAAGCAAAAGAAGACACCTCGCCCCCGGGCCGAGACCCCGCGCGGCTTCCGTGACACCTTCGGCGCGGATGTCATGGCGCGCAACGAAATGCTGGCGCGGATCTGCGAGGTCTACCACCACTACGGTTTTGATCCGCTGGAAACCGCCGCCGTCGAGACCGTCGAGGCGCTGGGCAAGTTCCTGCCCGATGTCGACCGCCCGAACGAGGGCATCTTCGCCTGGCAGGACGACGACGAGGCCTGGCTCGGCCTGCGCTACGACCTGACCGCTCCCTTGGCCCGCGTCGTCGCCCAGCACCGGCTCGACCTGCCCAACCCCTACCGCCGCTACGCCGTCGGCCCGGTTTGGCGCAACGAAAAGCCCGGCCCCGGCCGCTTCCGCCAGTTCTACCAATGCGACGCCGACACCGTCGGCACCCCCACCGTCGCAGCGGATGCCGAGATCTGCATGATGCTGGCCGACGCCCTCGAGGCGGCGGGTATCGCCCGCGGCGACTATGTTATTAGGGTTAACAACCGGAAGGTGCTGAACGGCGTTCTCGAGAGCATCGGGCTCACCGATGAAGGCCAGCGCGCCGCCGTTCTTCGCACTATCGACAAGTTCGATAAAGTTGGCGCGGCGGGCGTGCGGGAATTGCTCGGACAGGGCCGACTCGACGCGTCGGGAGCTTACATCGATGGAGTTGGTCTATCGAACGATCAGATTGTGCCCGTCATAGGGTTTCTGACTGCCCGCACGGACCCACCAGACTTGGTGAAGCAGTCTGTCGAAGCCGCGATCGAAAAGAATGAGGGCATCGAATATCCCGCGAAGATAGTTGAGCATTGGGCAGGTGTAGATACCAGCAGCTTCGACGCTGGAATGGAGTTCCATGCATTACTGCTGAACCAATTGCAGAAAATTGTGGGTCAATCGGAAGTTGGCCGTGATGGGATCAGAGAACTGGCGGAGATCATGAATTTGGTCGCCCAACAAGGCTACCGCCCCGACCGAATTATCATCGACCCCTCGGTCGTGCGCGGCCTCGCCTACTACACCGGCCCGGTCTACGAGGCTGAACTGACCTTCAAGATCACCGATGACGACGGCAACCGCCGCCAGTTCGGCTCGGTCGCCGGTGGTGGCCGCTACGACGATCTGGTCAAGCGCTTCACCGGCCAATCGGTCCCGGCCACCGGCGTCTCCATCGGCGTCGACCGGCTGCTGGCGGCCTTGCGCGAAACCGGTGCCGCCGGGCGCGCCCAAACCGCTGGTCCCGTCGTCATCCTGGCCATGGACCGCGACCAGATGGCCGCCTACCAGACCATGTGCGCCGAGCTGCGCAACAACGGCATCCGGGCCGAGGTCTTCCTCGGCGGCGGCAACATGGCCAAGCAGCTGAAATACGCCGACAAGCGCGCCTCCCCGATCGCCATCATCGAGGGCGGCGACGAGCGTGCCGAGGGCATCGTCACCCTCAAAGACCTCGCCCTCGGCACCCGGCTGGCGGCCGAGATCGAAACCAACGAGGAATGGAAAACCCAGCCCGCCCAGATCACCGTGCCGCGCGCCGACCTCGTCACGCAGGTCCGCAAGATGCTCGCCCGCGCGGCCGGCTGAAGCCGATGAACGCCGTGCGCCAGGGTGATGATCACGCCGCCATCGACGGGGCGCTCGCCACCCTCGGCACGCTGTTCGCCAACGCCGGCTACGCCCCCGTCACCACCCCGCATCTGTTTGAGGCCGACACCCTGATCGACCTCTACGGCGAGGATATCCGCGGCCGCGCCTTCCTGTTCCCCGGCGCCGGTGGCGGAAACGAGCTGTGCCTCCGCCCCGATTTTACCGTACCCGTTGTTCGCGCCCACGGTGCCAACGGCTGGGACCGAGCCGCCCGCTACGGCTATCAGGGCCCGGTCTTCCGCCGCCAGCCGCCGGGTGCTACCCGGCCGATGGAATACCTCCAGTCGGGCATCGAGAACCTTGGCGACCCCGACGCCGCCACGGCGGATGCCCAGGTCTTCGCCCTGACCCTCCAGGGCCTCGGCGATCTCGGCGCTGGGCCGCTCGCCATCACCACCGGCGACCTCAGCATCGCCTTCGCCCTGCTCGACGCCCTGGCGATGCCCGCCCACCGCCGCCACCAGCTCCGCCGCCACTTCTGGCGTCCGCAGCGGTTCCATCAGCTGATCGCCCAGGCGGTCGCCGGCCCGACAGCGCCGACCCCGCTCCGCGCCCGCCTGATCGCCGCTGCCGACGACCCTACGGCAATCGCCGCCATCGCCGCGCAGGCTGGCGAGCCCCTGGGCTTGCGCGAAATCGACGAGATTGCCGCCCGCACCAGCGCCCTCGCCAATGCCGCAACCCAACCACCGATGCCCGCCGAGCAGGCCGAATTGATTGAGAGCGCGCTCTCGATCAACGGCCCCGCCGGGAGTGCCCTCGCCCGCCTCCGCGCCCTGACCCACGCGGGCGGCACCGACATCACCCCGGCACTCGACCGCTTTGAGGCTCGCCTGACAGCCCTCGACCACGCCGGGATCGACGCCGCCAACCTGCCCTTCGACGCCGCCTTCGGCCGCAAGCTCGAATATTACGAAGGCTTCGTCTTCGAGATCACGGCTCAGGGCCGCCCCGACCTGCCCCCCCTGTCAGGTGGTGGCCGCTACGACGCCATGACCCGACGCCTCGGTGCCACCCGCGCCATCCCCGCCGTCGGCGCCATGATCCGCCCCGAGGCGGTACTGGCAATGCGCGAGGGCCCCCAATGACCCTCACACTAGGCCTGCCCTCGAAAGGCCGCCTCCAGTCCGACACAATCGACTGGTTCGCGGCCCGTGGCATCGAGATCGCCCGCACCGGCGACAGCCGCCAATACGCGGCCCAAGCCCGCGGCATCGACGGCCTGGATGTTGTCATGCTGTCGGCGGGCGAGATCCCGCGTGAGCTGGCCCAGGGCCGCATCCACCTCGGCGTCACCGGCGCCGACCTGATCCGCGAGCACATCCCCGGCTGGCAAACCTGCGTTCACCTCGCCACCGGGCTCGGCTTCGGCCAGGCCGACCTGATCGTCGCCGTCCCCGCCTTCTGGGTCGATGTCGAGACCATGGCCGACCTCGACGAGGTGGCCGAGACCTTCCGCGCCCGGCACGGCCACGGCCTGCGCATTGCCACCAAGTATCCCAACCTGACCCGCGCCTTCTTCCAACTGAAAGGCGTCGCCGACTACCGGCTGGTCGACAGCCAGGGCGCCACCGAGGCCGGCCCAATGAACCAAAGCTGCGAGGCCATCGCCGACATCACCACCTCCGGCGGGACACTGCGCGCCAACAACCTGAAGATCCTGACCGACGGCCTGATCCTGCAATCCCAGGCAACCCTGTGCGTCAGCCGCGCCGCTGAGTGGGGCGACGGGGAGCGGGCAACATTGGCAAGCCTCGCCACAAAACTCAACCAACCCCTCACGTAGGGTGGATCTTGATCCACCAAACCAACACCTCACCCAAGGCACCCGCAATGACCGACCACAGCAAATACGTCACCGCCAACCGCGACGCCTGGAACGAGGTCGCCCCGCGCCACGCCGCCCGCAACCAGGCCCGGCTGATCGCGCTGTTCCGCAATAGCGGCAATAACCACCTCGCGGACATCGCCCAGGACATGATCCGCCAAACCGGCATTGCCGGTAAATCCGTCGTCCAGGTCTGTTGCAACAACGCCAAGGACCTTCTATCGGTGAAGAACATGGGCGCCGGGCGCTGCCTCGGTATCGACCAGGCGACTGCCTTCCTTGACCAGGCGCGCGAGCTTGCCCAGGCCGCCGGGGTCGCCGACGAGGTCGCCTTCCTCGAGGCCAACGTCTACGCCCTGCCCGCCGACCTGTCGCAGTCCTTCGAGGTGGCGCTGACCACCATCGGCGTCGTCTACTGGATGCCCGACCTCGGCGCGTTCTTTCGCGCTGTCGCCGCCCTGATCAAACCCGGCGGCTGGTGGGTGATGGAGGAAACCCACCCCATCGTCCAGATGTATGACGAGGACCCGGCCGGCGGCCCCTCGCAGCTGACCTATTCCTACTTCCGCACCGAGCCGCTGGAATGGACCGACGGCCTCGATTACTTCGACGGCAAGCGCTACGAATCCGCCCCCTACTATTCCTTCATGCACAAACTCAGCGACATCATAAACGCCGGCCTCGCCGCCGGTCTGACGCTGCAGCGCATGGACGAGGTCGACCACGACATCTCCTGCCAATGCGCCGACCTGGCAGACGCCAAGGCCAACCCACCGCAGGGTTTGTATCTGCTGTGGCGGAAGGCGTAGGGGGTAAATGGGCGCCCCACCCGTAGAGTGCGCATTGTGCGCACCGCAGCACAGCAATGCCAGATCAGATATCAAAGAAGGAATCAGAAGCTCGATCGAAATGCCTCTGTTTTCCTTAACTTCCCTTCAACAAACCGGCCACATCCCAAGTCGAGTCGGGAGCACTCCCAAAACACCCCCAAATCACCCCTAAAACACCCCCGAAGGAATCCCAGCCCAAGGCCCTCACAAAGCCTTTCTTGCGGCCAGTGCCGCCGAGATCGTGCCGTCGTCCAGATAGTCAAGCTCGCCCCCCACCGGCACCCCCTGGGCCAGCGATGTCAGCGTCACCCCGCAGCCCTCCAGATAGTCGGCGATCACATGCGCCGTGGTCTGGCCGTCGATGGTGGCGCCGACCGCCAGGATCACCTCAGTGACCTCTGGCGCGCGGGCCCGCTCGGCCAGTTCCGGGATCCGTAAACTCTCCGGCGTGACCCCGTCCAGCGCCGACAGAACGCCGCCAAGTACATGATAACGCCCGCGAAAAACCACCGAGCGTTCCAGCGCCCACAGGTCGGCGACATCCTCGACCACGCAGATTTGCGCTGGGTCGCGGCGCGGACTGCGGCAGATATCGCACTCGGTACCGGTGGCCAGGTTGCCGCAAATCCGGCAGCTCCGAACTTTGTCTGCAACCTCGGCCATCGCTTGAGCCAGCGGCACCAGCAGCCGCTCACGCTTCTTGACCAACGCCAGAGCGGCCCGCCGCGCCGACCGAGGCCCGAGCCCCGGCAGCCTCGCCATCAGGTCGATCAGCCGCTCAATCTCCGCCCCACCGCCGGTCATTCCATCCCTCAACCCATTGCCATATAAAGAATATTCTCAACCAAACGGCAATTTCATCCCGGGCGGCAACGCCATCCCCTCGGTCACTTTAGCCATCTCAACCTGCCCCGCCTCACGCGCTTTTCGGATGGCGTCATTGACCGCCGCGACGATCAAATCCTCCAGAACTTCCCGCTCATGCGAGCCATCCAACAACGCCGGATCGACCTTCAGCGACTTCAGCTCCCCCTGCCCGGAAGCAACCGCCCTGACCATTCCGGCACCGGCCGAGCCTTCCGCCTCGATGCCGGTAATACGCTCCTGCGCCTCGGCCATTTTGGCCTGCATTTCCTGAGCCTGCTTCATCAGGCCGGCCATATCGCCCAAGCCACCCAACCCCTTGAACATGTTATATATCCTCCTCGAACGGGTCATCACTATCCAACAGATCGCCTTCGATTTCCACGAATTCCCGCTCCGGCACCGCTGCCAGGAACTCCTCCGGCTCGGCAGCGCTGCCAAGCGGCCGGACGGTGCGAATCTCGGCCCCCGGAAAAGCCTCCAGCGCCGCCAGAACCAACGGATGCTCTGCGGCAAGCGCATTCTCTGCCGCCTTGGCCGTCGCCCCCTGCTCGGTAATCGTCGGCTGCCCCTCATCGGCGCTGACGGCAATCTGCCACCGCGCCCCGGTCAGCCCGCGCAGCCGCTGCGACAACCGCCCGGCCAGGTCGGCAGGTGCCCCAGGGCTAGGAGAAAACTCAATCAAACCAGGCTTGTAACGCACCAGCCGGACGAAGCTTTCAACCTCGTGCAGCAGCTTGATATCCCGTTCCTCGCGCAGCAGCCCGGTTACATCCTCGAGCCGAGCATAGGCATCCAGCCCGGGCTCAGGCGCCGCCGCAACGACGCGCGCCCCCCCAGCCACCGAAACCAACCGCGCCACCGGCCCGCCACCACCGCCACCGCCGCCTCGCGGATCGGAGCGGACCACCCCACCGCCCTCGGTCAACCGCCGAACCAGTTCCTCAGGCGGCGGCAGGTCGGCGACATGTGTCAACCGGATTACCGCCATCTCGGCCGCCATCATCGCGGTCGGCGCAATCGGCACTTCCTCGATTGCTTTCAACAACATCTGCCATGCCCGGGTCAGCACCCGCATCGACAGCCGCTCAGAAAAATCTCGGCCCCGCGTCCGCTCGCCAGCCGAGACCGTCGGGTCCTCCGCTGCCTCGGCCGAGATCTTCAGGACCGAAATCCAGTGGGTCAGCTCGGCCAGATCGCGCAGCACCACCGCTGGATCCGCCCCATCGGCATACTGCGCCCCCAACGCCTCCAACGCCGCCTTCGCATCGCCGCGCATGATCGCATCAAAAAGGTCGAAAACCCGGCCCCGGTCGGCCAGCCCCAGCATGGAGCGGACCTCGGCGGCGCCGGTTTCACCAGCAATTTCATCACCATGACCGTGGGCAATCGCCTGATCCAACAACGAAAGCGCGTCGCGGACTGAGCCTTCGGCGGCGCGCGTAATTAGTGCCAACGCCTCGTCGGAAATCGCCGCGCCCTCTTTGTCGGCAATCCCGCGCAGATGCTCCAGCATCGCCTCAGGCTCGATCCGACGTAAATCGAACCGCTGGCAGCGCGACAGCACGGTTACCGGCACCTTGCGAATCTCGGTCGTGGCGAAGACGAATTTCACATGCTCCGGCGGCTCCTCAAGCGTCTTCAGCAGCGCGTTGAAGGCCGAGGTCGACAGCATGTGGACCTCGTCGATGATATAGACCTTGTAGCGCGCCGCCGCCGCCCGGTAGCGCACCGATTCGATGATTTCGCGGACATCGCCGACCCCGGTGTTCGAAGCTGCATCCATCTCCAGAACATCAACATTTCGCCCCTCGGCGATGCTGGTGCACGCGGTGCATTCACCACAGGGATCGATGGTCGGGCCGTCACCCCGCCCGGTGCAGTTCAACCCCTTGGCGATGATTCGCGCCGTAGTGGTTTTGCCGACTCCACGAACGCCGGTCAGAATGAAGGCATGGGCGATCCGGTCATGAGCAAAGGCGTTGGTCAGGGTCCGGACCATCGCCTCCTGACCGACCAGATCACGGAAATGTCCCGGCCGGTACTTTCGCGCCAAGACCTGGTAGGGACTGCTGGCGGCCGCCTCGCTCGGTGGATCAATCTGAGGGGTATCGCTCATCAACTGGTCCCGAGATTTTGCCGCCGATGCGGCCTGCGCCCCCAAGCTATAGCGGCGCTGGCGCGGACCCGCAAGAAAGGCGGCCCGCTTCCTTATTCCTTGATTGAGTGAGAGGCTGGACAGCGACCCAAGCGGATCTCGTTGCGGCTGCTTCCTTCCGGACCTGACCGGGTTGGCAAGGCGCTCGCCCGCGCCAACCTCTCGCAGCGCGATATACTACTCTGGTTTCGCTGTTACAACCCGGTTGCGATCCTTTGTGCAACGTGGGCGGGCAGCCATTGCGGGGCGCGCGCCGGTCTGGCATCAAGGGTCGAAACGTCGACCCCTACAACCAGAACGCACCCGGAAAAACATGAGCCTCAGCCATCCTCTGACCTTCGCCGCCGGCGGCAGTGACCTCGACCGCGCCTCGCATTTGCGGCGCGAAAGCACGGAGTTACTGGCCCAACCCGGCGCCCGGCTGCTGCCGCAATGGCATGACAAGGCGCTGATCAACCTATCCACCGAGCGTCCGGCGCTTGGCTGGGTCACACTCGATCCCGATCTCGTTGCATTGGCCGGCGAGCCTCCGGTGTTTCTCGGTCGCTACAAGGATGCCCCCTGCTTCACCGCAGATTTTTCCGGATTGGACGAGGATACCGCCCGCACCAGATTCGGCGAGGCGATGAAGTTCATCGACCTGCGCTCGGTTGCTGGCCAACTCACGCAGGCCGAGGCCACCATTATCGCCGCTGCCAAGGGGGTTATTGGCTGGCACCGCATCCACCCCTATTGCGCCCGCTGCGGCGCTGCCAGCGTACCGGAAGACGCCGGCTGGCGGCGCAAGTGCACTGTTTGTGGTGCGCTGCATTTTCCTCGCACAGACCCGGTTGTAATCATGCTGGTAACCCGCGGCGACAAAGTGTTGCTTGGCCGCCAAAGCGTCTGGGCGCCTGGTCTCTACTCGCTTTTGGCGGGCTTCATGGAACCCGGCGAGACCATCGGCGACGCGGTCCGCCGCGAGACCCACGAGGAAACCTCGGTCCGCGTCGGCCGGGTCCAGTTCCTCGCCTCGCAGCCCTGGCCCTTTCCAGCCAACCTGATGCTGGGCTGCTGGTGCGAGGCGTTGACCGACGAGATCATCATTGATGCCGAGATTGAGGATGCTCGCTGGGTCAGTCGAGCCGAAACTGCCATGATGCTGAATGGCGAGCACCCGCATTTCGCCTCGCCCCGCGCCGATTCCATCGCCCGTTGGATTCTCACCGCCTGGGTCGCCGGCGAGATCGCCGAGGCCAATACACCGTGTTAGTCTGGCAGCCTCTCTGCCGCGCCAACCCGACCGGATCGGGAAAGGAATTTTTATGCCGGATCTGATCGAGACTGAAATCTTCGACGACGCCGAGATGGCAGTCGCCCGCATCACCGAGCTATATGACCAAAGCGTCGCGCGACTGCGTGACGGCTTTGCCCTGGCCGCGAGCGGCGGGCAACCGGGCCGGGTCGAGGCAAATTATCCCTTCGCCGGATTCTCGGTCAGCCATGCCGAGTTGAACACCGACGCCCGCCATTCCTACGGGGTGCTTCTCGAGGCAGGCGACTACCGTGCCACCCTGACCCGTCCCGACCTCTTCGGTCCCTATTACCGCGAACAGATCGCCCTGGTGATGCGGCGTCATCGCATCCCGGTCCAGGTCGGCATCGGCCACCGTCCGATCCCGCTGCCCTATGTGGTCGGCAGCAGCGTAATCGATGTCGGCGAGCGCGAGGTTCGGGCACTGCAGGAGAATTTCGCCCTGCCGGACCTCAGCACCACCGATGATGCCATCGCCAACGGAGTACTTACCGAGCGCGCGGAGCGGCCAAACCCGCTGGCCCTGTTCAGCGCCGAGCGGGTCGACTACTCCCTAGCCCGGCTCGAGCACTACACCGGCACGTCGGCGGCGCATTTTCAGGGTTTTATTCTGCTGACCAACTACCAGCGCTATGTCGATGCCTTCATCGATTATGGTCGCGAGCAGATCGGTAGCGACAGTTACGGCACCTTCGTTGAACCCGGCGACCGCATCCACTCCCGCGGCGCGGAACCACAAGGCGAGGCGCCCCGGCACCTGCCGCAGATGCCCGCCTACCACCTGACCCGTCCTGGCGGCGACGGCATTACCATGGTCAACATCGGCGTCGGCCCGTCGAACGCCAAGACCATCACCGATCACCTGGCGGTATTGCGCCCGCATTGCTGGCTGATGCTGGGTCATTGCGCCGGGCTGCGCCGCAGCCAGCTTCTGGGTGACTATGTTCTGGCCCATGGCTATGTCCGCGCCGACCATGTGCTGGATCAGGACCTGCCGCTATGGGCGCCGGTGCCGCCGATCGCCGAGGTCCAGCAGGCGCTGCAAGAGGCGACCGAGCTGGTCACCGGGCTGGAAGGCCCCGAGATGAAAACCCGCATGCGCACCGGTACCGTCTTCACCACTGACAACCGGAACTGGGAACTGCGTCTCGACGAGCTATTCGGCCAACTCAATCAAAGCCGGGCGATCGCGGTCGATATGGAATCGGCCACCGTCGCTGCGAATGGGTTTCGCTTCCGGGTCCCCTACGGCACCTTGCTATGTGTGTCGGACAAGCCGCTCCATGGTGAGTTGAAGCTTGGCGGCATGGCCAATGCCTTCTACCGCGAACGGGTCAGCCAACACTTGCGGGTCGGACTCGAGACCATGCGGATTCTGCGCGAGCGCGGCGTCGACCGGCTACACTCACGCAAACTGCGCGGATTCGACGAACCCGCGTTTCGTTGAGAAGCAGGATATGGCGGCATGTGACGGAGCAATTGAAAAGGCGCTCGCGCGCCTCTTCGTGCAGCCGATCCCGGCTTAGCGTCTAAGCTTCGCAACCGCTTCCTTGAACGGCTTGACCGGTTTGATCGAAGCCACTGTCGTTGCCGGCGAGATCATCGACGCACCAGTTGCCGGGTTGCGCACGGCGCGCTCGGCTCGCGCTTTGGCGTCGATTTTGGCAACGCCGGGCAGCGTCACCGCATCACCGGCCTTCAACCCTGCCAAAACGGCGCCCGCCAGCGCATCCAACACCGACTCAACGGCGGACTTGCTCTGTCCTGACGCCTCGGCCAGTGCATCAACGAGTTCAGATTTTTTCATTGTCCCCTCCCAAATTATTGCGCGACGGCTTCGCGCATAGCGTACGGTCACACCGAATCGGAAGATAGCGTTGGGATCAAGCTCTTTTTGCCTGCATACGCTCTCCAATCGACCTCAATTGCCGATTCACGGTGATTTTCATTGATTTTGGCGATTCATTCTCGCCGGTCGATGCCATACTGTGATGCTTGCTCACTGATGGACCTTACGCATGACCTCGCCCGAAACCGACAAAATTGCCCTTCGTGAAGCACTCGGTGCCTTCGCCACGGGAGTGACTATTGTCACCGCCCAGGCATCGGGAGGCAGCGCGCGCGAGGACGGCGAGCCAGTTGGCTTCACTGCAAATTCCTTTACTTCGGTCTCGCTTGAGCCGCCACTTTTGCTTGTTTGCCTCGCTCATACTGCGGCCAGCTACAAAGTGTTCTGCGAAGCCCAAAGCTTCGCCGTCAACGTGCTGGCCGCCGATCAGCAGCAGACAGCAATGCTATTCGCCACCCGCGGCGCCGACAAATTTGGGGAAACGAGCTGGCATCCGGGCCTGATGGGCGCGCCGCTGATCGAGGGCTGCCTGGCGCGCTTCGATTGTGCCATGCACCAGCGCGTCGCCGCTGGCGACCACGACATCATCATGGGCAGGGTGATCGGCTTCTCGCGCCACGAAGGCGAGGCGCTGCTGTATCATGGCGGCACGTTTCAGCGGCTCGGGTAACACCGGCGGAACCGCCCTAGACGTCTCGCTCCCGCACGATCTCGGCATAAGCATTCGTCACCGTCGCCAGCCGCTGTTCGGCCATTCGCCGAGCTTCCTCCGGCACACCACGAGCGATCATCCGATCCGGGTGCAACTCGCGCACCAGTTTGCGATAACGCTCGCGGACGGCTTCGACCTCGGCGCCGGGCGCCAGCCCCAGCACCGCCCAAGGGTCGATCTCACCCGGCAAATGCCGCGCCCGGATCGCTCGGAACTTGGCCTCATCAACGCTAAAAATGCCGGCGACGACATCAAGGAATTTCGCCTCGCCGGGATGATACTCGCCATCCGCTGCAGCGATGAAAACCAGCCCTTCAAGCAGATCGACCAAAACCTCTGGCCGGCTCCGGAACATGCGCGCAATCTGGGCTGCATAGCTGTCGAACCCCGACACCTCGGTGCGCGCCATGTTGTATATGCGTGCGGCGTTGGCCTCCTCCTCGACTGGGATGTGGAAGACCTGGCGGAAGGCAGCAACCTCGTCGCGGGTCACCTGCCCGTCCGCCTTGGCCATCTTGGCGCCTAGCGCGATCACTGCGATTGCGAAGGCAGCCGACAGCTCGGGCGGCGTGGTCAGCCGCTCGAAAACCGCCGAAAGCGGCTCGCCCTTGGCCAACGCGCCAATCGCATCCCTTATTCGTTCCCAGATCGACATCGGTGAGGAAGATTCAAACCCATTGAGCCCGCGAAGTGTCGGAGACCCGACGCCCAATGGGTCACATATCAGAGCGTCGCGATCAACGCCTATTTCCAGTTCTCCTTGCGGACAAACCTGATCCGCATTTTCAACGTATCTCACGACTGCCAAAATTCCGGAGATCCTAGCTGAGCTACCTCAGATTTTTCTCAGCGGGAACCAAAGTCGCGTCGGTCCAGGCGCGTCTGAGCAGCCAGACCGATGGGCTTGCTTCAGGCGGCGACGGCGTTGCGCTGGATGGCGGCCTCGATTGAGGCCTCCAGGATGTCGAGGCCCTCGTCGAGAATGTTGAACGGCGTCGTCAGTGGCGGCAACAGGCGGACCACGTTGGCCCGGGTGCCGCAGCTGAGCAGGATCAACCCACGCGCTTCGGCCTCAGCCACGATGGCGTTGGTCAGCGCGGCATCCGGTCCCCGGCTGGCGCGGTCGGTGACAAACTCGACTGCCTGCATGGCACCCAGGCCCCGCACGTCGCCCATCGGCTCCATGCCCTGGCGCGCGGCGATGGCGGTCAACCGCGCAGTGATCCGCTCGCCGATCTCGACGGCGCGGTTGCAAAGGTCCTCATCGCGGATCACCTGCATCACAGCGTTAGCCGCAGCTACCCCAATCGGATTGCCACCATAGGTGCCGCCAAGACCGCCGGGATGGGCGGAATCCATGATCTCCGCCCGACCCGTGACGGCTGAAAGCGGGAAGCCGCCGCCGAGGCCCTTGGCGATGGTCATCATGTCAGGGATGACGCCGGAATGCTCGATCCCGAACATCTTGCCGGTGCGGCCCATGCCGGCCTGAATCTCGTCCGAGATCAGCAGGATGCCGTGCTTGTCGGCGAGGGCGCGAACCGCCTTCAGGAACTCTGGCGGGGCGATGTTGAAGCCGCCCTCGCCCTGCACCGGCTCGACGATGAAGGCGGCGACCCGGCCCGGATCGACGTCGGTCGCCAGCAGCCGGTCGAGATCCTCCAGCGCCCGCTCGACAGTGATGCCGTGGAAGGCGTTGGGGAAGGTCGAATGGAACACCTCGGCCGGGAACGGCCCGAAACCCTTCTTGTAGGGCATCACTTTGCCGGTCAGCGCCATGGTCATCATCGTGCGGCCGTGGAAGGCGCCGGAGAAGGCGATCACACCCGAGCGGCCAGTGTGGTAGCGGGCCAGCTTGATGGCATTCTCGACCGCCTCGGCCCCGGCCGACAGGAACACGGTCTTCTTGGGGAAATCACCTGGCACGGCGGCATTCAGCTGCTCGGCGAGGCTAATGTAGGATTCGTAGGGCGCGACGTGGAAGCAGGTATGGGTGAACGCCAGCGCCTGCTCGGCAACCGCAGCCATCACCTTCGGGTGACGATGGCCGGTGTTGGTGACGGCGATACCAGCGGCGAAGTCGATGTAGCGGCGGCCCTCGACATCCCAAAGCTCGGCGTTCTCCGCTTTGGCCGCATAAATGGATTTGGTGGCGACGCCGCCGGCCACCGCCGCCTGCTGGCGCTGCTTCAGTTCCGAATTGGTTGTCATGGCCGCTCTCCCGATCAGGGTTGCAATCGATGTTGAGTTTGCTGGCTCAATTGCCGGTTTGTGCCCGGCAATCACCTAGTTTCGCACGAGATACGCCTGACGGGTCCCGGGTTCAAGCGATCTCGGCGCCAAATTGAGCGGCGGAGTCGATCAGGATCTCCCAGATCGCCAGGCCAAAGCTGCGCAGCACCAGAATATCGAAGCCGCCGTCGCGGGCCAGGATGGTGACGCCGAGGTGATGCAGGGCGGTGTTGGTGACCGAGCCCTCTGGGAAGTTTTTCAGACGGAGATCAAGTGGAACCATGCGGGCCATCAGGTTGAGGACTTTCGGGCCTGTGACATGGATGACGGTGCGGGCATGGCTAAGCTCCAGCACCGTGCCGTCGGCGGCGTCGAGCGGAGGGTCGGTGATTTCATTCTCGCTGATCAGCAGCCATTTCAGCGGCTCGACCCGCAACAGGGTGCCGCCGGGGCCGGTGGCGGATGCACCGGGGCCGGGGGCGGCAGCTACACCTGTCGCCAATGCCAACGTCGCGCCAGTCACAGCCAACCGCTCGGGCCACGCAGCGACCAGCCAGGCGCTGGCGATGTGCCGCTCGCTGAGGTAGATGCCGGGGCTACCGGATCCGATCAGGCCGAACTGGCGTGGGGCGTTGTGGCCTTCCAGGGCCGAGGCGCGCTCAACCATGCATCCGTTCTCCCTTGGGATCGTATTGATGCGGGCTGGCGACCCGCGCATTCACCTGTTTGCCGCGCATCGGGTCGGCGATGACGACGGTCTTGCCCTCCCAGGCGTGGTAGCCGCCCTTGACGAAACCGATACCGAGCCAGCCGCCACCCAGCGCTGGCGCCACCGTGACGCCGGTGATCCAGCCGATGCCGTGGCCTTTGACCTCGTTCTTGGCGCAAACAACGGCACCGATCGAGAACTTCTCGCCCTCGGTGACCGGGTGAAAATGGGCAAGTTGCGGCCGGTCGTCGCGCGCCAGATCGGGGCGTTTGCGCAGTACCATGCCGATGAAGGGCTTGATCTTCGAGGCCATCGCCGCGAGCCCCGCATCCTCCAACGTCACCCGGCCATCAAGCTCCGCCGCGGTGACATGGCCCTTTTCGATGCGCAGTGCCCCCAGCGCCTCCATGCCGTAGGCGCAACCGCCCTGAGCCTGGACTTGGGGCAGAAGTGCGCGCCACATCGCCGGGGCGTGGCCGGAGCGGGCATAGACCTCGAACGCCAACTCACCGGAGAAACTGAGCCGGGCGATCAGAACCGGAATCTCGCCGCCCTCGACCTTCAGCTTTGCGTTGATGATGCCCATGAAAGGCAACCCCTCGTTCGAGATATCACCCTCGGCCAGTGCTGCTTCAAGGGCGATCCGCGCGCGCGGACCTGCGACGGCGACGCCGCCCCACTGGTCGGAAACCGAGGCGATATTGACGCGTAGCTCAGGCCAGCGGGTTTGCAGCAGGTTTTCGAACCAAGCCATCGCGGTCGCTGCATGCGCGGTAGTCGTGGTGGTCATGAACTCGGTGTCGCCCAGGCGCCAGGTGACGCCATCGTCGAAGACGATGCCATCGTCGCGCAGCAACACGCCGTAGCGGCACTTCATCACCGGCAATTTACCAAAACCGTTGACGTAGACCCGGTTCAGGAACTCAGCCGCGTCCGGACCCTGGACGGCAATCTTGCCGAGCGTTGTGACATCGACCATGCCGACAGTCTGGCGCACGGCGGTGGCCTCACGCACATAGGCTTCGCCGAGGGTCTCGTCGGGGTGGGCCGGGTGGTACCAGGCGCGCTTCCACAACCCCACATCGAGCCACTTGGCGCCGTCGTCGGCCTGGACCTTGTGCATCGGGGTTTGGCGCTCGGGCTGATAGTGGTGGTCGCGGGCGCGACCGGCGAAGGCGCCGATCGGGATCGGTGTATAGGGCGGCCGGAAGGTAGTGATGCCGGTTTGTGGGATGGTCTGGCCCATCGCTTCAGCCAGCAGCGCCAGGCCGATTACATTGCCAACCTTGCCCTGATCCGTGGCCATGCCCAGCGTCGTGTAGCGTTTCATATGCTCGGGCGAGGAATAGCCCTCGCGCACCGCTTGGTGGACATCCGACGTGGTAACGTCGTGCTGTGGGTCGATGAAGCTTTTCAGCTTGCGGCCAGGTACAGTGACCTCCCACAGCGGTAGGATCGGGGTGTCCCATCCGCCAGGTTCCGGCGCCGGGGCGGTGTGGGGTTTGGTGCCGGTCAGCACCTTGACCGCCTCGGCGGCGGCCGCCTGGCCGTCGGCGATACAATCACCAGTGCGCCAAACGCCGGACACGCTGCCCGCAACGTTGACGCCGTCGGGGATCGCTTCGGGCAAGAAGCAGGCCATATCGGCATTCCATGCCGGCTTTGCGCCCCGGTGCGACAGCAGATGCACCGCCGGGGACCAGCCGCCGGAAATGCCGATGCAGTCGCAGGGCAGTTCGCGCTCGGGGCGGACATGGCCGTCTAGCGCCGGGCGGCCGATCTGCAGGCCACTGACGCCACTGCGGCCTTGCGCCTCGACCGGAACATAGCCGGAGTGTACTTCGACCCCAGCCGCCGCTGCCGCCGCTGCCAGTTCTGGCGGTGCAATCTCGCGGGCATCGAGCAGCGTTGTGGCGATACCAGCCCCAGCAAGTGCGATGGCGTCGCCATAGACACTGTCGCCATTGCCGGAAATCACGGCTCGACGCCCAGGTGCTACACCGAAACGGTTCACATAGGTTGCCATTGCGCCGGACATCATCACGCCGGGGCGGTCGTTATTGCCGAAAGCGACGGATCGCTCAATGGCCCCGGAAGCGAGGACGACCCGGCCCGGTCGAACGATGCGGAGATTAGCCCGCGGCAAGGCCGGATCGGCGCTGGCGATATGATCGGTGACCCTCTCATACAGCCCGACGACATTGGTGTCATAGAGGCCAAAGGCCGTGGTCCGCGACAGTATCCGCACGCCCTTCAGCGCCGCAATGCGGTCGTGCAGCCAAACGGAGGCGGGTTTCCCGTCGAGGACCTCAGTCGAGGACAGGAGCGCGCCGCCGAGAGCAAAATCCTGCTCCACCAGCATGACGTCGAGGCCGTGGCTGGCCGCCAGTTCCGCCGCCGCCAACCCGGCCGGGCCGGATCCGATGACCAGCAGGTCGCAATGGTCGTGGACGATATCGTAGCTGTCCGGATCCGGCTCACGCGAGGCACTGCCCATGCCGGCGGCACGGCGGATGAATTTCTCAAAGAACATCCACTCGCTGGTACCGCTGCCGACCCCGATGAAGGTCTTGTAATAGAAACCCGCCGACAGGAACCGGCTGAACACATCGTTGACGCGGCCAAGATCGAAGCGGACATTCGGCCAGGCGTTCTGGCCACCGGCGACCAGGCCCTGGCAAAGCTCGACCTGGGTCGCTTTGGCATTTGGTTCGCGCCGGGCGCCGGCGCCTACCGTGACCAGCGCGCCGCCCTCCTCGGGCCCTGCCGACATGATGCCGCGCGGGCGATGATATTTGAAGCTGCGCCCCAGGATGCGCTCGCCACTGGCCATCAGGGCGGAGGCCAGGGTGTCACCCCCGAGGCCCTGCCTGGTCTGGCCATCCCATGCAAACCCCAGCGGCCGGGCGCGGTCGACGATACCGCCCTTGGCAAGCCTGTAGCCGCTCATTTCGTCCCCCCTTGCATCAATGCCTCCGCGGTGGGTTGGTGGGCCAGCCGGACGCCGCCGATCTCGTGGGTCAGGGTGTCGCGCTCGACGATCAGGAAGGACCGGCAGCCGTAGAGATGGTGCCAGACCTCGCTATGCGGTCCGCGCAGGTTTTCGCGCAGGAAGACCGCCTCGAACCATTCCTCCTCCAAGGCGTCAAGCGCCGGGTAGACCACGGTCGCGTCGCCCTCATACGAGAACTCGGTATGGTCGCGGGTGCCGCAGAAGGGGCAGGGGATACGGAGCATCGTTCGGCCTCCTCCTTAATGTAGCTTGGCAACCGGGCCGTGGCCGGTCTCGTCGATCTGGCGGCCTTCGCGGTAGCGCGAAAGGGTCAGCCTGGCATTAGCCCAGTGCGGCTCGTCCTTCGCAATGGTATGGGCAAAGGTGTGGCCCGAGCCCGGCGTCGCCTTGAAGCCGCCATAGCACCAGCCGGCATTCAGGTAGAGGCCCGGGATGTCGGTCTTGGTGATGAACGGCGAGCCGTCCATCGACATGTCCATCACACCCGCCCATTGGCGCAGCAGCTTGACCCGGCCAAGGCAGGGCAGGATCTGCATGCAGGCGGCCATGACGTTCTCGTAGACCGGCAGATTGCCCTTCTGGGCGTAGGAATTGTATTTGTCGAGATCGCCACCGAACACCATGCCGCCCTTGTCGGACTGGCTGATGTAGAAATGCCCGATGCCGCCGAAGACGATGACCTGATCGACAATCGGCTTGATCGGCTCGGAGACATAAGCCTGCAATTTGTGGGTCTCGATCGGCAGCTTCCCCAGGCCCGCCTTGTGCGCCAGAACCGAGGTGTGACCGGCAACCGCCAGGCCGATCTTGTCGGCCAGGATCTCGCCGGCAACGCCGCCACGGTTGGTCTCGACGCCAACCACAGCGCCAGCCTTGTGGATAAAACCGGTAACCTCGCAGCCCTGGATGATATCGACGCCGAGTGCTGTAGCGGCGCGGGCAAATCCCCAGTTCACCGCATCGTGGCGCGCGGTGCCGGCGCGTGGCTGGACATAGGCGCCGAGGATCGGGAAGCGGCCGTGGTCGTAGTTCAGATGCGGGATGCGGCGGCGCAATTCCTTGGGATCCCAGAAATCGCCATCAATGCCATTCAGGCGCATCAGATTGTAGCGCCGGGCCATGGCGTCGCGCTGCGACGGGCTGAACACCAGGTTCACATGGGCCCGCTGGCTGAACATCACATTGTAGTTCAATTCGTGGCTCAGGTTCTCCCACAGCTTCAGCGAATGCTCGTAGAACTCGGTATTGCCCTCAATCATGTAGTTCGAGCGCACAATTGTGGTGTTGCGCCCGGCATTGCCGCCGCCGAGCCAGCCCTTCTCCAGCACGGCGATGTTGCGGATGCCGTGCTCCTTGGCCAGATAGTACGCGGTGGCAAGGCCGTGCCCGCCGCCGCCAACGATGATCACGTCATAATGGGCTTTTGGCTCCGGGCGGCCCCAGACCTGCTGCCAGTGCTTTTGGCCGGTCAGCCCGCCCCAGAGAACCGAAAGGGCATTGTAGCGTTGCATCAGCCGCGCATCCTTTCCGCGTTGGCATCCCAGATCGGTGCATTCTGCACACGCGCCGCCAACCGTTCGCCCAGCAATTCGATCTGCCATGGCCCTTCGGCATTCGCATGCTGTTTTGGAACATACCCCAAGGCCATCGAGACACCAGAGTTATGTGCAAATCCGCCCGAGGTGACCCAGCCAACAACCTCGCCGTTGAGCCAGATCGGCTCGTCGCCGATCACGTCGGCATCCTTGGCCTCGATCACGAACATCTTGAGGCGCAGCTTGCCGCCGTTATCACGCTCGGCGATTGCGGCTTCCTTGCCGATGAAGTCGGCGGGCTTGGAATACGCGATGAAGCGACCGAGCCCGGCGTCCAACGGGCCATATAATGGGCGATATTCCCGAGCCCAGCCGCCAAAGCTTTTCTCCAGCCGCATGGCGTTGAGTGCGCGCAAGCCAAACAGCTTGATGTTGAACTCCTTGCCCGCCTCCATCAGCTTGTCGAAGACGTGGCGCTGGTATTCCGGTTTCATCCAGATCTCGTAGCCGAGATCGCCGGTAAAGCTGACCCGGCCAACCAGGCAGGGGGCAAAACCAAGCTCGATATTGCGCATTGCCATGAAACGGAAACCTTCGGCGGAGACGTCCGAATGGGTGATCTTTTTGATCACTTTGCGGGCATTCGGCCCGGCGATGGAGAGACCGCAAAGGCCGAGGCCGATGCTGTCGACGGTGACCGAGCCATCCGCCGGCAGATGCTGCTCGAACCAGCGCATGTAATAGACCTCCGCCATGCCGGAGCCCGCCAGGAAGAAGTCACCCTGCGCGATGCAGGCAATCGACAAGTCGCCGATCAGCTTGCCGTCAGCTTTAAGCATTGGCGCCAGCGTCATTCGGCCCGGGTTGGGTATCTTGCAGGCCAGCATCATGTCGAGCCAGTCGAGTGCTCCTGGTCCCTTGACCGAGAACTTCGAGAAGCCGGAGATCTCCATCATGCCGACGCTATCGCGCACCGCTTTGACCTCGGCCTTCACATGCTCGAAATCGGTCGAGCGGCGCCACGAGAACTCGTCCTTAACGCCCTCGGGTGCAAACCACAGCGGCGCCTCCAGACCCCAGCTATCGCCCATTTGGGCACCGGCGGCTAGCATTTGACCGTAGACCGGGGTGGACTTGTAGGGGCGGCCCGCCGTCAGCTCCTCGTTCGGGAACTTGATCGAGAAGCGCCGCGAGTAGTTCTCCTGAACCTTCTTGTTGGTGTAGCTCATCGAGGTCCAGTCGCCGTAGCGGGCGATGTCCATGGCCCAGACATCGAAGCCGGGGTCGCCGTGGATCATCCAGTTGGCCAGCGCCAGACCAACGCCGCCGCCCTGGCTGAAACCGGCCATGACGCCGCAGGCCGACCACATGCCCGGCAGGCCGCGGATCGGGCCGACCAGCGGATTGCCGTCAGGGGCGAAGGTGAAGGGGCCGTTGATGATTTGTTTGATGCCGGCGTTCTGGAAGGCCGGGAAATGCTGGAAGCCGACTTCCAGCGAGGGGGCAATACGGTCGATGTCCGGTTGCAGCAATTCGTGGCCGAAGTCCCACGGGGTTTCGCGCTCGGACCACGGCACGCAGGCTTTCTCGTAGGTGCCCATCAGCATGCCACCACGCTCCTGGCGCAGGTAGATTTCACCATCGAAATCCACCGCGTGGACGACCTCCTTGCCGGTCGATTTGTTGATCTCGGCGACCTCAGGCATGTCCTCAGTAATCAGGTACATATGCTCCATGGCCAGGATTGGCAGCTCCAACCCGACCATGCGCCCAACCTCGCGCGCCCATAGCCCGCCAGCGTTGACGACGTGTTCGCAGGTGATGTTGCCCTGGTCAGTGATCACCTGCCAGCCGCCGTCGGGGTTGCCCTGGATGTCCTTGACCATGGTGTGGGTGTGGATCGCGGCGCCCAGCTTGCGGGCCGATTTGGCATAGGCGTGGGTGACGCCGGAGGGGTCGAGATGGCCGTCGACGAAGGTGCGCACCGCACCGAAGAACTGCGAGGGATCCAGCAGCGGCAGATCCGCATGGGCTTCCTCGGGAGTGATGATCTCGGTCTCGATGCCCAGATAGCGGCCCTTGGCGACGGTTGACTTCAGCCAATCGAAGCGCTCTGGGGTGGTGGCCAGCATGACCCCGCCGGTCATATGGAAGCCGGTGGCCTGGCCGGAAAGCTCCTCGATCTCCTTGTAGAGGTCGATGGTGTATTTCTGCAGCTTGGCGACGTTCGGGTCACCGTTGATGGTGTGGCAGCCGCCTGCAGCGTGCCAGGTCGAGCCGGAGGTCAGCTCGGAGCGCTCAAGCAGCACCGCATCAGTCCAGCCTTCGCGGGCAAGGTGGTACAGCACCGAACAGCCGACGACACCGCCGCCGATGACAACTACGCGCGCATGGGTCTGCATGGGTCGACCTCCCGGATCATGCTATTATTGGTTAATGCACATCATGCAATATTTGCCGCATCAGTTACGTATATTCTCGTCGCTTGCTGTCGGAATTCCGTCAGGCCCTGCGACAGCCGGTTCTCTTTATTCCTCGCGGCCATGCGCAAGCAGGCGCACATGCAACGCCCCAGCTTCCGCGGCGCCGCTGGCGAGGGCGAAGACATAGGCATGGGTCAGATAGAAACAGCAGGCGTCGATGTCGCCATCGGCCTCGGCCAAGTCCGCGGCCTGGGTGTAAAGGGCGACTAGGCGGGGTTTGTTCCCCGCCTCATGTGCGGCGATCAGATTGGCGTCGAGTTCGGCGCGGTTCATCACACCGTCATTTGACGGGCAATCCAGGCATGGAAATCGTGGGTCGGGTTGTCCATGACAGGCGAGAACTTGCCACCGTCGAACATCGAGGCATGGCGGCCTCGCTGCATCCCCTCGACCACGAAAATATCCTCATCGAAGACCGAGCGCCAGGTCCGGGCATTGGTCTCGCGCATCTCACGCCACTCCTCACCGGCGACTTTTGGGTCGGTGTAGAAAATTTGCACATGTTCGACCGAGCGGTCATGCCCTTCGGGAACGACGATGAACCCATAGGTGTGGTCGTTCTGCAGGCCGATCATGACATTCGGGAAGAACATCGGGTATTCGGCGCCCGTCGCCCATTTCGGGTCCTGGCTGCTGAACGCGGGGAATCTTCGACCGCCATCGGTCAGCATGGGGTTGTAAACCGTTGTTCCCTGGCCGCAGAAAGGGTCGCCGATATCAAGGTGATAATGGTCCTCGAGACGTGAATAGCTGTTCAGACCTGGATGGATCCAAGGCAAATGGTAGCTTTCCGCCCCGTTCTCGATCGCCAGTTTCCAGTTACCCTTTACCTCCATGGTGAAGGTGCCCTCGTCGCCGCATTTATAGAGCGGCCGGTCGAAATCGGCGTAGCGCGCAATCGCGGTTGCAGCATATTCCTCGAACGCAGGCGCCGTACCATCGAGATTGATGAAGACCATCCCAAGCCAAGTGTGACTCCGCACCTCGAACAGGCCAAGCTCGTCACGCTTGATCGCATCATGCCGGTTGGTGCCGGGACCGCCCACATGCGGCGTTGTGCGCAATCGTCCGTCTAGCTCGTAACACCATGAGTGATAAGGGCACCGTATGGCCCGTTCGATCTTGCCCGCTTTGTCGACCAGGATCATGCCGCGATGGCGGCAGATATTCTGAAACACCCGCAGGGTTCCGTCCTTGTCGCGGATCATGACCAGCGGCTGGCCAAGGAAGGTCAGCGGCTTCGCGTCGCCTGGCCCCGGGGCGTCGGAGATGAAGCCCAGGGCCGCCCAGTTGCGGAAGAATACCCGCTTTTTCTCCTCCTCGAAGACCGCCGGGTCGGTGTAGAACTGGTTCGGCAGCCCACGGGCATTGCTGACCGGCTGCATCACGGCGGCGAGGTCGCTGGCGTGGATGGTCATCGGCGGCATCCTTTGCGCGGACGGATTGGAATTTTGGGCATCGAATCACCGGGAGTATCGACCTTCTGGACACAGGTGTCCGGCAGAAAAGCGAACGGTTTTGTCGCTATTGTATCATGAGGGCCAGGGATGGCACCGGAAAAACCCCGGGCCAACGTATGAGAGAGTGACAGGTTCGCCATGGAGGTGCAGCGGTGCGATTGATGTTCATTTCACTTCGGGTTGGCGCGTTGCTGATGGCCGCTGCGCTGGCTGGCTGTGTGGTCGCGCCATATGGCGGTGGATACGATAGCCACTCGGGCTATGGGGCAGTTTATCGTAGTGGCGCCCACCCAGGCCGCGCGATCCACCGATCCAGCGAAATTTACCGGGCTTATCCATATAGTAGACCCGGCTCTCACACATTGCCCCACAGGTCAGGTTCGGACCGTCGGGCGGTGACGTCGAAGGTTGAGCGCTCTGATCGGCGCCTCGTCGCCGGCGGCTTACGGGACTGGCGTGAGGGCGACGGCGCATTCCGCCGCAAGCAGCGCGAACTTGGTGGGGTTGGGCTGGAGGAGCGCCAGCGCCGTGACCGCCAGGAGCGTGTGCTCGAGTCGCGTCAAGATAATGCTGACAGGGCCCGCGTCCGCCGTGGCTCGGGCCAGGTGGAAACTTCGGGCAGCTCCGGTCAGGGGATCAGCGAAAAGTTTGATCAGGACGTTGGCCGTCGATTGGAGCGTGCCTCACAGGCGGAGCGCCGGGCGCAGCGGCGTGCGCGCGAAGTGCGGCGACAACTTAGGCTCGAGAGCGAATAACTGCGGCTCAGCGCAGAACAAGTTCAACCCGGCGATTGAGCGTGCGTCCGTCCTCTGTGGCGTTGGTGGTGACCGGAGCGAGATAACCGGCGCCGTGGGCTTCGAGCCGGGCGGCGGCGACTCCACGGTCAACAAGGGCCATGAGGACCGCTTCCGCCCGGCGCTTCGACAACGCGATGTTGGCGTCGAGCCCGCCCTGATTGTCGGAGTGTCCGACAATCACCACAGCGAGAGCCGGATTACGCGATAATAGCTGGGCGAGGGTTTCCAGCGCCGAAGCCGAACTGGCCGAGAGCGCTGCGCCGCCGGTTTCAAACACCAACCCCTGGACCGGTACGTGGCCGAATTGGGTTAGCCGCTCGATCAATGACTCCTCGTCCTGGGCCAGAATCACCGGCTGGGCTGCTGCATCGGGCTCAGGTGCTGCTGCGATCGCCCGGCCGGGGTTGCCCGGCTCGATCAGGACGGTCTGGATATAGACCGCGCCGAGCACCCGGCTAACCAGCACCGAGACATATGTGGTCGCATTGCCGTCAAGCCCGGGTCCAGCGGGTCGGCTGGCCGAGAATTGGGCGAAATCGGCGGTGTCGATCAGCATCGCCGGGGCCGGTAGCAGCTGGACGGCGAACCGAAAGTCGAAGCCGCCGCAGCCGGCGGTCGCGCAATCAAAGATCGGATCGAAATCAAGCGCGGACAGCCTGGCCCGGTAACCCGCCATCACTTCGGCGGTGCTAACGTCTGACGCATCGAGGCGAAAGCTGGACCAGATGACCCGGCCATCGATCGCGCGGGAATTCGCAACGTTGCCGCTGTAAGATCCAATGGGAAGTTCGTAGCGATCATACGGCCGGTCGCTATGGGCGGTAATTACAGCCCCGTCTGGCGCCCCAGGGTCGGGCGTCGTTGGCACTTCCTGGGCGGGTGCGGCGAATGCCGCACAGATGGCGAGAGCAGCCGCGAGGATTGGCGCCCGCATCGATTAGCCCCCCCGGCCCTGGGCATGGTATTCCGGGTTCGGAATCATGCCGACCGCACTGGCCAGTCGGTTGGACATGTTGAAGAAAGCGGCCACCTCGGCAATATCCCAAATATCAGCCTCGGTGAAGCTGTGGCTGCGGAGCATGGCGCGGTCGGCCTCGCCAATCCCGGCACTGTCGGTGGTCGTCTTGCGGGCGAATTCGATCATGGCGCGCTGGCGTGGAGTCATCTCGGCGTAACGGTGGTTCATTACGAGGGCCTCGCCCAGCTCCGGGCTGCCGGAGAGCACCCGCACCGCTGCGCCGTGGGCGACCAGGCAGTACCAGCAGTGGTTGAGGGAGGAGACGGCGACGGCGATCATCTCGCGCTCAGGCTTGCTCAGCCCGGACGGTCCGAGCATTAGGGTGTTGTACATCTGGCCGAAGGCGCGGAGTTTCTCGGGGTTGTGGGCGTAGGCGACCAGCACGTTCGGTACTAACCCGAGCTTCTCCTGGCATTTTGCGAAGAGCTCGGCGACCTCCTCCGGAAGAGGGGCGGGGGGCGTGAGGTCCAGCGCGGTGGTTTTGGGAAAGGTCATCGAGGTCCTGCTCAGTCCGCTTTGATGCGGTAATGGTAGCGCCCCGCGGACGCCATGCCCAGTCTCTCATAAAGGGCGCGAGCAGCGGCATTGGCCTCGGTCACTGCTATTGTCAGCCAGGTTGCGCCATGCTCGGCGGCGAAACTGGCGGCACCACGGATCAGGATCGTACCGCCGCCCTTTCGGCGGTGCTCTGGCGCGACTTCGATAGCGTGGATCATGGCTATGTCGTCGTCAATGGCGACAAAGGCGACGCCAACGGGGCGGTCATCGGCGCGGGCCAGCAGGGTCATGCGTGGACCAGCAGGCCGGGTCATAACGGCCCGGCGGCCCGGACCGATGCCCCCGTTCAGCCACATCTCGTCAACGATCGCGAGCGGCGAGGAGACACGGAATATCTTCACGGTCTCGTCGCCGCCATCGGTCAGGCTGGCGACCGGGGCGATGTAGAGCACGACTGGATCCTTGGCCGCGTATCCCGCTTCGGCGAGGCGTCGGTCAAGCGTGGTCTGGTCGGGGGTGATGCGAAACAGCGGCGGCTGATCCCAGGCCAGCATGCCGGCCTCGGCGGGCTCGAGTGCTGCGGACTGGTCTGCTGTCGAAGCGGCCGAGACGCGCTGACCGCCGCCGTCGCCCCGGCGCAGCAGCCACGGCCCGGCCAGGCGGGCCTCGGCGGGCGGCCAGGTTGCATCGACGGCGTCCATCAGGCGGTTGTTGGTGGGAAAGTTCGGGGTCATCGGGCCTGTTGAATGTTTGATCTATCGACCGGCTGTTCGGCCTTGCGCTGCTCGCGGTCCTGCTTACAGTGGGGATGCGTGCCATTTCAATCGTGAGATGGACGCATGTTCTCAGGGCGGGGTGAAAATCCCCACCGGCGGTGACGGGGGACCCCGAAGCCCGCGAGCGCCTCCGGCCGATGCCGGAGGGTCAGCAGATCCGGTGCAATCCCGGAGCCGACGGTCATAGTCCGGATGAGAGAGAACGCGGAAGCGGTTGCTTGGTGGCCGGGCGTGTCCCGGTGCGGGCGTCTCGTTCCGTAGCCCTGGGTTCTGGTGGCTTAACGGAAGGAGAAAACCATGTCCCGCACCCAGACCCATCCAACTGCAACCCGTGTCGCCTTCATTCAGGCGCGCTGGCATTCGGAGATTGTTGACGAGGCCCGCAAGGCGTTCATCGCCGAGATCGGGCAGCTTTCGCAGGGCGGCGTCGCCGTTGATGTCCACGATGTGCCCGGAGCGTTCGAGATACCGCTGCTGGCCCGGCGGATCGCGCTAAAGGGCCGGCACGCGGCGGTGGTCGGCGCCGCCTTTGTTGTCGATGGCGGCATCTACCGGCATGAATTTGTTGCCTCGACCGTGTTGGACGGTTTGATGCGGGCGCAGATGGATGCCGATGTGCCGGTGCTGTCGGTTGTGCTGACGCCGCATCATTTTCAGGATACCGCCGAGCATAGAGGCTTCTTCCGCGAGCACTTCAAGGTGAAGGGCCGCGAGGCGGCGCGGGCCTGCCTGGCGTTGATCGGAGCGGAGGCGCTGCTGGAGAGCGCCTGACGATCATCCGATGCCCCGGCCTGCGGCGCCGGGGCATGGCTTCCACGGGAGATGCGACCGGGGGCGGTGAGTGCTCAGGGTTGAGCACGTACTTAACATGTTGAAATAAAAGGAAAGTTGAAAAATAGGTTTCTTGGACGTGTGCCGCGAGGGTCGGTTCTGGGTTCAAACAGCCCATGAATTCGAGAAGTTGAGACCGCTGCAAAGTCAGAACTTCGCTTAATGCCTGTTCACGACCGAAGCGGCGGTCGGTGGCAAGTTTCTGCAAGTCGATCCGCCGGGGTCTCAATCGGTTCTTGGTTGATCCAATCTCGCAAACTAGAGTTGCGTGGATAGCCGCCGGGTAGTGGCGCGAGTTCGGGGAATGCGCCTGTGACCAGTGTAAGGGATACGGCAACTGCACGAGACAGAGACCAAGCGTTGGCACTGCACCGTGCCGGCAAGTTGGACAGCGCGCGCGCCGGGTACGAGAGATTGCTTGCCTCGTTGCCCGGGGATGGTGATCTTCTCGGTTTGCTGGGTGTGCTGGAGCTTCAGGTGCAGCGCGCTGCCGAGGCCGAGTTGCTGCTTTCTCGCGCGCTAAAGTCACCTACCGCGGACCCTCGGATCCATCTGCGCAACGTCAACAATCTGTTTGCCCTACTCAAGGCGCAAGGGCGCGATGATGCAGCGCGCGAGCTTGCCTGCACCGAATTGCCAGGCTGGCCAGAGGATACCCCGCCATCCGCCTCCGAGCGGGGCACGTTGCAGTCGTTGACCGAGGCGCTGGCCATATTCGGACAGGAGGAACGGGCTCTGGCCGTGCTCGACAGTGTCCTGGCGTATTTCGGAGAGGATTCCGAGGCCCTGACCCTGGCGGGATGGCTGCGGCTGAAGTGCGAATGTCCGGAGGCCGCCCTGTCAGACCTGAAGCGAGCCTGCGAACGCGACCCTTCGAACTGGCAAGCCCTGGCCAATCTGAGCCTGGCCCATACAGCCTTGGGCCAACCCGCCGAGGCGCGAGACGCCGCGAGGCGATGCGTTCGCGCCGCACCCGTGTACCTCGCGCCCGAATGTCCTGGCCACGAGGCGACAATCCTGGTTCTCAACCAGTCGCCGGTCGAGATCGCGAATGCGGACCGTGGGCTCCGTGGGCTGCATTTCACCATGAACTACATCGCCCAGGCCAGCGGCGTCATGGCCGAGGAATTCCGTTTCGCCTCGGTGTTCGCCGACCAGTCCGGCCCCTTCCCGGAACTTCCCCATGCCGACGTTGTCTTCAACAACATTGCGTCGGGAGAGGCTTTGAGCGTGCCCGGCGTGCAGGAACGGGCGGTAGGTCTGATCGAGCGCATCGGTCGTCCGGTGATCAACCATCCCCGGGCAGTGTTCCAGATGACGCGGCAGAAGGCCGCCGACCGATTGAATGGCATACCTGGCTTGCGAGTCCCGCGCATCGAACGATACCGGCGCGATCTCGACAGGTTCGATGACATCCGGGCGGAAATAGCACGCAATTTCGTCTATCCAGTGATCATCCGCCATGTCGCCGCCGACGAAAGCTCGAATTCGCTCCTATCCGACAAAAAGACCGCGCTACTCGTCCGGGATGCCTGCGAGTTGCACAGCTTTCTAGAGGACATCAGCTGGGAGCAGTTTTATGCCATCGAGTATGTCGATTTACGTAAGGCGGATGGGAATTTTCGGAGAATTCGGGCAGCCTTCTTTCCAGACGAGATCATCATCATCGCCTGTGGTTATTACAGTGAATGGATGGTTGCGGGTTGGCGGACGAACGAGGCGGGTCAATCATTCTATGACGCCTTCCCGGACCGGGTAATTGATATGCAGCGCGCCCTCCGCGATCCGGAGACCGTGCTGGGGCCGCAGTTCATGCCGGTTCTGGAGGCAGTCAGGGAGCGAGTGCCGCTTGACGTGTTCGGAATGGACTTCGACCTGGACGATGATGGCCACGTCGTCTTGTTCGAGGCCCAGTCGACAGCGATCTTGCTGATGCCTCACGGCAATGTTCCGGAACATCTCCAACTGCCGCCGGAACTCGATGATCGTGTGAACGGAGCCTTCCGCCGGTTGGTCCGGCGCAAGATTGCCGAACCAGGATGAGCAACTCAAAAGGTCTTCACGCCGTTGGTCACAAGTACGCATTCGCGATGGCGAGGAGTCGGGTCTGGTTACCGGCGGTGCAACGCCGGACTACTCGGCAGCGGATGCGAATTTCAGACATTCATCCTCGAGCGGCACGATCGCTGTGAGATCCTGGTGATGTTTGAACTCGGGCCGTGTCGGGCGCTGCAAGGCGTTTGAGACCGGATTGACGATCACCGAGAAGATCGCCCGATCCCACGGAGACATGTTGTTTGGAGAACCATGAACGAGGGTGTCATGGAAGATCAACATAGTCCCCTTTGGCCCCTTTGCCGAGACAATGCCGCGATCTTCGACAAGTTTGCGCACGCGATCCTCGTTGCAGACCCACAGCGGGTAACTCGTCGTTTGGGTATCGAGCGTCGCGCCGTGGTCACCGGTTTTGTGCGAGCCCGGAACAAAATACAGCGGCCCGTTGAATTCGGTTACGTCGTCGAGAAAAATGTGCAGG
Source organism: Thermohalobaculum sp. (assembly GCA_035527255.1). Taxonomy (GTDB): domain Bacteria; phylum Pseudomonadota; class Alphaproteobacteria; order Rhodobacterales; family Rhodobacteraceae; genus Thermohalobaculum. The sequence goes on along the minus strand of DATLAW010000247.1, from coordinate 505 downwards.
TTAAGCGCGCGTGGTTCCGGTACACCGTCTTCTTCGTGGTGCGTGGCGAAGTCATAATGCCACTGCCAAATCTCACCAGAAAAAGCGGCTTTGACGTTCACCTTGACCTGTTGGATGTAGGCATCCTCGCCGAGCACCTGGAGCGCGGGTTCGACGAGGCGAGGATGGCGCGCAACACGGGCGTAGACATCATCTCGCAGATGCAGCCCCATTGCGGTTCGCACTTGTCCGGAAGCACGCTCGATGATGTTGCCGGGGTGATTTTCAGTGCACAGTACTGCAAGCCTGGAACGCATCAGATCGACTTCATCGGGGGTGAACCTGTTCGGCAGAACAAGGAAGCCGTCGCGATCAAGTTGAGCAAGCTGGTCAGCGGAGATATGCATTGCGCGCTCCATGCTAGATGTTTGATGCGGTTGGTTAATCACGCCGCCCTTTTCGCTTGTCCCAGTGTGCCCGGTCGGGCGTTTTCCCGCCAGACGCTGAATGAGGCCGAGGCGATGCT
>DATLAW010000246.1:0-3599 GCA_035527255.1 Thermohalobaculum sp. | reverse complement strand
TTGAAATATTCGCACAACTTATAGTTGTGTGACTTGGTAACAAACGCGATCAGTGACTCAATCCGGAATCGCTACTTTCGATGCACCGTTTGCGGGAAAATCCAGTGCGAATCTGAAGCAACTGGATTCGCTCGGAATCTGCGAGCGAGAACATGCTCGCCGGGTGCGCAATCCATCGTCGCAGCTTTTCCAGCCTGGGCGGCTGTGCGGTTCCGCGATTGCCGCCGACAACTTCGAAGTTCACACCGGGATCTGATGTCGCGGCAGTGTCGGGCAACGGCGCAGCCATCGACTTTTCAGCACTCCCAAAACACCCCTAAAACACCCCCAAAACACCCCCGTTGGAATCCCAGCCCAAGGCCGCCGGATCACACCTTCCGTCGCTTCTCCCGCATCGCCAGCAGGCGCAATCTGAGGGCGTTGATCTTGATGAAACCGGCCGCGTCCTTCTGGTCGTAGGCGCCCTGGTCGTCCTCGAAAGTAACATGCTGTTCTGAGTACAGAGAGTCCTCGGACCAGCGCCCGACCACGCTCGCCAACCCTTTGTAAAGCTTAATCTTTACGGTACCGTTCACCCGCTTCTGGCTATGGTCGATCAGCGCCTGCAGCATCTCGCGTTCGGGGCTGAACCAGTAGCCATTATAGATTAGCTCGGCGAATTTGGGCATCAACTCATCCTTCAGATGCGCCGCACCGCGGTCGAGCGTGATCGATTCAATACCCCGATGCGCCGCCAGTAGAATGGTCCCGCCGGGCGTCTCGTAGATCCCCCGAGACTTCATCCCCACATACCGCCCCTCGACCAGATCCAGGCGCCCAACGCCGTGCGTGCGGCCATATTCGTTCAGCGATGTCAATATGTTGGCAGGACTCATCGGCGCGCCATCGATGGCCACCGCGTCGCCCTTTTCGAACGAAACCTCGATATATTCGGGGCTATCAGGAGCCTCTTCCGGGTGTACTGTGCGCTGATAGACATAGTCCGGCGCCGGCTCCGCCGGGTCCTCCAAAACCTTGCCCTCGGACGAAGTGTGCAGCAGGTTGGCATCAACCGAAAACGGTGCATCACCCCGCTTGTCCCGCGGGATCGGCACCTGATGCGCCTCGGCCCATTCGATCAGCCTGGTCCGGCTGGTCAGATCCCACTCCCGCCAAGGTGCTATCACCTTGATATCAGGCTCCAGCGCATAGGCCGCCAACTCGAACCGCACCTGATCGTTGCCTTTGCCGGTTGCGCCATGGGAGATCGCATCGGCGCCCTCCAGCCGTGCAATCTCGACTAAACGCTTTGAAATCAACGGCCTGGCGATGGAAGTTCCCAGAAGATATAAGCCTTCATACTGGGCGTTGGCCCGGAACATCGGGAACACGAAGTCGCGCACGAACTCCTCGCGCAGGTCCTCGATATAGATCGCCGAGGCGCCCATCAGCTCGGCCTTGCCACGTACCGGCTCGACCTCGCCCCCCTGCCCGAGATCGGCGGTGAAGGTCACCACGTCGCAGCCATACTCGACCTGCAGCCACTTCAGGATAATCGAGGTATCGAGCCCGCCGGAGTAAGCAAGGACGACCTTCTTGGGTTTGGACATTTGCAGGCTCCGCAACGGGGTTCCGGTTGGGCGCGGGTTCTAGGAGGAATTGGACGTCGGTGCAAGGCGTTGAGGCTGTGGTGAAGAGCCTATTCAGCCAACACGCCAGCCTCAATCGCCCCCCGGAACTGCCGCGCGATCACCGCGCCATCCTTTTCCGGCAGCGCCCATGGCTCATCGGTCAAGGCGATCTTGGCGGTGGCGAAGGTGGGGCCAGCTTGATGGAACATCAGATCGGCGAGCGCGTCGATCTGGTCCATTCTAGTCACCGCCAGGGTCTTGGCAATGCCCGCACCACTCGCCATGGCAACCAGATCGGCGCGTATCCCAGTCAGGCCCGCCTGGCGGCCGGTCTCGCCAAAACTCTCGTTATCCAAAATCAGAATCCCAAGATTTTCCGGCGCTTGCGCCCCCACCACCGCGAGGCTCCCCAGCCCCATCATCATCTCGCCATCGCCGGTCAACGCCAGCACCCGGCGGCCCGGTTGCGCCAAAGCGACGCCCAGTGCCGTCGGCACCGCCAGCCCCATGCCGCCCCAGGAATACAGGTATTCCGGCGACCCCCCGGCGGCAAAACAGTCCCAGGTCGGGCTGCCAAGGCCAGGCACCACCAAGGTGCCTTCGCGCCGCGCCAGCAGCGCCGAGACCAATTCGCGGCGTTTGAGGTAGTTGGAAGATGTCATCGCCCGAACCCTTTCACCCCGATCACCCGCTGCCCGATCAGCACGGCGGCGGAGAAATTGCCGTTGAAGGCGAGATCGGCGGCGGCGGCAAAGGTCTCGCCAACAGCCGTGGCCTGGTCGACGGCGAAGCACTTGACTCCCATCGCCTCCATCACGGTCCGGGTCGCCTGGCCCATCGGTACCTGCCACGGATTGAACTCGCCCCACTGGCCGCGCATGGTCACCAGCATCAGGCAAGGCGCCCTCAAGGTCGCCGCATAGCCCAATGCATTGATGCAGTTTCCGACGCCCGACGACTGCATGGCGATCATCCCGCGCTGGCCGCCGAGCCAGAGGCCGGAGGTGATGCCAATCCCCTCCTCCTCGGTGATCAGCGTCACAATTCGGGTCTCTCCATCCGCCTCGCACAGCTTCAGAAGCCGCGTCAGCCCGCCATCGGGCACCGTCGCAACAGTGCCGATGCCACGCGCCTTCATGGCGTCGAAGACGTCCTGCGACCAATCGTGGGGGGTCATGCTGCCGGGGTCCCTCATCATATTCTGCAGGGCGACGCTAGCGGCGTGCGGATCAGGCCGCAAGCGGCAGAATGTCAATGATCATGGAGCGGATAAACCTAGCCGAAAAGAAACCTTGAGTGGCAACCCGCACTGTCCGTAGGCTTGGCCCGGAAAACGCAGCACGGCAAGTGGAGCCTCCGATGACCGACACGCCCCCAAGCGACCTGGGCCAAGCCCGGATGATGGAGAACCTTTACTGGTGGGGCATCCCCACCCTGTTCCGCTGCCCAATCGAGACCGACCCTGCAGCCTGCGACATTGCGCTGGTCGGTGTGCCGCATTCCACCGGCAACGGTACCACCGAGCGCGACCAGCATCTGGGACCGCGCGCCGTGCGCAACATCTCGGCGCTGGCGCGGCGGGTCCATCTCGAGATGGGGCTCGACCCGTGGCAGGCGGTGCGGGTTGCCGATCTCGGCGACGTGCCGCTGCCCGAGGCCAACGACAACGAGGCCTGCATCGAGCGGATCACCGAGTTCTACAAAACCATCGACGCGGCGGGCGCGCGACCGGTCTCGATCGGCGGCGACCATTCGATCACCGGCGGCATCCTGCAAGCGCTGGGTGGCGGCAAGCTGTCCGGCGGCGAGAAGGTGGCGCTGCTGCATCTCGACGCCCATACGGATGTCTTTACCAAGGTGCCGCATTTCCTCGGCGCCAAGAAGTCGGCGGCGCATTGGGGGGCATATCTAGCCGATCAGGGGCATATCGACCCGACCACCAGCGTGCAGATCGGCATCCGCGGCAACCCGCGGACGCTGGACTGGCTG
>DATLAW010000245.1:0-13060 GCA_035527255.1 Thermohalobaculum sp. | reverse complement strand
CGCTCGGACACCTATATCGAGAAGGAAGCCCAGATCAACGAGCAGATCGACCGCATGCGCCACGCCGCCACCCGGTCACTGCTCGAGCGTGACGACGTCATCATCGTCGCCTCGGTCTCGTGCATTTACGGCATAGGTGCTGCCGAGACCTACAGCGCCATGACCCAGGACCTAGCGGTCGGGCAAAGCTACAGCCAGCAAACTGTGATGCGCGAGCTGGTGACCCAGCAATACCGCCGCAACGACACCGGCTTCGCCCGCGGCACCTTCCGGGTCCGCGGCGACAGCCTCGAGATTTGGCCTGCCCATCTCGAGGACCGCGCCTGGCGCTTCAGCTTTTTCGGCGAGGAGCTTGAGAGCATTAATGAAATCGACCCTCTGACGGGGCAGAAAACTGACATGATCGACCGCGTCCGCATCTACGCCAACTCGCACTACGTCACCCCGCGCCCAACTCTCAACCAGGCGGTCAAGGGCATCAAGGACGAACTGGTCGTCCGCCTCGACCAGCTGATCAAGGAGGGCCGCCTCCTGGAGGCCCAGCGACTCGAACAGCGCGCCAATTTCGACATCGAGATGATCGAAGCCACCGGCTCCTGCGCCGGGATCGAGAACTACTCGCGCTACCTCACGGGCCGCAAACCCGGCGAGCCGCCGCCGACCCTGTTCGAGTACATCCCGGACAACGCCATCGTCTTCGCGGATGAGAGCCACGTCTCGATCCCCCAGCTCGGCGGCATGTACAAGGGCGACTACCGGCGCAAGTTCACCCTGGCCGAGCACGGCTTCCGGCTGCCCTCCTGCATGGATAACCGGCCGCTGAAGTTCGAGGAGTGGGACGCGATGCGCCCGCAATCGGTCTTCGTCTCCGCCACCCCCGGCAAATGGGAGATGGAGCGCACCGGCGGCATCTTCATCGAGCAGGTGATTCGCCCCACCGGCCTGATCGACCCACCCATCGAGATCCGTCCGGTCACCTCCCAGGTCGACGACCTGCTCGACGAATGCCGCAAGGTGGCGCTGGCCGGCAACCGGGCGCTGGTCACCACCCTGACCAAGCGCATGGCCGAGGACCTGACCGAATACATGCACGAACAGGGCATCCGGGTGCGCTACATGCACTCCGACATCGACACCCTGGAGCGGATCGAGATCCTGCGCGACCTCCGACTCGGCGCCTTCGACGTGCTGATCGGCATCAACCTGCTGCGCGAGGGGCTCGACATCCCCGAATGCGCTCTGGTGGCGATCCTCGACGCCGACAAGGAGGGGTTCCTCCGCTCGGAAACCTCGCTGGTCCAGACCATCGGCCGGGCAGCCCGCAATCTCGACGGTCGGGTCATCATGTATGCCGACCGGATCACCGGCTCGATGGAGCGCGCCATCGGCGAGACCGAACGCCGCCGCACCCGCCAGCGCGCCTATAACGCGGCCCACGGCATCACCCCTGCCACCATCCGCACCAACGTCAACGACATCATGGCCGGCACTTACAAGGGCGATGTCGATCTCAGCCGGGTTACCGCCACCATCGATAACGCCCTGGTCGGCGCCAACTTGCGGGTCCATCTCGAGGCCCTGCGCAAGGCAATGCTGAAGGCCGCTGAAAATCTGGAATTCGAGGAGGCCGCCCGGATCCGCGACGAGGTCAAGCGGCTCGAGGCGGTCGATCTCGCCATCGCCGACGACCCGCTGGCGCGCCAGTCGACGCTCGAGCAGCGGATTGCCGTCGCAAGCGGACGCTCATCGGCCGGTCGGCCCGGCACGCGGAGTTATCGGGGCAAGGGGCGAAAGTGAATCGCCCGTTGCCGTTTTTGCTATTCTACAGGCACCAGAGCATTTTCGAAGCGGATGGATTCATCCGCTGACTCGGAAAATGCGACCAGCTAATTTCCTAGAGCGCGTGACCTGATGCAATCAGGTCGGAAAGCGCTCTAGACCAGCCTCAGCTTTCAGACTGGGCTCCCGACCTGGGTCGCGTTTCCGCCACCGTCCTGCCAGCCCTCACCCACGGCCATCACGCAAGCCTGCCCGTCCGGCGAGGTTCTAAGGAGGGTCCATGTGCCGGTCGTATCCGAGGCCCAAACCTCGAAAATCGCCGTCGCCCCGGCGATGCCGCCACCGCGGCGAACCTCACCATATCTTTCACCCAGCTTGGCAACAACGGAATCGCGCTCACCACAGGCCATCTGCCCCTGAGCCTGCGTTATAGAAGGCGCCACCACGGCCATACCGAGAACAAGCGCAGATAAAGTTAAAAATCGTTTATACATGTCGGCCCCCACCGCTTTCTATCGCGCGGAATCACCTAACATGGAACTGTCAGGCGGCCCAAACGCGGGTCTGACTTACCACTCTAACCATCACGTCCTCCCTTATAGGAACGCTATTGTCCTTTGATTTCCAAGCAGAATAACCGATGATTGTGGCTGGATCGCGTCGGCATTTTGGCACCCCGCCTTGAACTCATGAAACCGCCCGCCGGGTGCTCTAATTGCTTGCAATCGCGCCCGACTCGGGTACACTTTTTTTGTGTTCAACAACTGAAAGGAGGTGATCCGATGTCGAGTGAGACCTTGGAGATGGTGGTGGACAGCGGACGCGGAGCCTGCCGTTAGGGAGCAGCCTTCTTTCCGGGTCGGAGACGCGCCTGGGGTTACAGACCCCCGCCCGCCCGACCATCTCAAATCTCACGGAAGGCCGCGGCGACGCGGCCTTCTTTGATTTTGGAGCTCCGGCGACTTGGCTCTGGTCGGCCCCGGCGTTGACCCGGCCCGATCGACCGGCCGAGTCATCTGACCAAAAGCCCACCTGGACGAGGCCATCCGTCATGCGTAGGCACGACGACCTGCATCGGTCGGTTCCAGTGCTCGCCAACCGCCATCACACAACTGATCCCGTTGACTCCGCTGAGGAGAACTGTCCACGTGCGGGTGCGATCGGAAGCGAAGAATTCGTAGAACGCCGATGGGCCAGCAGCCGCGCCATCGACGCGAACCTCGCCGAGGTCAGCCTTCAGCGTGCCGACGATGGCGTCGCGTTTGCCACATACCTCAAACGCCATGGCATCGGGTGCCCAGGCGATTGCGCTTCCGGTGATGATTGCGGATGCAAACAGCAGTCTTTTCAACATAACGGCTTCTCCCCAATTGCACGGGGCCGCCAGAATGAAAAACGCTTGGACGGCCCGCACGCTGAACTAAGGTTGCACGCCAGCTATCACTGTAGGTGTTAATAGACCCCTACTCCGCACTGCTCGACCAACAGAGTACGCTTGGTTTCCCGCATCAACAACCTGCGGCCAGCGCAAAACAGGGCCGAAATATCGGCTATTCGCAAAGGGTTTCTTTGGTTGGTTGCACCAGCACCCACGCCCCACCCGACATGAGCGATTTTGCGACCGCCGCCCTGCCGCCATGCATCAGGTGAGTCGTTCGCGCCAGCGCTTGATCTCGGCGAGTCGGGAGCACTGCCAAAGCACTCCCGTTGAAATCCCAGCCTATCGGTTCGAAATAACCCGGCCCGGCCGCCCTATTCCATCAATGGAATTGAGAAATCCGCGCCCTCTTTCACTCCGCTCGGCCACCGCGCCGTCACCGTCTTGGTCCGGGTATAGAAACGGAACGCATCAGGCCCGTGCTGGTTCAAATCGCCGAACACCGACTTCTTCCAGCCGCCAAAGGTGTGGTAGGCCAGCGGCACCGGAATTGGCACGTTGATGCCGACCATGCCGATGTTGATGCGATCGGCGAAGTCGCGCGCGGTGTCGCCGTCGCGGGTATAGATGGCGGTGCCGTTGCCGTATTCGTGGTCGATCGCCAGGTTGATCGCCTCCTCGTAGGATTTGGCCCGCACGGTGGTCAGGACCGGGCCGAAGATCTCCTGCTTGTAGATCTCCATGTCGGGGGTGACATTGTCGAACAGGCAACCGCCGATGAAGTTGCCGCCCTCGTAGCCCTGCATGCTGAAGTCGCGGCCATCGACCACCAGCGTGGCGCCCTGCTCGACGCCGCTGTCGATCAGGCCCTTGACCCGGGCATGCGCTTCCGGCGTGATCAGCGGGCCAAAATCGACATCGTTGCCCGCCGTATAGGGGCCAATCTTCAGGCTCTCGACCCTTGGCGTCAGCGCCGCGATCATCCGGTCGGCGGTCTCGTCGCCCACCGGCACCGCGACCGAGATCGCCATGCAGCGTTCGCCCGCGGCGCCGTAAGCCGAACCGATCAGCGCATCGACCACCTGGTCCATGTCGGCATCCGGCATGATGATCATGTGGTTCTTGGCGCCGCCGAAGCACTGCACCCGCTTGCCGTTGGCCGTGCCGCGCGAATAGACGTAATGGGCGATCGGGGTCGAGCCGACAAAGCCGACAGCGCCAATATCCTCGTCGTCGAGGATCGCGTCGACCGCCGTCTTGTCGCCATTGACCACGTTCAGGATGCCCGGAGGCGCGCCCGCCTCAAGCATCAGCTCGGCCAGCATTAGCGGCACCGAGGGGTCGCGTTCGCTCGGCTTAAGGATGAAGGCGTTGCCGCAGACAATCGCCGGGCAGAACTTCCACATCGGGATCATGGCGGGGAAGTTGAACGGGGTGATCCCGGCGGCGATGCCGATGGGCTGGCGCATCGAATACATGTCGATGCCGGGGCCGGCGCTCTCGGTGTATTCACCCTTCAGCAGATGCGGCGCGCCGATGCAGAACTCGGCCACTTCCAGCCCGCGCACCACGTCGCCCTTGGCGTCGGGAATGGTCTTGCCATGCTCCCGGCTCAGCGCCTCGGCCAGCTTGTCCATGTCGCGGTGCAGCAGTTGCACGAACTGCATCATCACCCGGGCCCGGCGCTGCGGGTTCTGCGCCGCCCAAGCAGGCTGCGCCGCCTTGGCGTTCTCGACTGCGGCGCACACCTCGGCGGCACTGGCCAGCGGGCATCTCGCCTGCACCTCGCCGGTCGCCGGATTGAATACATCCGAGAAGCGACCCGAGGTGCCCTTGACGTGCTTGCCGCCGATGAAATGGGTAAGTTCCGTGGTCATGCTATCCTCCCTGAGGGTGCCGGTACCGCGCAAGAACCCGCCAAAGCGTCTCACACAGGCCAAGCTGAATTTCGCTGCTTGTCGCCCGTTTACCGCCGCAGGGTCAAGACCTGTAAGGTCCAGAATTAGCCTTGCCAAAGGCCAGTGCGACCAGATTAGATGGCGCGCATCATAGGGCCATCGGCCGGGAGGTGAGCGATCGACCAGGGCAGTACAGTTGTGGCCAAAACCATCCCGGCGATCGCCGTCGAGCGGGTGACCAAGGTCTTTGGTGCGGGCGCCTCGGCGGTGCGGGCGCTGGACGACGTCTCGGTGACCATCCGGCAGAACGAGTTCTTCACCCTGCTCGGCCCGTCGGGCTGCGGCAAGACCACGCTGCTGCGCCTGATCGCCGGGTTCGATCATCCCAGCGCCGGCACGATTCTGTTGCAGGGCACCGACATTTCGCACCTGCCACCCTACCAACGCTCGGTCAACACGGTGTTCCAATCCTACGCCCTGTTCCCGCATATGACCGTGGCCCAGAACATCGGCTTCGGGCTCGAGATGCTGGGTAGACCCAAGGTCGAGGTCAGCGAAACCGTGGCCGCCATGCTGAAGCTGGCGCGGATGGAGGAGCTGCGCGACCGCCGCACCGACCAGATCTCCGGCGGCCAGCAGCAACGCGTCGCCCTGGCCCGCGCCCTGGCGCCAAAGCCGAAGGTTCTGCTGCTGGACGAGCCGCTATCGGCGCTGGACTACAAGCTGCGCAAGGAGATGCAGATCGAACTGAAACGGCTGCAGAACGAGACCGGCATCACCTTCATCTTCGTCACCCACGACCAGGAAGAAGCTCTGACCATGTCGGACCGGGTCGCGGTGATGAGCCAGGGCAAGATCCTGCAGATCGGTAGCCCGCGCGAGATCTACGACCACCCGGCCGAGCGTTTCGTGGCCGATTTCATCGGCGACACCAATTTCCTGGCGGCCCTGGTGGTCTCGGCCGAAGGACGCCGCGCGGTGCTGCGCCTGTCTTCGGGCAGCGAGGTCGGGGCGGATCTGCCCGAGGGCATGGCGCCCGGAATGGTGGAGGGCGGCAAGGTCACCGCCGCGATCCGCCCCGAGCACGCGACCCTGATGACCGGCAATGGCGACCTGCGGGGCGTGTTGGAAAACATCGTCTATTTCGGCACCGACACCCATTACCATGTGCGCCTGAGCGATGACGCTGCCTTCGTCGTGCGCAGCCAAAACCTGCGCGATAGCGCCGAGGCCTTCCAGACCGGACAGCCGGTCGAAATAGTGCTGAAGCCCGACGCGGTGCAAGTGTTGAGGGATTGACATGACATCACCCCTCGATACCGGATCGCTCGAGCAGGCAAGGCGCCAGGCGGTGCGGCGCAAATGGCTGCTCAGCGCCCCGGCCCTGACAGTGCTGTTCCTGGCTGCCTCCGGGCCACTGTTGATCGTGCTGGTCTACTCGTTCCTGGTCGCCGGGAACTACGGCGGCGTGGAATGGCAGCTGTCCGGCAAGGCGTGGTTCAAAGTCTTCTTCCAAAAGGATATATTTGACGACACTGTATCGTTTGCCGATGCTCACCTGACAATCCTGTGGCGCTCGGTCCGGCTGTCGTTCATGACCACGGTGACAACGTTGATCTTCGGCTTCCCAACCGCTTATTTCATCGCCACCCGCTCACCGCGCAGCCGCAATCTGTGGCTGTTCCTGATCACCATTCCGTTCTGGACCAATCTGCTGATCCGCACCTTTGCGATCATGGAGGTGATCAAGGCCGAGGGCGTCATCAACACCGTGCTCGGCGGGCTCGGCCTGATCAGCGCGCCGATCCAGATGCTCTACACCGACTTCGCCATTCTGGTGGGCATGACCTATGTCTACCTGCCGCTGATGGTGCTGCCGCTATATGCGTCGATGGAGAAGCTGGATTTCCAGCTGGTCGAGGCCGCCTATGATCTCTACGCGACCCGCTTTCAGGTGCTGCGCCGGGTGATAATTCCCATCGTCAAGCCGGGTCTGGTCGCCGGGTCGATCCTGGTTTTCATCCCGTCGCTCGGCGCGTTTGTCACTCCGCGCGTGTTGGGCGGCGGCAAGAACATGATGCTGGGCAATCTGATCGAGCTGCAGTTCGGCGCCGGGCGCAACTGGCCGCTGGGCGCGGCGCTGTCGATCGCGCTGCTGGCCATCGTCATGGTGGTGCTGTTGTTCTATGTGCGGACGGTCGAGCGCGGCAAATCCGGCGAGCGCCAGTGATGGCGGCGCGCAGCACCCCGGCGCCGTTCACACTGAAACGGCAGACCGGCTTCACCGCCGTCGCCCTGACATGTTTTGTGATGCTCTACGCGCCGATCATCACCCTGGTGATCTTCTCGTTCAACGCCGGCACCACGATGGCGGTTTGGGACGGGTTTTCCTGGCGCTGGTATCAGGCCGCATGGAGTAACGAAGCCGTGCAGCGGGCGGCGCTGCGATCGCTCGAGATCGCCACCGTTGCTTCAATATCTGCCACTATTCTGGCCACCATGGCGGCCCTAGGCACGACCCGGACCCAGCGGTTCCGTGGCCTCACGGTGATCTACGCGATGATCGTCCAGCCGCTGATGGTGCCCGAGATCGTGACCGCCGTGGCATTGCTGATCTTCTTCGCTATGATCAAGGTTGCCACCGGGGTCACCGGAATATTCTACCTGATGATCGCCCACACCGCCTTTTGCGTCCCCTTCGCCTACCTGCCAATCAGGGCGCGACTGGAAGGCATGGACCTGACACTGGAGACCGCCGCTGCCGACCTTTATGCGACGCCATGGATGACATTCCGGCGAGTGACCCTGCCGCTGATGTGGCCGGGTATCCTGGCCGGGGCCATGCTGGCTTTCGTGATCTCGCTCGACGACGTGGTGATCACCGAATTTGTGAAATCCGCCGGGGAAGACACCTTGCCGACCTACATGCTGGGCCAAATCAGGCGGGCGATCACCCCCGAGATCAACGCCATCTCGACGGTCCTGCTGGGAATCTCGGTCGCCGTCGTCTCAATCTTCTTCCTCATCAATCGAAAAAATGCGTAGGATTGGCCGGTGAATGAACACGCGGCCAAAAAAACTAAGGGAGACCACTCATGAACTGGAAACTAACCGGAAGCGTCCTCGGCGTGGCGCTGCTCGCCACTACCGGAGCCGCCCAAGCGGCCGGTGAGCTGAACATCTTCAACTGGGGCAACTACACCAACCCCGAACTGATCACCAAGTTCGAGGCGGCCTATGACGTCAAGGTGACGGTCACCGACTACGACTCGAACGCGACCGCGCTGGCCAAGATCAAGGCCGGCGGGCACGGCTTCGACATCGTCGTGCCATCGGCGAGCTACGTGCCGATCTGGGTCGCTGAGGGGCTGCTGATTGAAACCCGCCCCGACCAGATGGAGAACTTCAAGAACATGGACCCAGTATGGGTCGATGTGTCCTGGGATCCGGGCCGCCACTATACCGTGCCCTGGCAATGGGGAACCACCGGCATTGCGGTGAACACGACCGTCTACGATGGCGACATCAACACCTCATCGATCTTCATGGACCCGCCAGCGGAGCTGATCGGCAAGGTCAACGTCGTCCCTGAAATGGCTGACGTCATGTCGATGGCGGTCATGTATGTCGGCGGTGCACCCTGCACCAGCGACAAGGAAGTGCTGCGCAAGGTGCGCGACACCCTGATGGCAGCGAAGCCGAAATGGCAGTCGATGGACTATGGCACCACCGACAAGCTGTCCTCCGGCGACTGGGTCGCCAGCGTCAATTGGAATGGATCGACCTTCCGCGCCCGGCTGGCCAACCCGCCGGTTAAATACGGCTATCCGAAGGAAGGCTACCCGGTGTGGATGGACAGTGTCGCGGTACTGTCCGACGCCAAGAATGTCGAGAACGCCAAACTGTTCCAGAATTTCATCATGGAACCAGAGAACGCGGGGCTGATCTCGGCCTTCGCCCGCTACTCGAACGGCATCCTGGGGTCGGACGCGTTCATGCCGGCCGATATGAAGGATGCACCCGAGCTGGTCATCCCTGCCGAACTGGCCAGCGCTGGCGTCTTCCTGCCAACCTGCCCGGCCGACGTGAACGACATGTATACCGCCATCTGGACTGAACTTACCAAGTGATGGTTTGATCCGGAATGCGCCTCGAAGGGTCCGGCGAAAGCCGGGCCCTTTTTTGTTTCCAGGCGCCGGGATTGCGGCGGCAGGCAGCGTCGGCTACTGAATCGACAGACCCGAAGCACCGTCGCAAAAGCGAACCTCCATGACCACACCGACCGTATCCGACAACCCCAATATGCCGGAAAGCCGCTATGCTTGGTGGCGTCTGGCGGCGTCGCTGGCCCTCAGTACCATTGCTGGCGTCGGCTTGTGGTCGACCGTTGTGGTGCTGCCGACCATCGAGGTCGAGTTCGCGGTTGACCGGGGCGGCGCCTCGGTCCCCTACACCGCGACGATGATCGCCTTCGCCATCGGCGGCGTTCTGATGGGGCGGATGGCCGACCGTTTCGGCATCGTCACTCCGCTAATCCTCAGCACGTTGATGCTGGGGGCGGGCTATATTGCGGCGGCGAACGCGCAAAGTTACTGGCAGTTCGTACTCGCCCAGGCGGTCCTGATCGGCATGTTGGGAAGCTCGACCACCTTTGGCCCGCTGGTCGCCGATGTCTCGCATTGGTTCCTCAAACGGCGCGGCGTCGCCATCTCCATCGTTGCCAGCGGCAACTACCTGGCTGGCACGGTCTGGCCACCGATCCTGCAATACGCCATCGAGACGATCGGCTGGCGCCAGGCCTATACCGCCATCGGACTGTTCTGCGTCATCACCATGCTGCCGCTGATCTTTGCGCTGCGCCGCCGGGTCGAGGTCGATGCCGGCTCCATTTCGGTCAACCCGGGCGGGACCAGAGGCCCAATGCCGATGTCGCCGGCCGCGTTGCAAACCCTGCTGGTGATAGCGGGCATCGCCTGCTGTGTCGCCATGTCGATGCCGCAGGTCCACATCGTCGCGTATTGCGGCGATCTCGGCTATGGCACCGCCCGTGGCGCCGAGATGCTGTCGATCATGCTGGGCACCGGGGTGATCAGCCGGCTGGCCTCGGGCTTCATCGCCGACCGGATTGGTGGGGTCGGCACGTTGATCCTGGGCTCGACCCTGCAATGTCTGGCGCTGCTGTTCTATCTGCCGTTCGACGGGCTGACCTCGCTCTATGTGGTCTCGGCGCTGTTCGGGCTGTCGCAGGGCGGCATCGTGCCCAGCTACGCCCTGATCGTGCGTGAATACTTCCCGGCCCGCGAGGCCGGGGCGCGGGTCAGCCTGGTGCTGATGGCGACGGTTATGGGCATGGCATTGGGCGGCTGGATCTCAGGCGAGATCTACGACCTGACCGGGTCCTACGAGATGGCATTCCTGAACGGCATCGCCTGGAACCTTCTGAACATGGGCATCGCCTTCTGGCTGCTGATGGGGCGGCTGTGGCCGAAAGCGACTACCGCATAGCAGCACCAGGATTTTAAGGTCGGCACCGCCAGGCTAGTAGTCTAAGGTGTCGGCGAAACGCCATCAAGGAGACGAACCATGGACATCCACAGCGCATCCGACCGGCCGACGCTCAAGGCGAAGGCCGACTGGTTCACCGGCACCGTCTGGCAGGATCCGATCATCGAGGCGCCCGCGCCTGCCGCGGTCAGGGCGCTGCGCGTGACATTCGAGCCCGGCGCCCGGACCGCCTGGCACACCCATCCGCTGGGCCAGACCCTGCATGTCCTCAGCGGCATTGGCCGGGTCCAAGCCAAGGGCGAGCCGGTGCGCGAGATCCGCCCCGGCGACACGGTCTGGATCCCGCCCGGCGAGAAGCACTGGCACGGCGCCGCCCCCAGCCATGGCATGGTCCATCTGGCGTTCCAGGAAGCGCTCGACGGCAAGCATGTGGAGTGGATGGAGCATGTCACCGACGCCGAGTATCTGGCGGCGCCCGGGAAATAACAGCGCCCTCCGGTTCGTTGCTAATCAGGACTAACACAACAAGAAGACGCCAGATCCGCGAACAAAAACGAATCGGTCCATGCCATAATTCTCCTTATTTCGGCGCTGGACCGAAGTAATAAGTTTTGATCTAAAACGTTTCCGATCGGAACCGGTTTGAAATACTGCCCGCCGGTTGTACGCCAAAATTTTACTCAACTATTAATATGAAAAATCATTAATAATCAATGATTAAGATGGACAAGCCTCCTCAATGACATCAACTTATCCGAGGGTTCTGCGGAGAAGTAGGGTGTGCATCGAAATGCCTTTCAAAACATTGATCGCACCAACTGACAGAAACGCGCGTTCGTTCAAATAGGCGACGGCGTTTGCGGCGACGCAACATGCGGCCTTGGCTGCGGGCGGATACCAAGACCGGCCATCAGCGGTCGGAACAGTGTGCAACAATTTCACCATGGCATCGCCGTGGATCAAAGTGAGGGTAAATACCATGTCCAAATTTAAATCGCATTCGTCGCACGGGTCGCATTCTTCGCACAGGTCACACCCGTCTCAGGGGTCGCATTCGAGCAATAACGTGGCGACGGCGCCTGGCAACTCCTGGAACACGCCCCAGGCAAAAGATGACACCGGCGCAGTCTCCGAGAACGGGGTTGTCCAACTCGACGTTCTCGGCAACGACAATGGCGGCAATTCGATCTCACTCTTTTCACTGGATCAGGCTAACCCGAGCGCCCCAACCGGCCCCGGCGAATTGGTTGCCCTTCCGAGCGGCGCCCAGATCATGATCGTCGGCGATCAGGTCGTCTACGACACCAACAACGCCTTCGAATCTCTCGCCTTGGGTGAGACGACTTTCGAGACCTTCACCTACACGATCCGTATGGGCAACGGCACGACCAGTACTGCCGAGGTAACCGTAAAGATCACCGGACAGAACGACGCTCCGACCGTCGCCGATGTCACCGGCATGGCGGACGAGGACGGGGCGGCAATTGACATCAATCTCGCTGGCGACGACATCGACAGCGACGATGACGGCACGACCCTGACCTACACCATCGTCTCCGGCCCGGCCGAGGGCTCGGCATCGATCAGCGGCGATGTGCTGAATTTCAACCCCGGTATGGATTTCCAGGATCTCGCCGCCGGCGACACCCGCGACGTCACCATCACCTACCAGGCAACCGACAGCCACGGCGCGCCTTCGAACATCTCCACCGTCACCGTGACGGTGACCGGTGTGAACGACATTGCCGCGATCACCGGCGACACCGGTGAAGTCACCGAGGACGGCACTCTGTCAGCCGGCGGCACCGTGATCGTCAGCGATGCCGACACTGGCCAGTCAGGCACCCAGGCTCAGACCGATGTGGCCGGCACCTACGGCACCTTCTCGATCGACAATGCTGGCGTCTGGAGTTATCTGCTCGATAACGACGACCCATTGGTTCAGGCGCTCAACACCGGCGATACACCGACCGACAGCTTTACGGTGTTTTCATCCGATGGTTCGGCCTCGACGACCGTCGACATCACCGTCAACGGCGTCAACGATAGCACCAACACGGATCCGGTTGCCGACGGCGACGTAATCATTGCCTCGCTCTCGACCGATGCAGTGATCCCGGTCGAGTGGCTGTTGCAGAACGACGGCGACATCGACGGCGACATGCTGACGGTTACCGCTATCGATGACACCGGCCTCCCGGCCGGCTGGGTGGTGGCGCCGATCTTTGTGGCAGGCAACCTGGTGTCGTTCACGGTCACGACGCCGGGCGCGGACACCGCGCCGCTGGTGCTCAACTACACCGTCTCGGACGGCAATGGCGGCACGGTGATGAGCACGGTCACGATCGCCCTTGCAGGGCCTTCGACGGCCGGGGCCGATACTTTCGATCTCAGCGCGGAGGACTACAACTTCTCCTATATCGAGGGCAAAGCAGGCAACGACACCGCAACCGGCGGCTCCGAGGTTCTGGCCCCGACATCGACCGGCACAGTCGGCAGC
>DATLAW010000244.1:0-4124 GCA_035527255.1 Thermohalobaculum sp. | reverse complement strand
CGTGGACCTGGAAGACGTTCTTCGCGATATCCAGACCAATCGTGCTAATCTGATCCATGGATGGCTCCTCTCTAGCGGTTCCTCAAACATCGCGATCTTCGCACATCGCGATGCCGGTGGAGGAGCCGTCCACAGCATCAGGAACAGTCATTTATTGACCGCGCAACGAACACTCACTCCGACCCCTTCGCAGACCCCGCCAACCACACCCCTGGCCGGAATCAAGGGCAAAGCCCGCCGGGCCGCGCCCTACCTCCCCCCGGGAGGGCGCATTTGCAGCCTCGCACGAAGCTCACAGAGTGCAGGGAGGTTGCCGCCATAAAGGGACAAGCACATAGGCCGTATGCGCCCACCCGAGCGAGGGCGCGGCCCTCGATCGCGGATGGATGGCCAACGGCAACTTCGTCCCGCGAAGCCACCTTTGGTGCAAGGTGCAGCTAAGTTCCGATTTGAGCCCAAACTTGACGTTGTGTTGCGGTGCCTCGGGTTTTCATGGATGTAGATGAGAGCTGGGAAATTTGGTCGTGGAAATTCAAATGCAACAACGTGGAATTCTGTTCGAGCCGCTAAAACTGCCCTGTGGAGTAACTCTGAAAAACCGGATTGCGAAATCGGCGATGTCGGATTCTTTGGGTGATGGAACCGGCCATCCGACAGCTGAACAGATCAGGCTGTATCAGCGTTGGGCGGTAGGTGGGTTGGCCGTATCAATAATCGGCGAGGTGCAAGGCACCGCTGGTTACGCCGAGAAGCCCGGCAATCTGGTGCTCAACGAGGCTTCCGACCTTGACCGTTTCCGGGAACTTGCCCAACGGGGCGGCAAAAACGGCACCAGTCTCTGGCTGCAACTGGGTCACGCCGGGGCGCTTGCTTACGCGCCGACCAGTACCCCCAAGGGCCCGAGCGCTCTCGATCTGCCGGGTCTGCGTTGCGCGGAATTGACAATAGAAGATATTCATCAATTGCCCTCGGAGTTTGCGAGGACAGCCCGGTTAGCGCGGCAAGCTGGTTTCGGCGGTGTGCAAATTCACGCGGCGCACGGATTTCTGCTCGGTCAGTTCCTTTCGCCACTATTCAACAAGCGGAGCGACGAATACGGAGGGGCAATCGCCAATCGTATACGGCTTCTGCTGGAGACCATCGAGGCAACCCGCGCTGCTGTCGGACCGGATTTCCCAGTCGCTGTGAAACTCAATTCCTCAGACCAGCTCGAAGGCGGATTCGACGAGGTCGACGCGCTCGTAGTGGTGGCAGCGCTGGACCGGTCTTCGGTCGACCTGATCGACATTAGTGGTGGGACTTACTTCCCTGGAGCAAAGTCCGCCTCCGACGGGGCTGGACGCGGACCCTATTTCATCGAATTTGCAAAGCGCGTCCGCGGGGTAACGACCAAGCCCCTGATGCTGACGGGCGGTTTCAAGACGCGCGCGCGTGCCGAGGACGCCGTGGCCAACGGCGCGGTCGATATCGTCGGTCTTGCCCGCACGCTCGTCCTTGAGCCTTCACTTCCCGACCTCTGGAAAGCGGATCAGAAACCTGAGCCCGTCTTTCCGAGATTCTCCGATGCCCCGAAGGGCGGGATAACCGCGTGGTATACGATGCGGTTGACCGAGATCGGCGCTGACAAAGAATCGCCGGTTTTTGGCGACCTCGGGCAGGCTATCCGAGACTATGAAGCGCGCGACAAAACCCGAGCGGAAGTTTGGTTGCGTCACTTTGCCAATGATGTCATGGGAAAAACTTGAATGGTGATCCGCATTTAGGTTCGCTTTGTCCGCTATTCGGCCTTTCACCTCGTGAGGAGCGGATGACTTATTTGCGTCAACTGCAAACCAATGGCAAAGTCACGCGCTTGCCTTCACCATTGGTTTGCATTTGACCCAGAACGGTGAAGCTCAGTTCGCAAACTCGACCTCACCCTCAAACCATGTGGTCTTGTGGCCGTCCGCAAGCTCATTGCTGACAAAGGTGCCAGCGCCGCTCATGCCGACAAAACGACCTGTCTCGTGGACCACGCGCCGTCAAACTTTTCATCACGGCGTCCGCATGTCTGGTAGGGAACCAGGATCGAACCGTCAAAAAAGGGTAGTGAGTGGCTCCTCCCTTGTTGACAGGAATGATGACCTCGGGTGCGGGCGATCCGGGCCGACTCCATCAAACCGGGCCGATGGGGACCAAACCTTAGATTTCGACCACTAGATCAGCGCCGCTTCGCTGGCCCGCCCTTGGCTGGGCCAAGACACGCCTAAAACACGCCGAAGCACGCCCGCGGTTCAGCCGCCAAGAATATCCTCCAGCCGCTTTCGTTCGGCCTCGCTCAGCGGCGCCTCGTTGGCGGCGGCTTGCGGGCGGCGGGTGCGCAGATAGGCGGCGATCACGCCCAGCCCCAGCAGAAACGAGATCGGCCCGGCAAACCATAGCACCGCATTCGCGGCCGAGAACTTCGGCTTCAGCAGAACGAACTCGCCGTAGCGGTCGACCAGGTAGCCCAACACCTCGGCGTCGCTGTCACCGGCCGTCAGGCGCTCGCGCACCAATAGCCGAAGGTCGCGGGCCAGTTCGGCGTTGGAATCGTCGATGGACTCGTTGCGGCACACCAGGCAGCGCAATTCCTTCGACAATTCGCGGGCCCGGGCCTCGAGCCCCTGATCGGCGAGGATCTCGTCCGGTTGCACCGCCCCGGCCGGGGCCGCCACCAGCAGCGCCAGGACCAGCAGGATCGCCCGCATCATTCCGCCGCCACAGGCACCGGCGCGCGCCGCGCCACGGCCCCGACCCGGTAGCGCCGGTCGGTCAGGCTGACCAGCCCGCCCAGCGCCATCACCAACGCACCCAACCAGATCCAGGCGGCCAGCGGCTTCAGATAGGTCCGCACCGCCCAGGCATCGCCGCCCTGCTGCTTGTCGCCGAGCACCAGGTACAGATCGCGGACCAATCCGGAATCGATCGCCGCCTCGGTGGTCGGCGTCCCCTGCACCGGGTAGAACCGCTTCTCAGGCTCCATCACCCCGACCAGTTCACCACCTTGGGAGACGGTGAACCGCCCGCGCTCGTACACATAGTTCGGCCCCTGACCCTCGACGACACCGTCGAAACGGATCTCATAGCCCCCCACCGGAATCACGTCGCCGGGCCGCGCCAACCGGATGTCCTCGACCTGCCAGGCGGTCACCGCGGCGATTCCCATCACCGTCAACCCCATCCCGCCATGGGCCAGAAACTTGCCCCAATCAGCCCGCGGCAACCGGGCAAAGCGGCCAAGGGCGGTTACCAGCGAAACCCCCGGCAGGCCGATCCGCGTGCCAATCTCGACGAACACGCCCAGGATCAGCCAGGTCGCCAGCGCCAGTCCCACCGGGGCCAGCAACGCATGGCCGGTCTGCCACCCCCAAATCGCCCCGCCCAGGCCCAGCGCCGCCGCCGCCGCCCACCACAGCCGCGCCATCACCCGCCCCAGATCGCCGCGCTTCCAAGGCATCAGCGAGCCCAGCGGCATGGCGATAAACACGATCACCAGGAACGGCGTGAACGCCAGCTCGAAGAACGGCGCCCCAACCGAGATCTTGGCGCCGTCGAAGAACTCGCGCACCAGCGGCGCCAGCGTGCCGATGAACACCACCGCCGCCGCCACCGCCAGCGCCAGGTTGTTCAGCATCAGCCCGCCCTCGCGGCTGATCGGCTGAAACCGGCCCTCCGATCGCATCCCCGGCGCCCGCCAGGCATAAAGCGACAGCGAGCCGATGATCGCCACCCCCAGGATCGCCAGGATGAACACCCCGCGCTCCGGATCATTGGCAAAGGCATGGACCGAGGTGATCACCCCGGAGCGCACAATGAAGGTGCCGATCAGGCTCAGCGAGAACGCCAGGATCGCCAGCAGGATGGTCCAGGTCTTCAGGGCATTGCGCTTCTCGACCACAATCGCCGAGTGCAGCAAGGCGCCGGCCACCAGCCAGGGCATGAAACTGGCGTTCTCGACCGGATCCCAGAACCACCAGCCGCCCCAGCCAAGCTCGTAATAGGCCCAGTAGGACCCGAGCGCGATGCCGATCGTCAGGGCGACCCAGGCGCCCAGCGTCCACGGCCGCACCCAGCGGGCCCAGGCGGCATCGACCCGGCCCTCG
>DATLAW010000243.1:0-17840 GCA_035527255.1 Thermohalobaculum sp. | reverse complement strand
CTTAAAAGAATAAATGTGGCCATTGAATCGTAGGCAAATATGCTACCGCTTATGGTGTACTTCGTAGCGCAGTTGGTACAGGCTGGAAGTACTAACACAGGCGGGTATAGCTTTTCCCAAGACGATATGGTGCATTTTCCGCAGGCAGGGCAGGCGTGAACTTGCTCTACGACCGGAGACAGCCGGCGCATCGCCAATCCGGTGAACAAGATCATGACGAGGCACAGTGCCGAAAGCACGATGTGTTGGAAAAACACTGCGACCGGCAGACCGAATATCGAGCCCACCCAAACGACACGTACGATCCCCGAAAACCATCCAAGCCAAAGCAACCGACCAAACATTGATCGAGGCACAGCGCCAGTAGGGGGCATCCGCGTTACGTCTCGATCTCTATTGTCCATGACCACTGTCAAGCGTCCTAATCGGGTCGCCCCCAATCCAAAGATCAACCACGCGAACACGGAGGCCAACAGGAAAACCGCACCGTAAAGCGGGTCTTTAATTGCGGTGGCAAGCGCGAAAACCGCAGCAATAAATAGAAAAGCGTCCACAACGAGAGAAGCTACTGTCCAAGTCGCTCCGGAAACGTCGATAATCGACCCACACTCCCGGCACTGAATCGGGAGCAGGGCCCCCGCGACGAATTTTCGGAGTGACGAAATGGTGGGCTCACCGCATGCCGGGCATTCGTGATGTGTTCGCATTGAAGACATCTCCCATCCCCGCATTCACACCCCGTGCTGAAACTGCGGCTACGACGTCCCGCGATACGGCTCCACATACATCAGCGCCATGTCCCAGGGGAAGAATATCCAGGTGTCCTGGCTGACCTCGGTGATGTAGGTTTGGACCAGCGGTTTGCCCTTGGGCTTGGCGTAGACGGTGGCGAAATGGGCCTTGGGGTACAGCTTTTGCACCACCTCCAAGGTCCGGCCGGTATCGACCAGATCGTCGATCACCAGCACCCCGGTGCCGTCGCCGATGCTGGGGTCGGGGGCCTTCAGAACCTCGGTGTCGGCCTGGTTCTGATGGTCGTAGGACTTGACGCAGACGGTATCCACATGGCGGATATTCAGCTCGCGGGCGACGATACAGGCGGGCACCATGCCGCCGCGGGTGATGGCCACCACCGAGCGCCAGGCACCATCGGCGCCGGGGCCCTGCCGGTCGAGTCGCCAGGCTAGCGCCCGGCTGTCGCGGTGAATCTGTTCCCAGGAGACGTGAAATCCCTTTTCGTGGGGTAGCGGCTCATTCATGCGGTTGCTCCTGAATCCTGCATTGCACGGATCGATCGGGCAGGGTGGCTGTCGCTGCCAATTAATAGCCGCCAAAGGGCGCGGTGCAATCCCCCAACGGCGATGGTTGTCAATCCGGCGCGTCAAATCCCAGCGCGTGGCTGATGACATGGAAGATGTAGTGTTGCTCGACCGTGCCACCGATCAGATGGGCCATCGGTTCGGGTCAGATCAAGCGCACTCCCGGGCGGACATGATCATGATCGGCCGATGGTTCAGGCTATCCCACCGCCGCCTTCAGCGCCGCCGCCAGGGCGATGATCTCAACGGCAGCCTTCGAGCCGCGTGCCGTCTCGGTCACGCCGGCACCCAGCATGAAGGCATCGGCGAAGGCGGTCCTGGCGCCGATCCGGGCGTCGAGCACCGGCGCACCGGCCTCCAGCAGCGCCGCGGTGGCCGTCTCGGCGGCGCGCCCGCGCGGCGGCACCCGGTTCAGCACCACGGCATGCGCCAGCTTCTCCTTGGCCACCATCTCCAATGTGGCCGCGGTCGCCCAGACATCGGCCATCGCCGGTTGGCAGGGGATTACGGCGAAGTCCGCCTCGCGCATGGCGCCGCGACCCAGCACATCGGCCGAACCGGGGGCGTCAACGAAAACCCAGTCGGCTTTGCGCGCCGCGTCACGGATATCGCCGCTGGCGCGCCAATCGGCGCTCTCATGCAGATCGATGCTGCCAGTGCCCGCCGGGCGCTTGCGCCGCTCGGCAAACCACGCAGTGGTCGAGCGTTGCGGGTCGAGGTCGATCACCGCGAGACTGGCCCCGAGGCTGGCAAATTGAACCGCCAGTTGCGTCAGCAACATGGATTTGCCGGCGCCACCCTTCTGCTGCACGAAAAGAACGACCTTGCCCATTGGAGACCTCCCGAGCCGTATAGCCCAGCCGCATGATCGCGGTTACGCTGCACTGCACCATATATCTGCGCCGGATGCAGAAGTCCAATGCGACGGAGGCGCGCAGCACCCGATCTGATGAAACGCCGCCCACCGGGGGTTGCCATCAGGGTTGCCGCCAGCCTAACGTGACCACGCCCGATGGGAGAGGCCGCTCGCTGTGCGATACCAGCGAAACCGGCGCCGAAGGAACAACCGCCCCGGAAACTCTCAGGCAAAAGGACCATTCGGGCAAAAGGCACTCTGGAGAGTGGTGCAGCAGCACCCGCCGACGGGATAACGTTCTCAGGCGACAGGACAGAGGGGGCGCAAATTCACACGGTCTCGCGGCCGCGTGGATGACTTGCGCCGGAGCCTGTGAAAACGCAGATTTCCGGCACCACTGCTTGGGAGAATGCGTCTTGACTGATCCAACACCTGACACCGAAGTCCTGAAAACCCCGCTTCACGCATTGCATCTCGAGCTTGGCGCCCGGATGACGCCCTTCGCCGGCTACGACATGCCGTTGCAATACGCCCCCGGCATCCTGAAGGAGCATCTGCATACCCGAGCCCGCGCCGGGCTGTTCGATGTCAGCCACATGGGCCAGGTGATCCTGCGCCCGAAGTCCGGCACTCTGGCCGACGCGGCGATGGCGCTCGAGCGGCTGGTGCCGGTCGATGTGCTCGGGCTGCCCGTGGGACGACAACGCTATGCCCTGTTCACCGACGAGGCTGGTGGCATCCTCGACGACCTGATGATCACCAACCGGGGCGACCATCTGTTTCTGGTGGTCAACGCGGCCTGCAAGGACGCCGACGAGGCGCATATGCGGGCGCATCTGTCGGATGTGTGCGAGATTGAGCGGCTGGACGGCCGGGCGCTGGTTGCCCTGCAAGGGCCGCAGGCCGGGGCGGTTTTGGCTTCACTGGCGCCGGAGAGCGCTGCAATGCGGTTCATGGATGTGCGCAACCTGACGCTGGCGGGTGCGGACTGCATCGTCTCGCGCTCGGGTTATTCCGGCGAGGACGGGTTCGAGATCTCGGTGCCGAACGATCAAGCGGAAAAACTGGCGCGCGCGCTGATCGCCCATGAGACGGTTGAGCCGATCGGCCTCGGGGCACGGGATTCGCTCAGACTGGAAGCCGGGCTTTGCCTGTACGGTAACGACCTCGATACCACGACGACGCCGGTCGAGGCCTCGCTGACCTGGGCAATCCAGAAAACCCGCCGCACCAGTGGCGCCCGCGCCGGCGGCTTCCCCGGCGCGAAGCGGATCCTGGGTGAGTTGATCAATGGCGCCAGTCGCTACCGGGTCGGGTTGCGGCCGGACGGCCGGGCGCCAATCCGGGGCGGCACCGAGCTGTTCGCCGGCGAGGGCGATACAGATCCGATCGGCGTCGTCACCTCCGGCGCCTTCGGGCCCAGCCTCGATGCGCCGATGGCCATGGGCTACGTGCCCAGCGCCCAGGCCGCCACCGGCACCCGGCTTTTTGCCGAGGTACGTGGCCGCAGGCTGCCTTTGAGGGTTGCCGACATGCCTTTCGTCAAGCCAAACTACAAACGGGCCTGAGCCCCATCACAACCAATCTCAGCGAGGGAAACTGCCATGTTGAAGTTCACCGACGACCACGAATGGCTGGAAATCGATGGCGATATCGCGACCGTCGGCATTACTGCCCACGCCACCGAGCAATTGGGCGATCTGGTTTTTGTCGAACTGCCCGAGGCTGGCGCCGTTTTTGCCCAGGGCGATGTTGCAGCGACCCTTGAATCGGTCAAGGCCGCCTCGGATGTCTACGCGCCGCTGGCCGGTGAGATCATCAAATCCAACGACGACATCGTCAACGACCCGTCGATCGTCAATTCCGACCCGACCGGTACTGGTTGGTTCTTCAAGATGAAGCTGCTCGACCCGGCGGAGGCCGACGATCTGATGGACGAGGACGCCTACAACGAAATGGTCGCCTGAGGAGATCGGCATGACTGCTGCCCCCAAGAACACCGGTTCAAAATACGAACCCTACGATTTCGCCAACCGCCGCCACATCGGGCCCTCTCCAGCCGAGATGGAAAAGATGCTGGCGACTTGCGGCGTCGCGGGCCTGGAAGAGCTGATCGCCCAGACCCTGCCCAAGGGCATCCGCATGGCCGAGCCGCTGGACTTCGGTGCGCCGCTTTCCGAGCGTGGAGCCCTGGACCGGATGCGTGCGACGGCGGCCAAGAACAAGGTGCTGACCTCGCTGATCGGGCTCGGCTATCACGGCACCATCACGCCGCCCGCGATCCAGCGCAACATTCTGGAGAACCCGGCTTGGTACACCGCCTACACCCCCTATCAGCCCGAGATCAGTCAGGGCCGGCTGGAGGCAATCCTGAACTTCCAGACCCTGGTCTGCGACCTGACCGGGCTTGAGATCGCCAATGCCTCGCTGCTCGACGAGGCGACCGCTGCGGCCGAGGCGATGGCCATGTGCCAGCGGCTGGCGAAGTCAAAAGCCACCGCCTTTTTCGTTGACGCCAACGCCCTGCCCCAGACCATTGGCGTGATCCAGACCCGCGCCGAACCGCTGGGCTGGCAGGTGATTGTCGGCGACCCGTTCACCGACCTCGACCCCGAAACCGTCTTTGGCGCGCTGTTCCAGTACCCCGGCATCAACGGCAAATTCCACGACTACACCGCCTTGATCGAAAAGCTGCATGACGCCAAGGCGATGGCGGCGATGGCCGCCGACCCGCTGGCGCTGGCGCTGCTAAAGCCGCCGGGCGAGATGGGCGCGGATATCGCCATCGGTTCAATGCAGCGCTTCGGCGTGCCGATGGGTTATGGCGGTCCGCATGCCGCCTATATGGCTACCCGTGACGCCTACAAACGCTCGATGCCCGGCCGGCTGGTCGGAGTGTCAATCGACAGCCACGGCAACAAGGCCTACCGCCTGTCGCTGCAAACCCGCGAGCAGCATATCCGCCGCGAGAAGGCGACCTCGAATATCTGTACCGCACAGGTGTTGCTGGCGGTTATGGCCTCGATGTATGCCGTCTTCCATGGCCCGCTTGGGATAAGGGCCATCGCCGAGCGGGTGCATCGCAAGGCGGCGCGGCTGTCGGAGACCCTGGAATCGATGGGCTTCGTGGTTGGGCCAAAGGAATGCTTCGACACCATCACTGTCGAGGTCGGACCCTATCAGGGCCTGATCATGAAGAACGCCGTCGATAACGGCATCAACCTGCGCGCCGTCGGCGAGCACCAGGTTGGTATCACCGTCGATGAGCGCACCCGGCCCCAGACATTGCTGCAGGTCTACCGGGCCTTTGGCGGCTATGATATCGAGTACAACAGCGATTACCCGGAATATCGCTTGCCCACGGCGTTGCTGCGCACCTCGGAATACCTGACCCACTCGGTCTTCCACATGAACCGGGCCGAGAGCGAGATGACCCGCTACATGCGCCGCCTCGCTGACCGCGACCTGGCGCTTGACCGGTCGATGATCCCGCTCGGCTCCTGCACCATGAAGCTGAACGCCACCGCCGAGATGCTGCCGATCACCTGGCCGGAATTTGCCGAGATCCACCCGTTTGTGCCGCCGGATCAGGCATTGGGCTACAAGGAGCTGATCGACGACCTGTCGGCCAAGCTGTGCGAGATCACCGGCTATGACGCGCTATCGATGCAGCCGAACTCCGGCGCCCAGGGCGAATATGCCGGGTTGCTGACGATCCGGGCCTATCACCGCTCGCGCGGTGACGCGCACCGCGATGTCTGCCTGATCCCGTCATCGGCACATGGCACCAATCCGGCCTCGGCCCATATGGCCGGAATGAAGGTGGTGGTCACTGGAACTCGCGAGAACGGCGACATCGATGTCGACGACTTCCGGGCCAAGGCGGAACTGCACAGCGCCAACCTCGCCGCCTGCATGATCACCTACCCATCGACCCACGGCGTGTTTGAGGAAACCGTGCGCGAGGTCTGCGAGATTGTCCACCAGCACGGCGGTCAGGTCTATATCGACGGCGCCAACATGAATGCCATGGTTGGCCTCGCCCAGCCCGGCAAGATCGGCGGCGATGTCAGCCACCTGAACCTGCACAAGACGTTTTGCATTCCGCATGGCGGTGGCGGCCCCGGCATGGGCCCGATCGGGGTCGGCGCCCATCTGGCGCCGTTCCTGCCCGGTCATCCGGTGATCCCGCCCGGCCCCGGGCTGACCGAGGGGCCGGTATCCGCCGCGCCCTGGGGCTCAGCCTCGATCCTGCCGATCTCGTGGAGCTATTGCCTGATGATGGGCGGCGAGGGGCTGACCCAGGCAACCCGGGTCGCGATCCTGAACGCCAACTATATCGCAACCCGCCTGACCGGCCACTATAATGTGCTGTACAAGGGACCGGATGGCCGCGTCGCGCATGAGTGCATCGTCGATACCCGCCCCCTGGCCGACAGCGCCGGGATCACCGTCGATGACATCGCCAAACGGCTGATCGACTGCGGCTTCCACGCGCCGACGATGAGCTGGCCGGTGGCCGGCACGCTGATGATCGAACCGACGGAATCTGAGACCAAGGCCGAGCTTGACCGCTTCTGCGACGCGATGATCGCCATCCGCGACGAGGTCCGCGCCATCGAGCGCGGCGAGATCACCGTCGAGCAAAGCCCGCTGCGGCACGCCCCGCACACGGTCGAGGATCTGGTCGGCGAATGGGACCGCGTCTACACGCGCGAGCAGGCCTGCTTCCCGCCCGGCGCCTTCCGGGTCGATAAATATTGGTCACCGGTCAACCGGGTCGACAATGTCTACGGCGACCGCAACCTGGTTTGCACCTGCCCGCCGCTGGACGCCTATATGGACGCGGCGGAGTAGGGCGCGGCGTCTCGCGGCGCAAGGCCCCGGATCAAGTCCGGGGCCTTGCGCTCCAGTTTCGGCATTATCACGGCGTTGACGACTCCAGCACATCCCGCGCCCACTGCAAGCCGGCGACGGCGCGCGATTGCTCCATGCGCTCGCCCTCGGCAATGATCCGGGAGACCTCGGTGGCAAGCTCCGCGCTGCGTTCGCCCCGGCCCAGCCGCGCCAGCGCACTACCGCGATGGGCATAGAACATCACATGCGGCGAGGGTTCCTCCGGGCAGAAGCCGGCCAACTTCCCGGCGTGATACTCGGCTTCGTCGAAGGCGGCCGCATTGAGGAAGGCATCGATGGCGAAAATTCGGAAGAACAGGTGATTATGGCTGATCGAACCGGCATCCAGCAGGGCCTCCGCGTCGGCGCTGGCAGCGCGGCGCTCCTCTGCATCGTCCGTCACCAGAACCAGCACACCCAGAATCGTCGGCCCCATGTACGAATTGCCAACTTCCCGATCTATCTTGACCGCATCGTGGGCCTTCGCAAGCGCCTCGACGCGGTGCCCCTCCAGAAAATCCAGCTCGGCACAAAACGCCAGCGCCTCGGCTTCGAAGCGTCGCGCGCCCATGCGCCGCGCCAGTTCGAGCGAGCGTTCGGCATGGGGGCGCGCCAGATCTAGCTCGCCGCGCATGATATGGGCCAGATAGGCGGCGTCGGCGGCGACCATTTCGGCCCGTCTGGAGCCGACACGTTGGGCGGCGGCGATGGCCTCCGATGCGATTTCGACCGCATCTCTCGACTCGCCCCACCACATACTGGTGATCGCCAGCATCGGCCTGTTTGCCACCTCGGTCCGGCCAAAGCCGTGTTCCAGACTGATCTGCAAGCACTCGGTAAAACGCTCGCGAGCGCTATGGAACCGGCCGCGCATATATTCCGCGTCGCCAATCCCGCTCAACGCGGCGGCCTGCAACTCGGCCGAATCCGCATCGCGGGCCAGTTCCAGCGCCAGACTGTGCTCGCGCAGGCAGCCCTCAGTATCGCCGCGCGGGAACAGAACATTGCCGCGCAAGTAATGAGCTCGCGCCTCCTCGGCCTTGAGGCCGAGCGATCGCGCGGCCGCCTCGGCCGCATCGAGGTCGGCAAGCGCCCCGTCGAGGTCTTCGATGATCCGCTTCACCCCGGCCAGACCCAGCCAGGCGTGGCAGAGCGCGGTGTCGTCCGTGGCGGCTTCCAGCGCCCGGGTATAGGCGTCAAGCGCCGCGTCCTGCGCACCGATGTGATGCTGCGCCTCGCCCAGGGTCAGCGCCAGTCCGAACCGATCATCGGGTTCCTGGGCCAGTTGGCTGCCTTTCTCCAGCAAGGCGATGGCTTGTTCGGTGCGATAGTTCGACAGTTCAAGGCGGGCAGCATCCAGATAGGCTCTGGCGGCGCGCAGATCTTCGGCAAGATGCAGATGCTCGGCCCGCAGCACGATATCGCTGGCCGCGAACCACTCTGCCGCCTTCAGGTGCATCCGTTTCCGGCTGGCGGTCAGGATCGACTCGTAGACCCCGTCGCGGATCAAGGCGTGGGCGAACAGGAAATCCTCGCCCTCGGGCCGGATAAGCTGATGCCCGACCAGCCCGGCGCAATCGTACCCCGGGACCTCCAGCAAATGCCGCAACGCCGCCAGCGAGAACCGCTGTCCGAACACCGAGGCCGCCTGAAGCGCCCTCTTGTCCGGCGGATCAAGCCGGTCCATCCGCGCCAGAACCAGGCTCTGAATCGACCCCGGAACCACCGACGCGGCATTCTCGGCGACGTTCTGCAGCAACTGCTCCAGAAACAGCGGGTTGCCGGCGGCGCGCTCCAGGCACTGGGCCAGCTGATCCTGATTGGCCCGCGCAAAGCCCACCGCCATCTCTCGCGCCTCGCTGGTCCGGAGCGGGCCAAGATTGATGATGCTGACCGGCTGGTCGGCGCTGACAGAACGCCAGGCACCTTCCAGCGGGTCACCCTCGGGCCGGGTCGTCGCCAACAGCACCACCGGATGCTCGCTCGCCATGGCCATCACCGCAGCGAGATGGTGAGGGTCTGGGCGTCGGCCCAGTGCAGATCTTCGACCAGGATCAGTTGCGGCCGGGTGCTGCTGGCCCAGGCGGTCAGCCCGGCGACCAGCGCCCGCCTGCCACCGCGCCGCGACGTGTCGTCCATGGCATCGTACAGCCGCCGTCGCGCCAGCGATTGCGGCTGGTCGAGAAGATCATTCAGGAAAACCCGCTCGGCCTCGCTGTAAGCTCCAGCCGCCATCGCGTCATCTGCGGCGCGGGTGCGGTCGTCCTTGGCACTGGACGGCGGCACGCCCAACAGGCTCCGCACCAACGCCGGGATCGCGTCCTGGCCCTTGCGTGAGCCAAAATCCAGCACCAGGCAGCGATGCTGAACGAACCTCGCATCGCGGCCCGCGCGCAGCACTTCCTCGGCCAGCCGAGTCTTGCCGATCCCGGCGGCACCGCGCAGCAGGATCGCCTGACCCTTGCCGGTTCCGGCAACCTCGGCCAGAATCGCCCGGCACTGGCCAAGCTCGCTGCGCCGGCCGACAAAGATCGTCCCGCGATCGTATTCCGCGGTTTCCGCCGCTGCCTCGATCCGCCACACCGTAACTGGCCGCTCGATACCCTTAAGTGTCTGCCGACCAAGGCTGGCGGCAACGAATTGCCCGGCCGTCGCCTGCTGAACCCCCTCCGACACCAGCGTCTGCCCCGGCGTCGCCAACCCCTCGAGCCGGGCGGCGAGGTTCACCGTGTCGCCGGTCACGGTGTACTCCCGATGGCTGTCGCTGCCGGTGCCGCTGGCCACCACCTGGCCGCTGGCGATGCCTATATGCAGGGAAAGCGGCCCCTCCGGCGTGTCGATCCCGCGTGCCGCCTCGTGGATCGCCAGCGCCGCGCGCACCGCCCGCTCCGGGTCGTTGCCATGGGCGACCGGGGCGCCGAAGACCGCCATGACGTTGTCGCCGATATGCTTGTCGATGGCGCCGCCAAACTTCTCGACAATGCGGTCGGCGGCCTCGAAATATTGGTTCAGAAGATCGTGGATCGCCTCGGCGCCCAGCCGCTCGGACAGCGCGGTGAACCCGACGATATCGGCGAACAGCACGGTGACCTGACGCCGCTCGCCTTCCTTCGACGCGCCGGACGCGACCCCCGCCTCGCCAAGCCCGGCAATCGCCGCCAGCAGCCGCTTGCGGTCACCCAGCGCGACAATCCCGATGTCGCGCAGGTCCTGATCGGACAGTGTCGGCAGAACATCGGCGCCAATACGGTTCTCGGCGAATACCGGAGCATATTCGCCATGGCCGTATGTGGTGAGCCAGGCACCAAGGTCCATCGCGCAATATCCCGTCAGAAATCCGGCCCGACCCTAACATAGCCGGAACCGGGCCGCGAGACCCACCGCAACCCTGCGCTTTTCCATGGCGTCCACCCGGCGGTTTTCCTAGTCTGTCACCCAGCCTGCTACACTGAATGGAGCAAACCGATGCCCGCGAAACCCGCCCTAACCTGCGACCAGCTGTTCCGCGCCAGCGACCCGGCGGGCCTCGGCTGCGCCACCACCGCCGATCTGGAACCGGCGCATGGGTTGATCGGGCAGGAACGCGCCCTGGCGGCGCTGGAGTTCGGGGTGGCGATCCGGGCGCGCGGTTTCAACATCTTTGCCCTCGGCGCCCAAGGCTCCGGGCGCCACAACGCCGTGCGCCGTTTCGTCGAGGCCCGTGCCAAGGATCAGCCGGCGCCTGACGACTGGGTCTATGTCTTCAATTTCACCGAGCCCTACCGGCCCAAGGCGCTGCGCCTGCCGCATGGCCTCGGCACCCGGCTGGCGGCCGAGCTTGACGAACTGGTCACCCAGCTCAAGGGCATGCTTCCGGCCATGTTCGAGGCCAGCGAATACCGCGACCGCCTCTCCGCCATCGAGACCGAGTTTCAGGAGACCCAGCAAACCGCCTTCCGCGCCCTCGGCGAGAAGGCCGAAAAGCAGGATCTGCGGATCATGCAGACCCCCAACGGCATGATGATTGTGCCTATCCATGACGGCGAGCCGATCAAGCCCGAGGTCATCGGCCGTATGGCCGCGGCCGACCGCGAGGTCATCGAGGCAAAAATCAAGGTGCTGGGCGAGGAACTGACCCAGACCCTGCGCACCATCCCCAGCCGCGACAAGGAGCGGCGCCAGCGCGTCGACGCACTGAACCGCGAGATGGCCGAGCTGGCGGTTGGCCGGGCCATGGACGACATCCCGGTTGAGTTCCACGAGATCCCCGACATCGCCCGTCACCTGACCGACATCCGCACCGATCTGGTCGCCAATGCGGGAGCCTTCCTGACCGAGGATGATGGCCAGGCACCGCCGCTTGACCTGGCGATGAACCGCTACCGGGCAAATCCGCTGCTGCGCAGCACCGATTACAACGGCGGCGCGCCGGTGATCTATGCCGATGCGCCCGACATGGGCTATCTGGTCGGCCACATCGATCACATCCCGCATATGGGCGCCATGCTGACCGACTTCACCCAGATTAAACCCGGCGCGCTGCACCGCGCCAATGGCGGCTATCTGCTGGTCGATGCCGAGCGCCTGCTGGTCTCGCCGATGGCGTGGCAAAGCCTGAAACGGTGCCTGCGGTCGCGCGAGATCGTGATCGACTCGCCGCTGCGGGGCACCTCGACGATGACCGCCGTTTCGCTGGAACCGGCCCCGGTGCCGCTGGATGTGAAGGTGATCCTGTTCGGCGACCGCCAGACCCTGCACATGATGGCGTCGCTGGACCCGGATTTCTCCGAACTGTTCAAGGTCGCCGCCGATTTCGACGATGTGTTCCCGCGCACGCCCGAAAGCGAGCGCCAGTTCTGTTGCCTGATCGCCGGGATCGCCCGCGACGAGGCTGAGCGCCCGCTTTCCGCCGCCGCCTGCGCCGCCGTGATCGAGCGTGCCGCCCGGCTGGCCGGTGACGCCGAGCGCCTCACGCTGCGGGTTGGTTGGCTCGCCGACCTGATCCGCGAGGCCGACCATTGGGCTGGCGTTGACAGCGCCAAAACCATCGATGCCGCCCATGTCCACAAGACGGTCGCCCAGCAGACCCACCGCGTCGACCTGATCCGCGAGAAGCTGCAGGAGCAGATTACCCGCGAGACCGTGCTGATCGATACCACCGGCGAAGCGGTCGGCCAGATCAACGGGCTGGCGGTGTTGCAGGCCGGCACTCTCGCCTTCGGCAAGCCCAGCCGGATCACCGCGCGGGTGCGGATGGGTAGCGGAAAACTGGTCGATATCGAGCGAGAGGTCGAGATGGGCGGGCCGCTGCACTCGAAAGGCGTGCTGATCCTGACCGGCTTCATCGCCGCCCGCTATGCGCTCGACGCGCCGGTGTCGCTGTCGGCCAGCCTGGTGTTCGAGCAATCCTATGGCGGGGTCGACGGCGACAGCGCCTCGTCGACCGAGCTTTACGCGCTGTTGTCGGCACTGTCCGGCGTGGCGATCCGCCAGGGCCTGGCGGTCACCGGCTCGGTCAACCAGAATGGCGAGGTCCAGGCCATCGGCGGCGCCAACGAGAAGATCGAGGGCTTCTTCGACATCTGCACTGCCCGCGGCCTGACCGGCGACCAGGGCGTGCTGATCCCGGCGGCCAACGTCAAACATCTGATGCTGCGCGCCGACGTGGTCGAGGCCTGCGGCGCGGGCGACTTCCACGTCTATCCGGTCGCCCATATCGACGAGGGCATCGAGATTTTGACCGGCCGCGAGGCCGGGGAGTGTGGGGTCGACGGGCGCTTCCCGGAGGGCAGCGTCAACCGGCTGGTGGAGGACCGGCTGGTCGGCTTCGCGGCGGCACGGCAGCGGTTCGGCAAGGAGGCGGAAAAGACGTGAGGGATAGGGTTGCAAGCTTGTAACCATAGTCAAAGCATTGATTTTAAATGATAATCGAAAAACAGCTTTTTGACAGACCGACGATTCCCCGTAGGGTGTGTGCTCGCACGCACCGTCACGACAGCCACCCTCGCGGTGCGTGCAAGCAGGCACCCTACGGGCTGGATGCCCGAGTCAAGCCCGAGCATGACACGGTTCCATCCAATCGAATTCTGCCCTAGACTTCCCAGCGATTGATCGCCGAGAGGGCGGGTATGGAAGAATACTTGACGCTGATTTGGGACTGGCTCGGCGATGAGGATCATCGCGCGCGGTTGCTCGCGATCATTGCGGCACTCGGCTTGATCGGCACATTCCTCGGATGGTTTTTTGGGCTGTTCAAGCGTAGCTCCAGCGGTGGTGGCCAGACGGCCAGCGGCGGGTCGATAAATGTCGGCGGCAATGTCAAACGCAGCGCAATAACCGGCGAGAACAAAGCCGAGGGCGGGTCAGCGACTGTCGGTGGAAACGTCGGCGGCAATCTGAACATCGGGTATACACTGGAACAGCACGAAGCTGCGCAGCAACGGAGATTGGACGAATTGCGCGCCGATCTGGAGGCGAAGCATGCGGCAATGGCTGACGCGTCGGAGGCGAAGCAAGAGCTTCTTCGACGCGATCTGGACCAGATTCAGAAGGAAAAGATCGCAGTTCAAGGGCGGCTTCGCGATCTGGACGCCTCGTATGCCGAAGTGGTGAACACGATGAGCGATCTTAAAGCGCAGCTGGACCGCGAAGGCAACGACATCGGCGGCGACCGGCTGGCCGAGGCCCGCGCTGCACTCGAGCGTGGCGATTTCTCCAAGGCCGACGCCCTGTTTGCCGAGATCGAGGCGCGCAAGGCGATGGCCGTCCAATCCGCCGCCCGCGCAGCCTTTGGCCGCGGCGAGATCGCCGAGGAACAGGTACGCTGGGAGGATGCAGCGGAGCATTACGC
This sequence comes from Thermohalobaculum sp., assembly GCA_035527255.1. Taxonomy (GTDB): domain Bacteria; phylum Pseudomonadota; class Alphaproteobacteria; order Rhodobacterales; family Rhodobacteraceae; genus Thermohalobaculum. The sequence goes on along the minus strand of DATLAW010000243.1, from coordinate 3,940 downwards.
ACGGGCGGCGGGGCTGGACCCAACGTATGACACTCTGTTTAAAGCTCGTGAATTTGCTTGGCGCGCCGGGGACTACGCGAGAGCGGTAGGGTTTGGTGCCGAACTGATACGGGTCGCGCGCGAGGGGTTCGGTGACGAATCGACCGCACTCGCGAGCGCCCTGAACGAACACGCTGGGACGATCTACGCAATCGGAAGATATGCCGAGGCCGAGCCGCTGTTCCGCCAAGCACTGGAAATCGGCGAGAAGACCATCGGCACACAACATCCAACCTACGCAATACGCTTGAGCAACCTCGCCGGGCTGCTGCGGGCCATGGGGCGCACTAACGAGGCCGAGCCGCTCTACCGCCAGGCGCTGGAAATCGGCGAGAAGACCATCGGCACGACGCATCCGGGCTACGCTATCCACCTCAACAACCTCGCCTCGCTGCTGCGGGACATGGGGCGCCTCGACGAAGCCGAGCCGCTGTTTCGACAGGCGCTGGAGATCGACGCCAAGACCATCGGCACGGCGCATCCGGACTATGCCATCCACCTCAACAACCTCGCCTTGCTGCTGCGGGCCATGGGGCGCACCGACGAGGCCGAGCCGCTGTACCGGCAGGCGCTGGAGATCGACGCGAAGGCCATCGGCACGGCGCATCCGGGCTATGCCACCGGCCTCCTAAACCTCGCCGTGCTGCTGCAAGACATGGGGCGTTACAATGAGGCCGAACCGTTTTACGTCGAGGCGCTGGAGATTTTCCGGGTAACGCTCGGCCCGAACCATCCAAATACCAAAAAGGCGGAAGGATACTACGCCATCTTCCTCGCCAACCGCCCCGCCCCCACTCCCGACTAACTCCCCCCTTTTCCCCTTGCGCCTCCCCCGCCGCCATGCTTCCGTCCGCCGACCAATTCCAACCGGGGGCATCAGATGGCGGTCGCGGCGCGCGAGGAGAGGCGGCTGACCGCTATCATCCTGATGCTGCTGGCGTTTCTGTTGTTCACCGGCATCGACACCTCGGCCAAGTGGCTGGTGCAGGCCGGGCTGCCGGTGACCGAAGTGGTGCTCATCCGCTTCGCCGGGCATTTCGTCATCGCCATGGCGCTGATCCTGCCGCAGGAGGGCCGCCGCCTGTTCCGCACTAGCGCGCCGGGGCAGGAGGTGTTGCGCGGGCTGTTTCTGGTCGCCTCGACCTTCCTCAATGTCGCGGCGCTCAGATACCTGCCACTGACGGTCACGGTATCGATCTTCTTCGCCGCACCGCTGGTAGTCTGCGCCCTCAGCGTGCCGCTGCTGGGTGAGAGGGTCGGCCCGCGCCGCTGGGCCGCGATCGGGGTCGGCTTCATCGGCGTGCTGGTGGTCACCCGGCCCTGGAGCGCGTCGTTCCACTGGGCCATGATGCTGTCGGTGACGGCGCTGTTCAGCGCCTCGATGTATTTCGTGATGACCCGCAAGCTGGCGGGGGTCGACAGCGCCAGCACCCAGCAGTTCCTGACCAGCCTGGTCGCGGTGTCGGTCGCGTTGCCGTTCGGGCTGATAGGCTGGGTCTGGCCGGCGATCCCGGTCGACTGGGTGGCCTTCGCGCTGATCGGGGTCTTCGGCTGGGCCGGGCACCAACTGGCGACCATCGCCCACCGGTTCGCCCCGGCCTCGGCCTTGATGCCGTTCATCTATTTCCAGATCATCTACATGACCGCATCGAGCTGGCTGATTTTCCACACGCCGCCAGATGGCTGGGTGTTGGCTGGCGCGGCTATCGTCATCGGCGCGGGCCTGTATCTGTGGCTGCGCGAGCGGGTGCTTGCACGGTCAGCCGCACTAACCCCACCGTCGCTCGAGGTTGCGGCCGGCGACCGCTAGCCGGGCCTGTCCCGGAGCGCCCGCCATCGCCGGATCGATCGGCGCTGGGACCATCATCGCCGCGCGAAACACGCAATGCGTGAGAATCAGCGAACGCATTCAATCGGCTGAAAACACGCGTTGATTGCAGAACGGTGCCAATGACGATCCGTGGCCGGCAATCGGCGCACAAATGTGACAATTCCAAGCCCAAATTCGTCAGATTGGTTGCAAACTGCGCCCATTGAAGCGATGATAACCGGGAATTGGCCGCCTCAGGGTTTCGTGGCGGCCATGCCAGCTGGAACACTACGCACACACACTGGAACGCACACACACACTGTGTCGAAGATCTCGGGTTCAGATCTTCGGCACAGCCTTGCGTTGCAGGGGCTCATGGCCAATCGGCGGCTGAATTGAGAGCGATGCGGGCGCGGTGCGCGCCGATACGCACACCGCTTCCAGATTCCAACTTCAAGTGCTGCCGGATCTGTCTTTGTTCAAGTAGAGTCCCCAGCCCGCTTCACGCCGCACGGCGCGGTGGGCGTTTGCTCCACTGGCGCTTCGGCTTCGCGGCACCGTCACGGGCGGGGCCCGCCGGATTGAACGGCTTCGGGCTGTGGCCACGCCGCCGGCCGCCACCATCGTTGGCTGGCCCATCGTTGGCCAGACCATCATCGGGGCTGAGCCGGGTCCGGGTCAGCTTCTCGACCGCACGCAGCTTGTTACGCTCGTCCGGTGCGCAGAAGGTGATCGCGATCCCGTCGGCACCGTTGCGCGCCGTGCGGCCGATCCGGTGGATGTAGCTCTCGGCCTCGTCCGGCAGTTCGTAGTTGATGACGTGGCTGATGCCGGTGACATCGATGCCGCGGGCGGCAATATCAGTCGCGACCAACACCCGGACCCGGCCGGAGCGGAATGAATCCAGCGCCCGGTTCCGCGCGTTCTGGGCCTTGTTGCCGTGGATCGCCTCGGCCCTGATGCCGTCTTTCGCCAGGTTTTCGGTCACCCGGTCGGCGCCGCGCTTGGTGCGGGCGAAGACGATGACGCGGCTGGCTTCGGGTGAATTCAGGATCGCGGCAAGCCGGGCCCGCTTGTCCGCCGGCGACAACAGTTCGACCGACTGCTGGATCTTGCCGATCGGCTCGCCGTGATGCGGCACCACCGCAACCCGGACCGGATCGCGCAGCAGCGATTCAGCCAGCTTTGCCACCTCGGGCGGCATGGTCGCCGAGAACAGCGCCGACTGGCGGCGCGGGTGCAGGGCGTTGACCAGCTTGCGGACGTCGTTGATGAAGCCCATGTCGAGCATCCGGTCAGCCTCGTCCAGCACCACCCAGCGGGCCTCGTCGAGGCGCACATGCCGGTCACCGACCAGGTCGGTCAAGCGGCCGGGAGTGGCGATCAGAATATCGACGCCGCGGCCAAGCTGACGGATCTGGTTCTGACGCGACATGCCCCCCAGAACCAACACGGTCGAGACCTGGGCACCACCGGCGAGCCGCCGGATATGTTGCTCGATCTGGACCGCAAGCTCACGCGTCGGGGCCAGGATCATCGCCCGGCAGGTCTTCGGCGCCGCACGGCCCGGCAGCGCCAGGATATGGTGCAGGATCGGCAGGCCAAAGGCAGCGGTCTTGCCGGTGCCGGTCTGGGCGATGCCGAGGATGTCCCGCCCCTCAAGCTGCGGACGGATCGTCTGCGCCTGGATTGGGGTCGGGGTGTTGAAGCCGGAGCGCTCAAGAGCGGTCAGCAGCGGAGCGGCAAGGCCGAACTCCGAAAAAGAAGTAATAGTCAAAACATATCCTTTCCGCCGGCTGCCGCATCTCTGGCAAGCAACCGCGGTTCTGTCACAAGCCAAGCGCATCTGGCGGGGACGGGTCCTAGGGCGACGGGGCGCGTGTTTGGCACGCACTCTGCGCTATCGCTGCCGCGCGAGGTTCGCGCGACGAGGTTCCCTGCTTGCCGCCATTTGCCGGAAGAAGAGATTGAAGTTGCCGCACCGGGGCGAATTCTCGACCCACGACCCGAACTTGCTTCATTCCGGGCGGTGCGTGGCAGGCATATGGAGCGTGGCCGGCCAAAATGCAAGGACAATCAGCCTTTTACCTG
>DATLAW010000242.1:0-8210 GCA_035527255.1 Thermohalobaculum sp. | reverse complement strand
CAATCAGCAACGCGTCATACGGCACCACGTTGAACACCAGAAACACCACCTTGAACGCCCCGAGGAACCCGTAGATCACCACGTCGTATGTCTCTCGCGGCAGGGGAAGCCATCTGGATTGCATCCGGTACACCAGGTCCGGCGCGAACACGCAGAACGCCGACCACAACACCAACAGCGCCCCGTTGATAATCGTCATCCACATGAAGAAGTCGGTCAGTATCTGAATATCCATCGCACGCCTCATCTGTCGCTCAGCAGTCCTGAACAACTATATGGGGTCTGCGAAGGATGCAGGCAATCGTCCCGCCAACCTTTGCGACGACACCCAGCGCCCCACAGCCTCGGCGCCAGGTTGCCTCAAAAAAGCTTGCGGGTACTGGTCGCCGAGTTTTGGTTCAACAATCTGCTTTTATGAACCGCTCGATTGATCGGTTTCTCGAGATAGGTCCACACCGCCCAAGACCCCGCCAACGAGACAACAATTGCCGCGATCCTGATAAATTCCGCTCCAACTGCGCTGAACACGGTATCGCCGGTAATAAATAGACAGACCGAAACAACCAGCCAATGAAACAAATAAAGCGAAAATGACATGTCCCCAATTACTGTAAAGGCATTGGCATGCAAGAACGCTGTTTTACTCTTTTCAAGGGAAACACAGGCGATGATCAGCGCACCGAATGATACTGCCGATGTTATCAAAAAGCCGAACACCGTGATATCGAACACACCGCTCAGATGCGATATCCACAATATGCTGGTAACAAGACAAATCAACGACGACCGGGAAAACATGAAACGACTCTCGTAGCACAACACTTCGCGAGCAATGCATCCAGACAGGAAATAGTAAAAGTTATAATCGAAAAATGGCCCGAACCGATTTGGCAACGCGCCGCCAAGCAGCGCCAAGGTGAGTACAATAAATAACGCAAGCTTCCGGCCACCGTTGAAATAAGCGACGCCAAAAGTCAGGTAAAAAACCACCTCGTACTCAAGACTCCAACCAACCATGAAAGCCGGCCAAGCGTCTTGCGGTACGATGAACAGACTTTTTATATAATAATAGAAAACTGGGTTAGGGTTAAACGCCCTCCCACTGTCGGTTCGCTCGTGACCAAGATGGTCCCATCCGAAGCCGAGGCTGAGCACAATCGCCAGCAGCGTGAACAAGCCATAAAGCGGAAACACCCGCATATAGCGTCGAAACAGAAATCGACCCAGACTGCGCTCGAGAGAGATCCGCTCGGAAATGATGAAACCACTGACCGCAAAAAACAGAATGACACCAATCCAGCCATAGTCGGTCAAGATTGGAACATTAATTAGTTTTTGCTTCACGGCCCAATGGCTGTGAAATACTAAAACAGCGATAACTGCGACGAAGCGAAGAAACTGGACTGAATTATACTTCAAATTTCCGAATCCTGTTGGGTCCACAACATCGAGGGTCGATCGGCTCAATGTCTCTATAGCCACTCCAACCCAACTTGAAAATCAACTTCTGCTCGCGACATCAATGACAACGCCCCTCCACCTGTCCCGCACCGTTCTCGTCGGCATTTTGCAGCCGCCACATGACCGCGGATTGGCAAAAAAACCCGGTAACAACTCAGCCACGTCAACGCACCGCGCTGTCCGCTTGGGCGCAATCACCCCCCAAAAATGCCATATTCTTCAGCAATTCTCTCTGGCTCAAACTTGCCCGAGGGAATATCCAATGAAACGCCTTTTCACAGCACTTCTGATCGCAGCGCTCACCCTCGGCCAATCTGGCCTGGCCACGGCCAACGAAGGCGGCGAAAGCAGGGATCCGGTCGTCTTCCAAGTAGAGCGGCTCGCGCTGGCGCTGACCATGAGTCAGATGTTCTTCACGCCGACCCAGATTATTCTGCTCACGCAGGCAGGCGCATTCGGCACGATACCGCCAGTGGATATCGAAAGGATCGAGGAGCCAGGCGGCGGACTGTTCGGCGGGCTTTTTGAGGCTAACAAGCGCAGGATATACGAGGAACTGGCGCGGCAGAACTTCGTCAAAAAGACCGGCACCGCCTACCGGATCGGCGATATGGTCTTTGTCGATACCATAGATGACCACGCCACCCTGAGCCCCGAGGCAATCGCCGCCGGACTCCAGGCCCTTCAGTCAATCTCTGGCGGAGGCCTCTTTTCCATGGCTCAGTCCCGCGATCCATTCGGGGACCTTCTGATCCTGCAAATCGACGCGCTCTTGTTCATGATGAAGGCAGCCAAAGGCAAAATTGTTTACCGCCTCAACCCAAACATGAACGAAGCCGGCGATATTGTGGGCGTGCAGACGGGCGCCAGCCTCCAGCAGCCGCTGGCCCTGCTTGCCTTCCTCGCCGCTTTGAACACTCCCGCCGCCGCCGTGCCAATCGGCGATGTAAGGCAGATCGGGAATAAGGTCGTGATCGCCGCACCGCTCTACGAAATATTCGGAGCGGAGTGACGCCCCAGCAGGGCGGACACGATTGGCCGCTCACCCCCTCGACACTCCACCACAGGCTCGTTAATCCCTGCCCCGTCCCCTTTCTGACGGAGCCACCCCGATGTCTGCCCTAACTTCCGCCCGATCCTACCGTTTTACCCACGCTATCACCCGCGCGCCGGGATCCACAATCACCCAGGGTCTGCGCGACGTCGATACCGGCGCCCCCGACCTCGATCTGTTCCATGCCCACCACGCCGCCTATATCACCACCCTGCGGGCGACCGGCGCCGAGGTGCACGAGCTCCCCGCCCTCGACACCTTTCCCGACGGTGTCTTCGTCGAGGACACAGCACTTTGCCTGCCCGAAGGCGCCGTCATCCTGCGCCCCGGCGCCCCCTCGCGCCTTGGCGAGGCGGCTGCCATGGCGCCAACGCTCGCGCAATTCTACCGCGAGAGGGCCACCATCGAGCGCGGCTTCATCGAAGGCGGCGACATCCTGGTCACCGAGCGCGAAATTCTGGCTGGCCGCTCCGCCCGCACCGATGCCATCGGAATCGCCGAGCTAAGCCGCCTGGTTGCCCCCTGGGGCCATACCGTCCGCGAGCTGCAAACGCCGCCTGGCGTTCTGCATTTCAAGACCGACTGTTCGCTGTTGGACGAAGAGACCATCCTCGCCACCCCCCGCCTCGCCGCCGCCGGTTGCTTTGCGGACTACCGGGTGATCCTGACCGGTGATGGCGAGGAAGCCGCCGCCAACTCGATCCGCTTTAACGACGTCGTGCTGGCCCCGGCGGGCTTTCCCCGCATGGCGGAAAAGCTGGCCAAAGCAGGCTATGATCTCCGTGAAATTCCGAACACCGAGGCGGCCAAGCTCGACGGCGGCATGTCCTGCCTGTCGCTGCGTTTCACTCCGCCGGGATGCGCCTAGTTCCGCTCCAGCGCATGCTCGCGCAGATAATCCAGCGGCACGATTTCGAGTGCCCGCTTGTGAGTCGCGGTCAGTTTGACCCGCGGCGGATGCCCGGCCTCATAGGCCTCAAGGAATCGCGCTGCGCACAGGCACCACTGGTCGCCTGGTTTCAACCCATCGAAGCCAAACTCCGGCCGAGGTGTCGAGAGATCATTTCCACAGGACTTTGAAAACGCAAGGAATTCTGCCGTTAACACCACACAAACCGTATGACTTCCCTGATCGGCGCTCGACGTGTCGCAGCAACCGTTTCGGAAGAACCCGGTCACCGGATTGGTCGAGCAGGTTGTTAGCTGCTCACCTAACACATTGACTGAATTGTCGATTTCCATCACGCTCATCAAATCCCCTCGCTTCCCGATCTTTTGCTATTATAGTATTGGACCACCGCCCGAGAGCGTCCATATTGCATGAATGAACCCGGCATATGCAGGGAAAATAACCGAGAGGTCGAGATATGAACATCACCCGCCGCCACGCGCTCACAACACACGCCGCAGTCGCCGCCGCAACCGTGCTAGGCCTGCCAGCCCAAGCAGCCGACGCCGAAACCATCAACACTCGGGTCAGGGTCGCGTTGGAGCAGTTGTGGGGCGACATTCCCAGCGCTCGCGACCTCGCCGACCGGGCTAAAGGAATGCTGGTGATGCCCAACGTGGTCAAGGGCGGCTTCATCCTCGGCGGCGCCTATGGCGAGGGCGCTTTGCTGCTGAACGATCCGGGCCAAGGGTATGAAAAACATGGCGGATACTTCTCCGTTGGCGCAGCGTCGATAGGCCTCCAGATCGGTGTGCAGTCGACCAGTCACGTGCTCTTCTTCATGACCGACGAGGCCTTGGCCAAGTTTCGCCGCGCCGACGGCTGGGAGATTGGCGCCGACGCCGAGGTCACCTTTCCGGACGCCGGCCTGAATGCCGGGATAGACTCATCCACTTTTGAGAAACCAGTGATCGGCGTGGTCTTCGCCGAGGACGGCCTGATGATCGGCGTCAGCCTCGAGGGGGCCAAATACTCGCCAATCACTCGCTGACGCAGCGCGCCGCGAATTACAGGGCCGACTTAGCCGCCTCGCGGATGGCGCGAATATTGGTGCCGTAGGCCTGCGGCTTGGCCACCGAGCCGCCCTTGAAGATGGCCGAGCCCGCGACCAGCACGTCGGCACCCATTGCGGCACAATTGCCGGCGGTGTCAACGGTCACCCCGCCATCGATCTCGATATGGATTTCGCGATCACCAATCATCTCGCGCAGCCGGGCGATCTTGATCAGCCCGCTCTCGATGAAGCTTTGGCCACCAAAGCCGGGATTGACCGTCATAACGCAAACAAGATCAATGCGATCAAGAACATATTCGACGACCTCTGGCGGCGTTGCCGGATTCAACGCGACCCCGGCCTTGGCCCCGAGCGCGCGGATATATTGCAGCGAACGATCCAGATGCGGCCCGGCCTCGGCATGGATGGTGATGATATCGGCACCGGCCTTGGCAAAGGTTTCCAGGTAGGCATCGACCGGGGCGATCATCAAATGGACATCCATAACCCCCTTGATATGCGGCCGGATCGCCGCGCACATCTGCGGCCCGAAGGTGATGTTTGGCACGAAGTGACCATCCATCACATCGACATGGACCCAGTCGCCCCCCTGAGCCTCAACGGCCTCGCACTCACGCCCGAAATCGGCAAAATCGGCGGCGAGGATCGAGGGAGCGATCTTGATCGAGCGATCGAAGGATGTGTAAGGCATGGCGGCGGCTCCGGGCTGCTGGCTGGCTGGCCGCTCATAGCGTGCCGGAGGCCGGGGGGGAAGTCCCCTGATGCGGGGATCTCACCCTCCGCTCGGCCACCGGCGAAACGGTGCACAGTGCAACGGTGGTGGATTTCACGCATTCCGGCGTAGGGCGGGGTTCACCCCGCCATCCTTGGCCGCTAATTTGGCGGGGTGAACCCCGTCCTACCAGCGCCCGATCGCATGCCCGGCGATATAACGCCGACCCAAACCCAAATCTATCGTCAACCGAGAAACTCCAAAACCCGCGCCACCACTGCTTCGGGCTGCTCCTGCTGCACCCAGTGGCCTGCGCCTTCGACCAGGCAACTGCCCTGATAGTCGGCACAGGCGCTGGCCTCCATCCGCTCGAACGCGCCCGGTTTCTGGTGGGCGCCCCAATCGCTGGCGCCTGAGATGAAACATGCCGGCACCTCGATCTGGCGTCCGGCATAGACCGACAGGTCGCGGGCAAATCGCGGGTCGGTGCTACAGCGGTACCATTGCAGGGCGCCCTGCAATCCAGTGCGGGCGAATTCGGCGGCATAAACCGCCAGCGCCTGCTCCGGCAGCCATTGGCAGGCGGTGATCTCGGCCTGCGATGGCATCGCTGGGGCAACCGAGGCGGCCATGTCGACGCCCAGGTCCATGACATAATACTCCGGCAGCTTCGCCAGTTCCGCCGCCGTCCAAGCCGCCAATGGATATGGTCGGTTGGCAGGCGAATCGGCGCTTTTCATGTGGAAATAGGCGCGCAGGAACGCATGCAATCCCTGTGGAGCATTCAGCATGTCCGCCTCGGCCTGGCGGGTCGAGTAGTACCATTGGTAATGCTTGCGGGGGGGCGCCAAGGCGGCCAAATCGCCCTGCACCGGGTCCGGCGCCACCGCTATGCCGGGGGGTCCGTCGAAGGGAGCGCTCATCAGCACGGCGCGGCGAAATACGTCGCCCCTGATCAGCGCCGACCAGGCCGCGACATGGCTGCCAAAGTCATGGCCGACCAGGCAATCAACCGTCTCGCGCCCCAGCGCCCGGACCAACGCCAGCACGTCGCGCACCAGGCATGGCGGACTGAAACCCGACAGATCGCCGTCATACTCGGCCAGCCAGCCGGTGGTCCGGCCATAGCCGCGCTGATCGGGGGCTATGACCCAGTATCCCGCCGCCGCGAGCGCCGGCATCACCCGGCGCCAACTGAAGGCCAGTTCGGGAAACCCATGCAGCAACAGGATCAGAGGCCGGTCCGGTGCGCCGGCCTCGAGCACATGCATGTTCAGCCCGGCGTCAGTTTGGATCTGCCGCGAGACGATCCCATCCGGCAGCGGCAGAGCCGCCAGCATCGGTGGCAGCGCCGCCAGCATCAGGGGCGAAGGCGCCGCAGCAACGACGAGGTGTCCCACCTGCTCCCACCCATGTCCTGCACCTCGCCGTAGAACTGGTCGACCAGTGCAGTCACCGGCAGCCGGGCACCGTTGCCCTTGGCCTCGTCCAGGCAAATGCCGAGGTCCTTACGCATCCAGTCGACAGCGAATCCGTGTTCGAAATGGTCGTCCAGCATCGTTTTGTAGCGGTTCTCCATCTGCCAGGAGCCCGCAGCACCCTTCGAGATCACATCGACCACAGCCCTGGCGTCGAGCCCGGCTTTGACCGCGAAGTTCAGCCCCTCAGCCAGACCCTGCACCAACCCGGCAATGCATATCTGGTTGACCATCTTTGTCAGCTGACCGGCTCCCGAACCACCCAGCAGCCGTTGGGCGCGGGCATAGGCCTCGATCACCGGCGCGGCGCGGTCGTAGTCGGCCTGATCGCCGCCGCACATGATGGTCAGCACCCCGTTCTCGGCTCCGGCTTGCCCCCCCGACACCGGCGCGTCGACGAAGCCGACGCCAACCGCGCCAGCGGCGGCGTGAAGCTCGCGCGCGACGATGGCACTGGCGGTGGTATGGTCAACGAAGACGGTGCCGGAGGCCATACCCGCCAGCGCGCCGTCGTCGCCAAGCACGACACTCCGCAGATCGTCGTCATTACCAACGCAGCACATCACCAGTTCGGAGCCCTTGGCAGCTTCGCGTGGGGTCGCCGTCGCCTTGCCGCCGTGTTTCGCGGCCCATGCCTGGGCTTTTGCTGCCGTCCGGTTATAGACAGTTACCTCGTGGCCCTTGGCCGCGAGATGACCCGCCATCGGATATCCCATCACCCCAAGACCCAAAAACGATACCTTTGCCACTCTCCGTCTCCCTCGATTATGCGCTATGGTTTCTTGCTGTTGAACCCGGACGCCGCATCTGGAAGAAACGGGCCGGGGATCGGTGACACAGTGTGGGGCCGGGGCACCCCGGGTCAAGGCCGAAAGGCGGGCCGAAGGACGGAAGGACAAGACCGGAATGAGAGTGATCCTGCGCTGGCTGCTGCGCATCTTCACCGCCGCCATGATCGGGTTGGCGATCGGCACCGCACTGGGGTGGTATCTGGTTTTGCGTTCGCTGCCGGATTATGGGCTCGAGTTGGCGCTCCAGAAAATCGAAGGCGAAATCCGGATCACGCGGGACGCCAATGCGGTGCCACATATCCGGGCAACGACCGATCACGACGCGTACTTCGCCATGGGGCTGACGCACGCTCAGGACCGGCTGTGGCAGATGGAACTGAACCGCCGTGCCGCGCAAGGCGCGCTTTCAGCATTGTTCGGGGCGCGCACGGTCGAGGTGGATCGGCTGGTAAAGACCCTCGATCTCTATGGCCTGGCGAGCCGATCCCTGCAATTCCAGACCCCGCAAACCCAGGCGGCACTGTTGGCCTATTCAGAGGGTGTCAACGCCTGGATCAGCCACATCAATGCCCAGTCGCTCGGGCGTGGCACCCCGGAGTTTTTTATGTTCGGCACCGGGCTGTCGCCCTGGACCCCGGCGGATTCGCTGGCGATCCTGAAGATGATGGCGCTGCGCCTGACGGCCAGCGCCAGACACGAGGTATTGCGCGGCAAGTTCCTGGTGAACCTGCCCGCCGAAAAGGTGATCGA
>DATLAW010000241.1:0-27262 GCA_035527255.1 Thermohalobaculum sp. | reverse complement strand
GCCGAGATACTTCTGTGGCTCCGCCACGAATTTATCCCGACAGCCTGCCGAGCAAAAATGATAGGTGTGCCCCGCATGCTCATGGCTCGGCTTGCCCGCATTTGGATCGACGGTCATGCCGCAAACCGGGTCACGGGTGATTACTTCGTTGTCCGCCATCTGCTCGACCCTGCCATTTCTTGTGTCCGGGCTTTAAATGGTGCTTCCAGTAGCTGGAAGGTCAAGGGTGGGTTTTTTCCTTGACGGCTCCGCCACCGGTTTTTGCCCTGACGGCGCCGCCGCATCGGCGGTGTCAGGTTGATCATCCCAATTCTCCTATTCTTCGGCATCCCTGCCTAAATCTGGAGTACGCGCGCCAAAATCTAAATTCCATGTCGTTGATTACAAACCCGGCTTGCTCTCATGTCTCACCTGCGACGATTTACTCACCTAAACCGACCATTTTCCTCGTTGACGGCACCCCGCATTCGCCCTATCTGGACAGCGGGCCTGTCGCCGGGAATGGGCGAGCGGCGGCCAGCTCAACAATCTCGCCCTGACGAAGGAGCGCGTCTCATGACGTTCCCCGAAGGGTCGTATGGCCCCCAAAAGCCGCAGATCTTGCCTGCGCGTGCTGAATTCTCATCAGGTCCCTGCGTCAAACGCCCCGGATGGTCGGCCAAAATGGTTGCCGCCATGGCCTTCCTTGGCCGCTCGCACCGCGCGGCAAAACCAAAGGCGCAGATCAAGGACGCCATCGACCGCACCGCGCGGTTGCTGGGCGTACCGGACGGCTACCGTGTCGGCATCGTCCCCGGCTCCGACACCGGCGCCTTCGAGATGGCAATGTGGTCGCTGCTTGGCCCCCGTCCGGTCGACGTGCTGGTCTGGGAAAGCTTCGGCAACGGCTGGGCCTCGGACGTGTGCAATCAGCTGAAGATCAACGACTGCCGGGTCATCGAGGCCGCATACGGCGCGCTGCCGGACCTGACCGCTGTGCGCGTGCAGGCCGACATCATCTTCACCTGGAACGGCACCACATCCGGCGCCCGTGTGCCCAACGGCGACTGGATCGCCGCCGATCGCGAGGGCTTGACGATCTGCGATGCCACCTCGGCGGCCTTCGCCCAGAACCTCGACTGGCCCAAGCTCGATGTGGTCACTTTCTCGTGGCAGAAGGCGCTGGGCGGCGAGGCGGCGCACGGCATGTTGGTCCTCAGCCCGCGCGCTGTCGAACGGCTGGAAAGCTACACCCCCGACCGGCCGCTGCCAAAGGTCTTCCGCCTGACCAAGGGCGGAAAGCTGATCGACGGCATCTTCGCTGGCGAGACCATCAACACCCTCTCGATGTTGTGTGTCGCCGACTATATCGACGCGCTGGACTGGGCCGACGAGGTTAACGGACTGCCCGGGCTGGTCGCCCGCGCAGATGCCAATTTCGTGGCGCTGCAGGGTTGGGTTGACCGCACCGGATGGGTCGAGAATCTGGTCGGTGACCAGACGGCGCGCTCCAACACCTCGGTCTGCCTGAAGATCGCCGATCTGGACTTCCAGACGCTGGACGACGCGGCGCAGCGGGCCTTCGTCAAGCGCATGGTCGGCCTGTTGGAAGCCGAAGGCGCCGCGCTCGACATTGGCGCCCACCGCGATGCACCACCGGGCTTGCGCATCTGGTGCGGCGCCACCGTCGAGACGACGGATATCGAGGCCCTGACCCCCTGGCTCGATTGGGCCTTCGCCGTGGCCATGGCTGACCGGCTGGCGGCTTGAAAGTGCCCCTCCCTAACCCTCCCCCAAGTGGGGAGAGGGGACAAAACAGCAAGAATTCCCGGTCCGGTGTCCGTTGCCACAGTCAAACGGAACCGGCGGCGACAAGGAGCGACCAAATGCCCAAAGTGCTGATATCCGACGAACTTTCCGACCAGGCGGTCGCGATCTTCCGCAACCATGGCATCGAGGTCGATTTCCAGCCTGACCTCGGCAAGGATCCGGCGAAACTGGCCGAGGTAATCGGTCAGTATGACGGCCTCGCCGTGCGTTCTGCCACCAAGGCGACGGCGGCGATCATCGCCAAGGCCGACAATCTCAAGGTCATCGGCCGGGCCGGGATCGGCGTCGACAACATCGACCTCGCCGCCGCCTCGGCCAAGGGAATCGTGGTGATGAACACCCCCTTTGGCAATTCGATCACCACCGCCGAGCATGCCATCGCCATGATGTTCGCGACAGCCCGGCAGATCCCCCAGGCCAACGCCTCGACCCATGCCGGCGAGTGGCAAAAATCGAAATTCATGGGGGTCGAGATCACCGGCAAAACGCTCGGCCTGGTCGGCTGCGGCAATATCGGCTCGGTGGTCGCCAGCCGCGCCATCGGGTTGAAGATGAAGGTGATCGCGTTCGATCCATTCCTCAGCGAGATCCGGGCCCGCGAACTGGGGGTCGAGAAAATCGAGAAAATCGACCAGCTTCTCGCCCGGGCTGATTTCGTTTCGCTGCATCTGCCGAAAACCGCCAAGACCGCCAATATCCTGTCCGCCGCCCGGATCGCCAAAATGAAACCCGGCGCCCGGCTGATCAACTGTGCCCGTGGCGGGCTGGTTGACGAGGTGGCGGTGGCAGATGCCATCAAATCTGGCCACCTCGCCGGCGCCGCTTTCGATGTCTTTGCCGTCGAGCCGGCCACTATGAACGTGCTGTTCGGGCTCGAGAACATCATCGTCACCCCGCATCTCGGTGCCGCCACCTCGGAGGCGCAGGAGAACGTTGCCCTGCAAGTGGCCGAGCAGATGTCCGATTTCCTGCTGCACGGCGCCATCTCCAACGCCATCAACGCCCCCTCGATCACCGCCGAGGAGGCGCCGATCCTGCGCCCTTGGGTCCGCATTGCCGAGGTCATCGGCAGCTTCGCCGGGCAAATGACCGAGGAGGCGATCGAGGCCATCGAGATCGAATATGTCGGCCGGGTCGCCGAGCTGAACCTCAAGCCGTTGACCGCAGCCCTGACCGCAGCCCTGCTGACCCCGCAGATGGGCGAGGGCACCGTCAACATGGTCTCGGCCCCGGTGATGGCCCGCCAGCGCGGCATCAACATCTCCGAGACCCGCCGCGATGCGCAGGGAGCCTATGGCTCCTACATCCGGCTCGAGGTGAAAACCGCCGCAAAAACCCGCTCGATCGCCGCGACGGTGTTTTCCGACGGCAAGCCGCGCTTCATCCAGATCCGCGGCATCGATCTCGAGGCCGAGCCGCAGCCCTACATGCTCTATACCCGCAACAACGACGTGCCGGGCTATATCGGCGCGCTGGGAACCAAGCTCGGCGATTTGCGGATCAACATCGCCACCTTCGCCCTCGGCCGGGCCGAGAAGGGCGGCGACGCCATTGCGATGATCGGCGTCGATGAGGGTCTTACCCCGGCGGTGCTGGCCGAGATCAAGGCGCTGCCGCAGGTGCGCGAGGCGCGGGCGCTGGTGTTTTGACGGGGTGCCACGCAGTCACTCGATCGTCGGCATTACCGGTAAAATTGGCCCAGTTGAACAGGCACGGCAATTGATCGGTGTGGAAGGCGGGTTGCTTTGGGCTTTTCGTTTCTCAAAATGGACCGTCCGCCGCCAGTGTGGCGGCGGAGGCATCTACGTGCTACGTTTCATTCGGCGGAAAGCAGCCCATCCGCAACTGCGGCGATGTGCTCTTCCTCACTCAGCATACCGTCACCATTAGCGTCGGCGGTAGTCCACGCGTCCTCAGCAACCTCAGGATACGCTGCGGCAAATTCTTCGGCATTAATCGTGCCGTCCGCATTCGAATCGATGTCGGCGAACGAAGCCGCGTACGCGGCGCCCGTCACGCCGATCGCGCTGGTTGCAAGAACCAAACAGAGTTTCCGCATCATTTTTTGATTTCCTCTTCCGGAACCGTTGGATCTGATCGATGATCAGAGCCGGAGACGACGGTTGTTTGCGCGTCTCCATCGAAGCAAATGGCTATGGTGACCAACCTTTTCCAGATCGCGGAAATAAATATTTCTGTGGCCAAGAATACGGCGGTTCAGAACAATTCCGCAGCCACATCTTTGGCGCGAAGGCCGAGGCGGCAAGCGGCGGAACATCCTCCATCATTCCAGCCCCTCGACGGTCGCGATAAACGGCCTTCGTGCCGAAGATAATGCTTTGGCGAACGGCGAGCGGGCGGGCCGTGGCCCCTGATGCTATACACCCGCAACGAGGACATGCCCGGCTTCATCGGCGCGCTGGGTACCAAGCTGGGCGATCTCGGCATCAACATCGCCACCTTTGCCCTGGGCCGGGCCGAGAAGGGCGGCAACGCCATCGCGCTGCTGGGTGTGGACGAGCCGCTAAGCCCGGCGACGCTGGCCGAAATCAAGGCCCTACCGCAGGTCCGTGAGGCGCGGGCGCTGGTGTTCTGAGGCGGGGGGGCATCATCATTCTGGACGTGCCACTGAACCAATGCAGCGAGATAGCCCCGGCACTCGCTGCGTATCGGGCGCTGGTAACCCGCCTCCGTCTCTCGCAATTGACCGCGCCCAACCATCCCCACCTTGACCCCACCCCCAACCAATGCACAGATGTCCCTCCCAGCAGCCCCGGAGATCCCCCATGTCCGACACCCCCATCACTCCCCTGACAGCTCCCTACCCCGTCGAGGTCACCGAAGGCAAAGCCTATTTCTGGTGCGCCTGCGGGCGCTCGAAGAACCAGCCCTTTTGCGATGGCAGCCACAAGCCGACCACCATCACCCCGGTCAAATACATGGCCGAGAAGGACGGCAAAGTGTTTTTCTGCGGCTGCAAGCACTCCGGCAACCAGCCGCTTTGCGACGGCAGCCACAAGAAGCTTTGACCGCGCTTAAACAACGCAGATTCGTGCCTTTCCCCGGATCGGCGCATTCCCTATAAGGGCGCGTTAATTCAGGAGATGCGCGTATGGCCAATGTGGTGGTTGTCGGCGCCCAGTGGGGCGACGAGGGCAAAGGTAAGATTGTCGATTGGCTGAGCGAGCGGGCGGATGTCATCGCCCGCTTTCAGGGCGGCCACAATGCCGGGCACACTCTCGTCATCAACGGCAAGGTCTTCAAGCTCTCCTTGCTGCCGTCGGGCATCGTGCGGCCCGGTAAGCTCAGCGTCATCGGCAACGGCGTCGTGCTCGACCCCTGGGCGCTGATTGCCGAGATCGATCGGCTGCGCGGTCAAGGCATTGAAATCACACCAGAAAACCTTCTGATCGCCGAGAACACTCCGCTGATCCTGCCGGTACATGGCGAGCTTGATCGGGCCCGAGAAAACCAGAACTCGATCGCCGCGATCGGCACCACCGGGCGCGGCATTGGTCCGGCCTATGAGGACAAGGTCGGGCGCCGAACCGTGCGGGTCGCCGATCTGGCCGACGAGGCGACTCTGGACGCCCGCATAGACCGCCTGCTGATCCACCACGACGCGCTTCGCCGCGGCCTTGGCTTGGCCGAGGTCGATGGGGCGGCACTGAAGGCGTCCCTGCTGGAGATCGCCCCGCAGGTCCTGCAATATGCAGCGCCAGTGTGGAAGATATTGAACGAGAAGCGAAAATCCGGCAGCCGCATCCTGTTCGAAGGCGCGCAGGGCGCCCTGCTCGACGTGGATTTCGGCACCTATCCCTTCGTCACCTCGTCCAACACGCTCGCTGGCATGGCCGCCGCCGGTACCGGCATGGGACCGGGCGCGATCGACTTCGTGCTCGGCATCGTCAAGGCCTACACCACCCGGGTCGGAGCCGGCCCGTTCCCGACCGAATTGGAGAACGAAATCGGCCAACGGCTGGGCGAGCGCGGCAAGGAGTTCGGCACCGTCACCGGGCGCAAGCGCCGCTGCGGCTGGTTCGATGCGGCCCTGGTGCGCCAGACCTGCACCACCTCGGGCATGAACGGCATCGCGCTGACCAAGCTCGACGTGCTCGATGGCTTCGAGGAATTGAAGATCTGCACCGGCTACCGCCTGGACGGCGATGAGATCGGCTACCTGCCGACCGCCGCCGCCCAGCAGGCCCGGGTCGAGCCGATCTACGAGACCATGCCCGGCTGGAAGGGCAGCACCTTTGGCGCCCGCAGCTGGCTCGATCTGCCGGCCGAGGCGATCAAATACGTCAAGCGGGTCGAGGAGCTGATCGAAACCCCGGTAGCCCTGCTGTCGACCAGCCCGGAACGCGACGATACCATCCTGGTGACCGATCCGTTCCGCGACTAATCAAGCAAACACGGGAAATCAATGACCTACCGGACCAAACGAATCCTGTCTCTCGTGCTGCTGCTGGTCGGCCTGCCGGTCTATATCGTGCTTGCGGTCACGATCGTCGGCCGGATCGACCGGCCGCATATCGTCCTCGAAGTGGCGATTTATCTGGTATTGGGATTTCTTTGGGCGCTGCCATTCAAGGCGGTTTTTAAGGGTGTTGGCCGCGCCGATCCCGATCTTCCGCCGAATCAGGAGTGACGCCTAAAGCAGGCGCTGGAACCGCTCCAGTTCAGTATTCGACAGACCAAACACGCCCGCTTCGATCAGAACCAGCTGGCCGTTGCGTACTGCCTTGCCAAAGCCCTTGATCCGAGCTTCCAGCGTTTTTTTGTGCTCACCCGGCATTTTCTCAAACACATCTACAACTTCGCTTCGCGAGAAAGTGTGCTTGCCCTGGATCAATACCATCCAGGCAGCGGCGCTGACGATCAATTCCGCGACGGACTTGGCTTCGGCGACTTGGGCTAGCCCAGCCGCCGTATATCCTTCGTCAATATCAACCACATCGGGCTGCTCATCCGACCCGCCGAACAGCGATTCGCCCCGTTCCGCTCCCGGCTCAACCGGTGCTTCGGGGATCGCTACGGGCTCGCTTCCAATGTCATCCGCCTCCGGCTCCATATGCTGCTGGTCCGAGAAGAAGTTGATCGACGCGCGCTGATTTTTGGATTCCGCTTCGCCGTCCTCGGCCATCAGGTCAGCGAAAATGTCGCCGTCGGAGGTGCTATCGGCGTCAGCAAAGACGTTCTGGACCGGGTGATCGCCAGGCTGATCGTCGGCGTCACGATCATCGGTTGGATCGGGTTGGTAATCGGAGGATGCTGAGAACAACCCCGAGCCTGAGTTTGCTGTGGCATTGCCGTCAGAAGCGGTCGAAGATGAGAAGATGTTGACATATGCGGGCGTGTCGCCGGTGTCTTCCGGCTTGGCCATTTTCCTGGATTCGATACCACCGCGATCGGCACCACTGGCATCAAAGTGTGCCCAGCCTTCACTCTCCTGATCACGAACGTAATCATCAACTTCTGCGGACCCGGGCGCCGAGGCATCGCCACGATGAACAATGATCAGGCCGGGTACGATCTCGATATTTCTCTCATCCAGGTCAGCCCGGCGCGCGACCTCTCCGATCAACCGCTCGATCGCCCCGGCATCGAACTGAATGCCGGCGTCGCCAAGTTCCGGCGTTTCCTCCAGCAAATTCTGCAAAGCCTGAAGCACCTGTTGCACTGGCAGCACCGGGTCATCAAATCCCTGTACCGAACAGGCGAATGCCCCGAACTGAATATCCAACCGCTTGGTCGTGCCGGACATAGAGCGCCCTCTCGTGAAATCCTGAAACAACAGAGTATTGCAGCCAGAGTCGCGCATTTTACTTTCACCGTCAAGGTTGCGGCTTGGCCAAAGTGGATACGCTTGCGGGCGAAGCGGCAATCGACCGGGGGATTGACCGGTGCCACCACCCCCCGCACAACATGTGCCATGAACAAGTTGCCATTACGTTTCGATGCCGCCGTCACCCTTGTCGGTGCGGGTGCCCTCGATCTTGCGATGGTCGAAACGGCCCGCCGATTCGCACCGATCCTGATCGCGGCCGACAGCGGCGCCGACCATTTGGCGGCGATGCGGCTCGATCCCCGTGCCATCATCGGCGACATGGACTCGATCACCGACCCGGAACGCTGGCGGGCCGGCCCGGCGGCTTTCGTGCATCTGGCCGAACAGGAGACCACCGACTTCGAGAAATGCCTCTACGCCACCGAGGCACCGTTTTATCTGGCGGTGGGTTTTACCGGCCTGCGGATTGACCACACGCTGGCGGTCTTCAACGCCCTGCTGCGCTATCCGCAAAAGCGCATCGTGCTGATAGGCGAGCGTGAGGTCTGCGCGCTGGTGCCGCCCGTCGCCACCCTGCGATTGGCGGTGACGCCGGGCGCCCGGGTCTCGATCTACCCGCTCCTGCCGGTCACCGCGACCCACTCGCGCGGCCTGGTCTGGCCGATCGACGGGCTGGCGATGGCGCCAGGCCATAAGATCGGCACCTCCAACCAGGCCAACCAGCCACTGATCGAGATCGCCTTCGACAGCCCCGGCGCGCTGGTGATGCTGGAGCGTGAGGCGCTGGGCTCACTCGTTGGCGCAATCAGCAATCCGGCACGTTGACCGCCAACCCGCCCAACGAGGTTTCCTTGTATTTGGTGCTCATGTCGGCCCCGGTCTCGCGCATCGTCTTGATGCAGGCGTCCAATGATACCAGATGCTTGCCGTCGCCTCTTAATGCCAAAGATGCAGCCGACACCGCCTTGATCGCACCCAGCCCGTTGCGCTCGATGCACGGCACCTGAACCAGCCCCCTGACCGGATCGCAGGTCATGCCGAGGTGATGCTCCAGCGCAATCTCGGCGGCATTCTCGACCTGCTCCGGCGAGCCACCCATGGCGGCACACAGCCCCGCCGCCGCCATCGCCGCCGCCGATCCGACCTCGGCCTGGCAACCGCATTCGGCCCCCGAGATCGAGGCATTGTGCTTGACCAGCCCGCCGATCGCGGCGGCGGTCAGGAACATGTCGCGCTGCCCGGCCTCGGTCGATCCGATGATATGGTCGCGGTAATAGCGCACCACGGCTGGGAACACCCCGGCCGCCCCATTGGTCGGCGACGTCACCACCTGGCCGCCAGCCGCATTCTCCTCGTTCACCGCCATGGCGTAGACCGAAAGCCAGTCGTTCGCCACATGCGGCTGCTGCTGGTTGCGGCCCCGCTCGGCCAGCAACTGCTCGTGAATGGCATGGGCGCGGCGGCGCACGTTCAGCCCGCCCGGCAGGATGCCGCCCACGGCCATCCCGCGATCCATGCAATTGCTCATCACCCCCCAGATCCGGTCGATGCCGCGGTCCAGTTCGGCCCGACTCATCCGGGTCTCCTCATTGGCCCGCTTCATCGCCGCAATCGACAGACCCGAACGTGCCGCCATCTCCAGCATTTCCGCCGCATTGGCGAACGGGTAGGGCGCGCCTTCGTTTGGCCCTGGTGCCTCTGGGCTGTCGGCGGCCGCCATCTCGGCGCCGGTCTTCACGAAGCCGCCGCCGATGGAATAATAGGTCTCGCGCAGATGCAGGTTGCCCACTGCGTCATAAGCCGACAGCACCAGCGCATTGGCGTGCAGCGCCAAGGCAGGCCCAAAGTCAAAGATCAGATCGCGGTCGGCGTCGAAATCAATCTCGTCCAACCCCG
Organism: Thermohalobaculum sp.; assembly: GCA_035527255.1. Classification (GTDB taxonomy): domain Bacteria; phylum Pseudomonadota; class Alphaproteobacteria; order Rhodobacterales; family Rhodobacteraceae; genus Thermohalobaculum. The sequence continues at coordinate 17,766 of DATLAW010000241.1, read as the reverse complement.
GTGGGCTCAGGCGTTTCTCGTCGCGGATACGCGCCTCGATTGCACCGGCCTTGGCTGGGTCCAGAGTGTCGGGCATGAACCCGGCCAGCCCCAGAATCACCGCCCGGTCGCTCGCGTGCCCCTTGCCGGTGAAGGCGAGCGACCCGTGCAGCCGACATTCCAGCCGCGCTACCGTCCCGGCACCAGGGATCTTTCGCGCCCCACCGGCCAGATCGGCCAGGAACCGCCCCGCTGCCACCATCGGCCCCATGGTATGCGAGCTGGACGGCCCGATGCCGATCTTGAAGATATCGAAAATGCTGAGAAACATGCCGGGCGACTCCCATGGGTAAGGTTTCCCGTTCCATATAGTATCGCTCTGCCGCCAGATTGCCTGATCTCGACACCTGTCCCCGCTGGCGCGACGCGGCTCAGACGCTATCATGGGGGCGAATCCCCCGCCAACCCGTCCGGGAGCCGATATGACCGACGATCTCTCTCCCGCCGAACGGGGCAAGCGCGCCGCCGCCGCCAGGGCGCTCGAATTCGCCGAGGACGGCATGAAGCTCGGCCTCGGCACCGGCTCGACCGCGAAATGGTTCGTCGACCTGCTGGCTCAGCGGATGCGCGCCGAGGGGCTGCGGATCACCGGCGTCCCGACCTCTAGCGGCACCCGGGCGCAGGCCGAGGCGCTGGGCATCCCGCTGACCACGCTCGACCAGGCCGGCTGGCTCGACCTGACCATCGACGGCGCCGACGAATTCGACGCCAACCTGAACCTGATCAAAGGCGGTGGCGGCGCCCTGCTACAAGAGAAAATCGTCGCCTCGGCTTCCGATCGCATGGTGGTCATCACCGACCCCTCGAAACAGGTCGCGACGCTGGGCGCCTTCCCGCTGCCGGTCGAACTGGTGCGTTTCGGTGCCTCCACGACCATGCGGCTGATCGAACAACTGCTCGCGCGCCACGACGTCGCCAACCGGACCATGCAGACCCGCGGCGGCAACAACACCCCTTACATCACCGATGAAGGGCACTACATCGTCGACCTCGAACTTGGTCGCATCGGCAACCCGGCCCGGTTGAACGCAGAACTGAACACCATCCCCGGCGTTGTCGAGACCGGCCTCTTCTGCGGCATCGCCTCGGCGATTGTGGTGGGCGAGCCGGATGGAACGGCGCGGGTCATCGCGCGCCCTTGGAGGACACTGCCATGACCGGCTTCGACTTCGACCTCTTCGTCATCGGCGGCGGCTCCGGTGGCGTTCGCGCCGCCCGGATGTCGGCCAACTACGGCGCCAAGGTCGCGTTGGCCGAGGAATTCCGCTACGGCGGCACCTGCGTCATTCGCGGCTGCGTGCCGAAAAAGCTGCTGGTTTACGCCTCGTCCTACTCACAACATTTCGCCGATGCCGCCGGGTTCGGCTGGACTGTCGGCAAGACCGGGTTCGACTGGTCGAAGCTGCGCAATGCCAAAGACGCCGAGATCACCCGGTTGGAAGGCATCTACAAATCCAATCTGGAAACGGCTGGCGTGACCCTGATCCACCAGCGCGCCGCGGTCACCAGCCCGCACTCGGTCTGGCTCGCCGATGGCCGCGAGTTCACCGCCAAACACATCCTGATCGCCACCGGCGGCACCCCCTTCGTGCCGGACATTCCGGGCGGTCACCTGGCGATCACCTCGAACGAGGTTTTTGACATCGAACGCCTGCCGAAGCGCGTCGTGATCGTCGGCGGTGGCTACATCGCCAGCGAGTTCGCCGGCATCTTCAACGGGCTCGGCAGCCACGTCACCCAGGTCTACCGCCGCGAGCTGATCTTGCGCGGCTTCGATGACGACGTCCGCGCCCATGTTCAGGCGGCAATGCGCGAACGCGGCATCGACTTTCTGCTGAACGAGGACGTCGCCCACATCGATCGCGTGGCGCGGCATCTGGAGGTGCATTTCGAATCCGGCGAATGCCGCGAGGCCGGGCTGGTGCTCTACGCCACCGGACGCGTTCCCAACACCGCCGGACTTGGCCTGAGCGAGCTTGGCGTCAAGCTTGGCCGCAATGGCGCGGTGGCGGTCGATGAATGGTCGCAGACATCGGTGCCGTCGGTCTTTGCGGTCGGCGACGTCACCGACCGGCTGGCGCTGACCCCGGTGGCGATCCGCGAGGGCGCCGCCTTCGCCGATACGATCTTCGGCGCCAACCCGACCAAGGCCGACCATTCCCAGGTCGCCACCGCCGTCTTCACCCAGCCCGAGATCGGCACCGTCGGCATGACCGAAGCGCAGGCCCGCGAGACCGGCCCGATCGAGGTCTACCGCGCCGCCTTCCGGCCGATGCAGAACATCATCGCCGGGCGCGACGAGAAGATGCTGATGCGGATCCTAGTCGCCAAGGACAGCCGCAAGGTGCTTGGCGTGCATATCGTCGGCCCGGCAGCAGGCGAGATGATTCAGCTTGCCGGAATTGCTGTGAAAATGGGTGCCACCAAGGAAGAATTCGACCGCACCGTTGCCGTGCATCCGACCGCAGCCGAGGAACTGGTGACCATGCGCCAGCCGGTATCGTCCTGAATCGCCAGCACCATGATGGGGGTTGAAGCTGGCGGAATAGTTCCCAAGTGTCCTGAGGTGCGTTCAGGGTATGGCATCCGGGGCCAAAACCCTGTTAAAGAAGCCCGGACAAAAATAATGCGAGGCGAACTCCATGCGGAGCTTCAACGACAGAATATCCCACAACAGCAATAACGGTGGCGGCGGCGGTCCCTGGGGCGGCGGTGGCGATCGTGGCGGCGGCAAGGGCCCCTGGGGCGGTGGCGGCGGTGGTGGCGGCGGACAAGGCCCGGACCTCGACGACCTGCTGCGCAAGGGCCGCGAGCAACTCAGGGTCGTCCTCGGCGGCAAGGGCGGCGGTCGCAAGGGCGGCGGTGGCGACCGCGGCGACGGCCCGCAGATGGATCGCCGGATACTGTTTGCTATCCCCGTCGTGCTGGCCTTTGCCTGGCTGATGCAGTCGTTCTATTCGGTCAAACCCGAGGAAAAGGCGGTCGAGCTGTTTCTCGGAAAATACAATGGAACCACCGATCCCGGGTTGCATATCGCGCCCTGGCCCTTCATCACCTACGAAATCCTCGCGGTCACCCGCGAGAACACCATCGATATCGGCACCGAGAAACAGTCCGGCCGGGTGCGCAGCGCCGAACAGGGGCTGATGCTGACCGGCGACGCCAACATCGTCGATATCGACTTCCAGGTGGTCTGGAACATCCTGCGCCCGGACCTGTTCCTGTTCAACCTGGCCGAACCGAACCAGACCATCCAGGCGGTCTCGGAATCGGCCATGCGCGATGTCATCGCGCGCTCAAGACTCAAGGCGATCCTCAGCCGCGACCGCGCCGCGATCAGCCAGGAGGTGCAGGAGCTGATCCAGTCAACCCTCGACAGCTACGAATCCGGCGTCAACATCGTCCGGGTCAACTTCGATGGTGCCGATCCCCCGCCGCAGGTGATCGATGCCTTCCGCGACGTCCAGGCTGCCGAACAGGACCGCGACACCGAGGAAAAACGCGCTGAAGCCTACGCCAATCAGAAATTGGCTGGCGCCCGTGGTCAGGTCGCCCAGCTTCTGCAGGAGGCCGAGGGCTACCGCGCCCAGGTGGTCAACGATGCCAGGGGCGAGGCGGCACGCTTCGAGTCGGTCTACAACGAATACGTCCTGGCCCCCGAGGTGACCCGCAAGCGGATCTACCTCGAGACCATCGAGCGGGTTCTGGGCGATGTCGACAAGATCATCATCGACGACAACGTCGGCGGTACCGGCGGCCAGGGCGTGGTGCCCTACCTGCCGTTGAACGAACTTCGCCGGGGAGAGACAAAATGATCCGCATCCTTCCCGTCATTGCCGCCATCGTCATCGTCACGCTGATCGGCGTGCTGTCCTCGGTCTTCATCGTCGACGAGCGCAAGCAGGCGCTGGTGCTGCAATTTGGTGCGGTCAAGCAGATCAAGACCGAGCCGGGCCTTGGGTTCAAGATCCCGTTCATCCAGGACGTGGCCTATTACGATAGCCGGGTCCTGCCGGTGGAGACCTCGGCGCTGGAGGTCACCCCTGCCGACGAACGTCGGTTGGTGGTCGATGCCTTTGCGCGCTGGCGTATCACCGATGTGGTCGAGTTCCGTCAAGCGGTGCAGACCGAGGCGGCGGCGCTGCCCCGACTCGAGCGCATTCTGAACGCCAGCTTGCGTGAGGTGTTGGGCTCGGTCAACTCGGCCGATGTTCTCAGCCCCGAGCGGACCGTGTTGATGACTCGCATTCGAGCTGCGGCAATTGCTCAGGCGACCAATCTAGGGGTCGAGATCATTGATGTGCGCATCCGTCGCGCCGATCTGCCGGAGCAGAACCTCAACGCCACCTTCGGCCGGATGAACGCCGAGCGCGAGCGCGAGGCGGCGGACGAACGTGCCCGCGGCAAGGAGCGTGCCCAGGAGGTTCGCGCCACCGCCGACCGTGGGGCGGTCGAACTGGTCTCCGAAGCCCAACGCCAAGCCGAGGTGATCCGCGGCCTGTCGGATGCCGAACGCAACTCGATTTACGCCAGCGCCTATGGCAAGGATCCGGAGTTCTTTGCTTTCTACCGTTCGATGCGCGCCTACGAGCGGGCGCTCAAGGGCGAAAACTCGACCCTGGTGATCTCACCGAACAGCGAGTTCTTCGACTACTTGAAATCCGACAACCTGGCGCCGCCGAAATAGGCGGATGGGGTGACGGCGGCATGGATCTGCTCGCGGCCCTAGCCCTGGTTCTGGTCTTCGAAGGTCTGGCAGCGATGATTTTCGCATCATCGCTGCCAGAGTTACTTTCGGCCCTGGACGGAATTGGGTCGCGGCAGATGCGAATTATCGGAATTGTGATGGCCGTATCCGGAAGTGCGATGTATCTTCTGGTGCGAGGATGACCCGGCAATTGTTTCTCGGCGGTATGAAAAGCTGAATTCGGCCCTCGTACCGACGCAACAGATCGCCAAAATAGCGACAGGGGCTGCTCGCGCCGCCCGAGCCAGAGGAGAGTAGACCTTGAAGTATCCACTGACCCGCCCATCGATCTCCGGTCACCGGATCATGTCGCCGCTTGTGCGCGCCATGGCCGCCGTGATTTTCGCCATTGCATTGCTCGGCATCCCGACCGGCCCGGCGGTGGCGCAGCCAGTCGCCAGCTTCGCTGATCTGGCTGAGAAATTGAGCCCGGCCGTGGTCAACATCTCGACCGCGCAGACCGTTCAACAGGCGCCCCAGCGCGAAGGACCACCGCTGCCCGAGGGAAGTCCGTTCGAGGATCTGTTTCGCGACTTCTTCGAGAACGGCCAGCCGCGCGCGCCGCAGACCGTGCAGTCCCTGGGCTCGGGCTTTGTCGTCAGTGCCGAGGGTTACATCGTCACCAACAACCACGTCATTGAGGAGGCCGACGAGATCACCGTGAACTTCCCGGATGGCCTGTCTTTGACCGCGACCCTTATCGGCACCGACCCGAAGACCGACATCGCGCTCCTGAAAGTCGAACCCACGGCGCCGCTGCCCTTCGTCAATTTTGGTGACAGCGATGCAATCCGGGTCGGCGACTGGGTCCTCGCCATCGGCAATCCGTTCGGCCTCGGCGGGTCGGTCTCGGCCGGCATCGTCTCGGCCCGCAATCGCGACATCAACGCTGGCCCCTATGACGATTTCATCCAGACCGACGCCGCCATCAACAAGGGCAACTCTGGCGGGCCGCTGTTCAACATGGCAGGCGAGGTCATCGGGGTGAACTCGGCGATCATTTCGCCAACCGGCGGCTCGATTGGCATCGGCTTCTCGGTTCCAGCTAACCTGACCAAGGGCGTGATCGATCAACTGCGTCAATTCGGCGTGACCCGGCGCGGCTGGCTTGGCGTGCGGATCCAGTCGGTCAACGACGAGATGGCCGAAGCGTTGGGCATGGAAAAAGCCATGGGCGCGCTGGTTGCCGACGTGACCGAGGGCGGCCCCGCCGCTTCTGGTGGGGTTGAGCCCGGCGACGTCATCATTAAGTTTGACGGTAAGGATGTCGTTCTGATGCGCGACCTGCCTCGCATGGTCGCCGAAACCGCCGTTGACAAGGCCGTGCGGGTCGTGCTGTTCCGCAAGGGCAAGACCGAGACGCTTTTGATAACCATCGCGTTGCTTGAGGAGGAGAACGCTCCGGTCACCGCGAAAGCATCTGAACCCGATAGCCCGGTCAGTGACGCGCTCGAACTCCCCGAGCTCGGCCTGACGCTTGGGACGCTCTCCGCAGATTTTCGCGCTCAGTTCGGCATTCCTGACGATGTCAGTGGCGTCGTCGTCATCGATGTCGCGAGTGGCGGCTCGGCCGGCGAAAAGGGTATCAGTGCCGGCGACATTATCGTCGAGGTCGGGCAGGAGCCGGTTGGCTCACCCGCTGAGGTTGATGCCCGCGTCGCCGACGCGATCACGGCTGGACGCAAGTCGGTCCTGCTCCTGATCCAAAGCGGTGGCGATCTGCGCTTCGTGCCGCTGGCAGTTGGTGGCTAAACCCGGCGACGGCAGGTTGCGCTCCGGCGGAGCATCCTGCTAGGGCTTCTGAATATCAAAATACACGGGCCGCCCCAACAGGGGCGGTCCTTTTGGTGAGAGGGCGGGCCGCCCCGACAGGGGCGGTCCTTCTGGTTAGAGGGCGGCGATGGAACTCTCAAAACGTATCAAATCAGTTGTTGGCGGCGCCGACGACGGCTGGTCGATCCACTATCGAGGCCGGGAATTGCAGGCCTCTGGCGTGCCCGTAACAATGCTGTCGGTCGGGGATCACGACATCAAGACCGATGTCAGCATCCTCAACGCCATGAAGGCCAGCATGGACGCGGGCAATCTGGGCTATTCCGGCGTCATGGGGTCCGATGCTCTGCGCGACGCCATCGCCCGGCGGGTCACGTCACGCACCGCGACCGCCGCCTCTCGCCAGAATATCATCGTGACCCCGGGCGGGCAGGCGGCTATCTTCGCCAGCATGATGGCGCTGCTCGATCCGGGTCAATCCTGCATCGTGCTCGACCCTTTCTACGCCACCTTCGCCCAGACCGTCCGCGCAGCGTCGGGCCGGCCGATCATCGTCGAGACCCCGGCCGACCAGGGCTTTCAACCCGATGTCGCGGCAATCGAGCGGGCGCTTGAGCCGGACACAAGGGCGATCTTGATCAACTCGCCCAACAACCCCACCGGCGCGATCTATGACCCCGGCCGGCTCGAGGCGCTGGCCGATCTCTGCCACCGCCGCAACCTCTGGGTGATCTCGGACGAGCTCTACGAGGGCCAGGTCCATGACGGCGCCCATCTCAGCCCGCGCGATTTGCCGGGCATGGCGGAGCGCTGCCTGGTCATCGGCTCGCTGTCCAAATCCCACGCCATGACCGGCTCACGGCTCGGGTGGGTCGTTGGTCCGGCCCTGGTTATCGAACGGCTCGGTGATCTGGCAACCACTTCCACCTATGGCATCCCCGGCTACATCCAGGACGCAGGCCTGTATGCCCTGACCCAGGCCGATGCGGTCGAAGCCGCGATCGCCGCGCGCTACCGCGACCGGGCGCAGATGGCGTCGGCGGCAATCGGCAATACCGCCGGGGTGAAGGCGGTGCCACCGCAGGGAGGCATGTACCTGATGCTGGACATCCGCGAGACCGGCCTCACCGGCGACGAATTTGCTTCCCGCCTGCTTGAGACGCAACGGATCGCGGTAATGCCAGGCGAAAGCTTCGGCCGCGCCGCGGCTGGCCACCTCCGCATCGCCCTGACCATCCCCGATGCCGAGCTTCGCGACGCCCTTAGCCGGATCGCCGAATTCGCCCGCGGCCTGGTCTGAGGGCCGTCTACCCCTGCGGCTTCACCCGCCGCGTTGCCGTGGCACCGGCCGGATATTCGGGCCACGGGTGTCTCGGATAACGCGCCCGCATCTCCTTGCGGACCTCCGCGTAGGACGAGGCCCAGAAACCCGGCAGGTCGCTGGTGGTCTGCACCGGCCGGCGGGCCGGAGACAGCAGTTCGATCACCAACGGCATCGGTGGGTCGCCGGCCGTCGGGTGAACGGTGACTCCGAACAGCTCCTGCACCCGGATCGACAGCACCGGGGCGCCACTACCATAGTCAATCACCACCCGGTCCCCCAGCGGCGTCTCAAAATGGTTCGGCGCGGCCCGGTCAATCTCGCGCAGTGTCTCCCAATCGAGCGTCGCCCGCAGCAGAGCGCCGAGGTCCAGCCGCGCCGCCTCCTCGACCCGGCGCATGCCGCTCAGGTGCGGCGTCAGCCATTGTTCGAGGCTGGCGGTCAGCCCGGCGTCCGACCAATCCGGCAGCCGCCCCGCCAACCCACCACCCTGCGCACGGAGCCACTCGATGCGGTCCCGCAGGCTCATCGCCCCCTTGGGCCAGTCCAAAACGGCAATCCCAAGCGCCCGGATACCGGTCGCCAGCGCCGCGCCCAGCATCTCCGGCGGCGCATCGCGCCACTTGCGATCGGCCAGCGCGACGGCGCCGAACATCTCGCGGCTGCGGGCCTCGACCTGACGGGTGCGCGGCGACCATTCGGCGATATTTCGCCACACGATCTGCGCGCCATGCAACGACCGCAAATCCGCCTCCGACAACCCAGCGGCCAGCCGGATTGTCGCCTCGCGCCCGGTATCCTCCAGATCGGCGGCCACGATCAGCCGCAGTGCCGCCATCGGGTCATCCGCCGCCAGCGCCGCACCACGCCCGCCCGACAACAGATAGCGCGGGTCATCGCCGGGCCGCCGCAACCCAACCCGATCAGGGTACGCCAGCGACAGCAGCTGCCCAACCCTAGCGGCCGCCTTAACCGGATCGGCCTTGCCCGGCACCAACCGCCGCGCCTCGGCTCGGATGCGCTCGACCGCAGCCCGATCCACCTCAAACCCATGTTCCGCCGCGAACCGCTTCGGGTCACCCAAGCCCGCCAGCCGCAGCGCCAGATCGGCGGGCGGCCTGCCCCCATTGCGCATCTGGCCCCGCAGCGGATCACGCTCGCCCAGCAAGGCCGCGATCAGCGCCGCCTCGGCGCCCTCGCCGCTCTCCCCGGCGCGGATCATCATATGGGCCAGGCGGGGATGGGTCGGCTGCGCCGCCATCGCCTTGCCATGGGTGGTGATGCGCCCGTCGCCATCCAGCGCCCCCAGCGCCGCCAACAACTTGCGCGCCTCGGCCAGCGCCAGGCCAGGAGGCTGTTCGAGGAAACCCATGCTGCCAGGATCATCAATCCCCCACTGCGCCAGTTCCAGCGCCAGCGGCGCCAGATCGGCCTCCAGTATCTCCGGCGGTGCGAACGCTGACAGGGCGCCCTCCTCGCCCTCCGTCCACATGCGATAGCAAAACCCCGGCCCCAGCCGCCCTGCCCGGCCGCGCCGTTGGTTGGCCTCGGCCCGGCTAACCGGCACGGTCACCAGCCGCGACATGCCGGTGCCGGGGTTCATCCGCGCCCGCCGCGCCCGGCCGCAATCGACAACGATGCCGATGCCCTCGACAGTCAGCGAAGTTTCGGCGATGGCGGTCGCCAACACGACCTTGCGGCGGCCTTGACGATCGGCAAACAGCGCCGCCCGCTGCCGCGCAAAGGGCAATGCGCCGTATAGCGGACACAGCACCACCTCCGGATGCCGCCGCCCCAGCGCAGCCGAAACCCGGTTGATCTCGCCCGCCCCGGGCAGGAACACCAGCGCATCACCGCTGGCCTCCGCCAAAGCCCGCGAGACCAGATCCGCCGCCGCATCCTCAAACCGCGGCCCGCGCGCTTCTGGTCTGGAGGCTGGCGGTTTCGCCCAAGCACGCTCCAGCCAGCGGGTCTCGACAGCAAACATCCGCCCGGCGCTTTCGATCACCGGCGCATTTCCCATCACCCGCGACACAGCACCAGTATCCAGCGTCGCCGACATCGCCAGCAGCCGCAGCTCCGGCCGCAGCGCCCCTTGCACCTCCAGCGCCAGCGCCAATCCCAGATCGGTGTGGATCGAGCGCTCGTGGATCTCGTCGAACAGAACTGCCGCGATCCCCGCCAGTTCCGGATCGGTTTGCAGCATTCGGGTCAGGATGCCCTCGGTCACCACCTCGATCCGGGTCGCCTTCGACACCCGACTCTCGCCTCGGATACGGTAGCCGACGGTGCCACCGACAGCCTCGCCCAACAGCTCCGCCATCCGCTCGGCGGCGGCGCGGGCGGCAATGCGGCGTGGCTCCAGCATCAGGATGCGCCCGGCACCGGCCCACCCCGTAGTCAGCAGCGCCAGCGGCACCTGTGTCGTTTTACCGGCCCCCGGCGGAGCCGCCAGAACCGCATTGCACCCGTTCTCCAACGCGCCGAGCAGCGCCGGAAGGGTGGCGTCAATCGGAAGCGCCGGGAACGTCGGTTGCACAGTGATGCGACCCCCTTTCATGCGGCCTCTTTCGAGCGAGATCTCGCCACAGCTATTCTCGCAACAACAGCACTGCTAGCCCGAACGAGGTCTGGCCAACCGCTCGAACCGCATGGAACAACCCATCGCTGCGTTGCTCGTAGAACAGCGCAAAGGGCCGCCGCGCCTCGGCTCCCATCAGCTTCGGCTTGAACCCGGCGATCCGCACATAGACCGCATCGCAGCGGGTCCGATCGCCAACACGCAGTGGCGGGCCGATCGCGATCGCCCAGCGCCGCGATCCGTCGAACATCTCGGCGGTCTGGTTGCAAATCGCATCGGCCGTGGCCGGCGCGAATGCCTCGTATGACGCGCTCAACGGGTCAGCGATACCTTCCATGCCCTCCGGCGACATCGACCATGGCCGGACTCGGTAGGCAGGCTCCGCCCGTATCTCCAAAGCCCCGTTCCCATAGGACATCTCGACTTGTTGGCGGTGCGTCAGCTCATAGGCATCGGCGACGAACCGCAGCGGCGACAGCCCGTCGACGTCAATCATGCCCACGGCCTCGCCAACGACACCGGCGGTGAAGAAGAACCCGACAATCCCGGCGGTCTGTGCTTTGACCCTTGCGCTGTAGGTGCCATCCCCGTCAGGGCGCTTGTTGAACGCGGCCTCGACCGCCATCTCACCGGCCCAGATCCCGCCCAGATAGAAATCATAGACGGCCCGGTGGCTGGATACCACCGGCACCCCTGCCCCGGCGCCAGGCATCGCCACCAGCATTGCCGCGCAAACCAGCAATCCGCCCAGAACCTTCCGCCCCATCCGCGCCTACCTTCAATTGCACCAAATGCCCCGAAGCCGTTACAAGGGGCAGATACATCATAAGCCAGCCGGGAACGCCATGACACAAGCACAGATCGACGCCCTGGCCCGGCGCCTGGCAACCGGCGAGCGCCGGGCGCTGGCCCAGGCCATCACCCTGGCGGAATCGACCCGGCCCGATCACCGCGCCGCCACCCGCATGTTGCTCCAATCGATCGGCCAAACCCAGCTTGGCGCCATCCGCATCGGCCTCTCGGGCACGCCCGGTGTTGGCAAATCGACCTTCATCGAGGCGTTTGGGATGATGCTGGTCGAGCAAGGGTTGAAGGTGGCGGTGCTGGCGGTCGACCCAACCTCGGCCCGCTCCGGTGGCTCGATCCTCGGCGACAAGACCCGGATGGAGCGCCTCGCCCGCTCGACCAATGCCTTCATCCGCCCCTCGCCCAGCCAGATGGAGCTTGGTGGGGTCGGCCGCCGCACCCGCGAGGCGATCAGGCTGGTCGAGGCGGCGGGCTTTGATGTGGTGCTGGTCGAGACCGTCGGCGTCGGCCAGTCCGAGGTCATGGTGGCCGAGATGACCGACATCTTCGTGCTGCTGCTGGCCCCCGCCGGCGGCGATGAATTGCAGGGCGTCAAGCGCGGCATCATGGAGATCGCCGATCTGGTGGTGGTCAACAAGGCCGACGGCGCACTGAAGCCGGTCGCCGAGGGCACCCGCGCCGACTACGCAGGGGCGCTGCGCCTGATGCGCCAACGCAAGCGCGACCCGGAGGGTTTTCCGGCGGCGCTTACCGCCTCGGCGCTAACCAGCGATGGTCTGGCCGACATCTGGGACCGGATCCGCACCCTGGATGCCTGGCGCCGCGAAAGCGGCTGGTTTGCCCGCCACCGCGCCGAACAGGCAGTGCGTTGGATGCGCAACGCGATCGAGCGCGGGGCGGTCGAGCAGTTCTATGCCCACCCCGGCGTCGCTAAACGCCTGCCTGAACTCGAAGCCCAGGTCGCCACCGGCACCCTGCCGCCGGAAGACGCCGCCGATCACGTGCTGGCGCTGCTCCGCGACGGTGAATAAGATCGGAGGATACCGATGGAGAACGCAATGCTGGACAACCCCGAAACCCTTGCCGCCCAGTTCCTTCGCGACGGCTACATCTTCCCGAACCCGGCGATGAGCGCCGCGCAAGCCGCCGACTATCGGGCCCGGCTTGAAGCCGTCGAGCATGCGGTCAAGGACGACCCGGCCCGGCGCAAAACCCTCCGGCGCTACTCCAACATCGTGCTCGATTTTGTCGACGAGATCACCCGGCTGCCGTCGATCACCGACCGGGCCGCGGCGGTGCTTGGCCCGGACATTCTGGTGCTCGACGCCTCGTTCTTCATCAAGGAGCCCCGCTCGTCGAACTATGTCACCTGGCATCAGGACCTGCATTACTGGGGGCTGGACGGCGAGGACGAGGCCACCGCCTGGGTCGCCCTCTCGCCCGCAACGCCTGCGTCGGGCTGCATGCGCTTCGTCCCCGGCTCGCACCGCCAGATCGTCGACCACCGCGACACCTTCGACGACCAGAACCTGCTGACCCGGGGCCAGGAGGTGGCGGTCGCCGTCGACGAGAGCGATGCGGTCGATGTGGTTCTCGCCCCCGGCGAATTCTCGCTCCATCACGGCCGGGTCTTCCATGCCTCCGAGCCCAACACCTCGGACGACCGGCGCATCGGCTTGGCGATCCGCTACATCGCCACGCGCATGAAAACCGCCGGCGGCACGCCAATGTCGGCGATGCTGGTCCGGGGCCAGGACCGGCACGGCAATTTCATCCTGACCAAACCGCCCTGCGGCGTCCTGACCGACCGCGATATGGCCCGCTACGAGGGCATCGCCGGGCAGCGCAATGCCGCCATGTTCAAAGGCGCCAAACTACCCTGAAAGGCAGCACACAAACCGACCCGGCCGTGCTTGACTAACCCCGGCCGACGGCGTAGACACCGCACTCTCGAATTTACTCGATCACGGGTCCGGGCGCGGGTCGCCGCGACTTCCCTTGATCGCACTTGGCTCAGAAGGAATACACGATGTCACGTCGCTGCGAACTGTCTGGAAAAGGCGTGCTGACCGGAAACCGGGTCAGCCACTCGAACATCAAAACCCGCCGACGTTTCCTGCCGAACCTGAATGATGTCAGCCTGCAGAGCGAAACCCTCGGCCGCGTCTTCAAGTTCCGCATCGCCGCCTCGACCCTGCGCACGGTCGATCATCGCGGCGGGCTCGACGCGTACCTCGCCAAAGCCCACGACGAGGAACTGTCGCCGCACGCGCTGAAGGTGAAAAAGGATATCGCGGCAGCCCTCGCTGGCTGACCCGCCCTGCCTAACCAAATTACGCGGCGCGGGCCCAACCCGCGCCGTTTTGCGTTTCGGCTTGCCCACTTTCCCGGGCTTGACCCGGGACCCCGACCCCCTGCAAACGACTGCGCACCAAAAAGTTTAAGATCTCGGCTCAAGGCCGGGAAATCAATAGGAAAAATAGCTACCCGCTGCCGCCCAGCAACCCTGCCACCCAATCCGGCACCGTCTCGCTCGCTGGCCCCAGCAGGCGCTGATCGAAAACCGCGGCATTCTCCGACGGCTCCAGATTGATCTCCAGCGTCCGCGCCCCCCGGTGGCGCGCATCGGCCACAAAACCCGCCGCAGGATAGACCGAGCCGGAGGTCCCGATGGCAGCAAACAGGTCGCTGTCGGCGATCCGCGCCCAGATTTCCTCCATGTGATAAGGCATCTCGCCGAACCACACCACGTCGGGCCTGACCGTCCCGACAGCGGCACATGAATGGCAATGATCGTCAAGCGCCATGGCGCCCGCCCAACCCCATTGATGCCCGCATGCCGCACACAGCGCCCGCAGGATCTGGCCATGCATGTGGATCACCCCGGACGATCCGCCACGCTCGTGCAGGTCGTCGATGTTCTGGGTCACCAGCGTCACCCGGCCCTGATACTCGCGCTGCAACCGGGCGATCGCCGCATGCGCCGCATTCGGCTCGGCACCCCGGCAATTGGCCCGGCGCGCATTGTAGAAATCCAGCACCAGACCCGGATCCCGCGCATACCCCTCCGGCGTCGCCACGTCGGCGAAGTCATACTTCGTCCACAACCCACCCACATCCCGGAACGTCCCCAACCCCGATTCCGCCGAAACCCCGGCACCAGTCAGAATGACAATGTGGCCCTCACGCACCCCAACCCTACCGCAACAGATTGAGCGCCATCTCCCGCATTTCCTCGTAACGCGGAACCTGCGTGCGAAACTCGATCGTGTGGTGTTCCTCGGGGTCGAACAGGTCGAGATGGTAGCGCCGCTGATCCGGCCCGATCTCGCCCCGCTCGCGGGCAAGTTCGGTCTGGTAGTTGAATGAACCGACCAGCAACACCTTCCGCTCGCAATCGTCGTAGACCAGAAAGAACATGTAGACCTTGGCATACTCGCCCACCAGCGGGCCGAACTCGATGGCGAATATCTCGCCGGCATCGGTTCTAAGGGTCTCGCGGACCTTATGCTCCTGCGGCCCCGGCCCGAGGAAATCCGGCCAGATCTCGATCAGACATCCCTTCGGCCGCACCTGGGCGACGCTGGGGTCGGCGGGCAATACCAGCGCCAATACGGCGGCAGCCAGAAAAATCTTCAAACAGCGCTTGATCATCGAGTATTCCTTTGCTTCAACCCACCATGATGTGCCGCCCAGTCTAACGCCCCGGATCACCGAAGGGAATCCCCATGACCACCCGCATCCTTTGCGTCTGCCTCGGCAACACCTGCCGCTCGCCAATGGCGCAAGGGGCGATCGCAACCATGGCCGCCGCCGCCGGGCTGACCCTTGAGGTCGATAGCGCCGGCCTCGGCGCCTGGCATGCCGGCAAACCACCCGACCCGCGCGGCCTGACCACGGCGGCGAAGCGCGGCTACGACAACGCCGCCCAGCGCTCGCGGCTGATCACGCCCACGGATTTCGACGCTTTTGATCTGATCCTGGCCATGGACGCCAGCAACCTCGCCCGGCTGGAGGAAATCCGCCCCCCTGGCGCCGGCGCCAGGATCCGCCTGTTCCACCCCTCGGGCCGCGACATCCCCGACCCCTACTACGGCGACCTGCCCGACTACGAGCACGCGCTCGACCTGATCGAGGCGGCGGCGGCTGATCTGATCGCCAAGCTTGCCTTGCCCGCTTGACGCGACCCCGGAGCCGCCCCATAAGACCCGCGCCATGACCGACCTCTCACACATCCGCAACTTCTCGATCGTCGCCCATATCGACCATGGGAAGTCCACGCTCGCCGACCGGCTGATCCAGTCGACCGGCGGCCTGACCGCGCGCGAGATGAAGGCCCAGGTCCTCGACAGCATGGACATCGAGCGTGAGCGCGGCATCACCATCAAGGCCCAGACCGTGCGCCTGAACTACCACGCCCGCGACGGCCGCGACTACATCCTGAACCTGATCGACACGCCGGGCCATGTCGACTTCGCCTACGAGGTCTCCCGCTCGATGCGCGCGGTCGAGGGCTCGCTGCTGGTGGTCGACGCCTCCCAGGGGGTCGAGGCGCAAACCCTCGCCAATGTCTACCAGGCGTTGGATGCCGACCACGAGATTGTCCCGGTCCTGAACAAGATCGACCTGCCGGCGGCCGAGCCTGAACAGGTCGCCACCCAGATCGAGGACGTCATCGGCATCGACGCCTCGAACGCCGTGCTGATCTCGGCCAAGACCGGCATCGGCATCGAGGACGTGCTGGAAGCCGTGGTCACCCGCCTGCCGCCGCCCAAGGGCGACCGTGACGCGCCCCTGAAAGCCATGCTGGTCGACAGCTGGTATGACGCCTATCTCGGCGTCGTCGTGCTGGTGCGCATCATCGACGGCGTGCTGCGTAAGGGTGACCGGATCCGGATGATGCAGACCAACGCGGTCTACGGCGTCGATCAGGTCGGCGTCTTCACGCCGAAGATGACCCAGACCGACATTCTGGGGCCGGGCGAGCTTGGCTTCCTGACAGGCTCGATCAAGCAGGTCCGCGACACAAGGGTCGGCGACACCATCACCCATGAGCGCAAGAGCTGCGACCAGGCGCTGCCCGGCTTCAAACCGGCCCAGCCGGTGGTGTTCTGCGGCCTGTTCCCGGTCGACAGCTCGGAATTCGAGGCTTTGCGTGAGGCGGTCGAGAAACTCTCCCTGAACGACGCCAGCTTCTCCCACGAGATGGAGACCTCGGCAGCCCTCGGCTTCGGTTTCCGCTGCGGCTTTCTCGGCCTGCTGCACCTCGAGGTGATCCGCGACCGGCTGGAACGTGAATACGCCATCGACCTGATCACCACAGCACCTTCCGTGGTCTATCACCTGTACCTGACCGACGGCACCATGCGCGAGATGCACAACCCGGCCGACATGCCCGACCCGGTAAAGGTTGACCGCATCGAGGAGCCGTGGATCAAGGCGACCATCCTGGTGCCGGACGAATACCTCGGCGATATCCTGAAACTGTGCCAGGACCGCCGCGGCGTCCAGATCGACCTCACCTATGCCGGCTCGCGCGCCATGGTGGTCTACCGCCTGCCGCTGAACGAGGTGGTGTTCGACTTCTACGACAAACTGAAAAGCGTCAGCCGCGGCTATGCCAGCTTCGACTACCAGATGGACGGGTACGAGCCGGAATATCTGGTGAAAATGCAGATCCTGGTCAACGAGGAGCCGGTGGATGCCCTCAGCATAATAGTCCACCGCGACCGCGCCGAGGGCCGTGGCCGCTCGATGTGCGAAAAGCTGAAGGAACTGATCCCCCAGCACATGTTCAAGGTGCCGATCCAGGCGGCAATCGGCGGCCGGGTGATCGCCCGCGAGACGATCTCGGCGCTGAGGAAAGACGTGACGGCGAAATGCTACGGCGGCGACGTTACGCGGAAACGCAAGTTGCTCGACAAGCAGAAAGCCGGTAAAAAGAAGATGCGCCAGTTCGGCAAGGTGGAGATTCCGCAGCAGGCGTTCATTAATGCGTTGAAGATGGATGGATAGCAGTACAGATTCTGATTTAGCGATGCTGTTGGCGAAAGAACGAGCGGATGGTCGTAAATTCGCAAATGAACTACTTTGAGAAAATATCAATTCTAGTTTGTACTGGGGATTCTTTGAATCTAAAGTAGAGGCGGATATTATAAAGAAGAAAACCGAGCTACAATATTACAATTACCACCCTGTCGTCGTAAAGCTCCTCACGGCATTCTCTGGAACGGTAATGTATCTCAACCCCGGCCCTGTTCACAATATTCTCCAGTACGGAGCGGCGAGGCGCATTGGGTCCATTTACGAGGCAATCAAGGTTGTCTCCAGAATAGCGTATTTCGAGCGAAAAAAACCGATTAGAGCGTGATCCGTGAACGCTGAATCATTGAAGGGATTCCTTTTTGTCGGTTGAGATGCGATTCTTCGCCCCAAACAACAAAGGGGCAGAGGATGAGCGCAGCCTTCTCAGCCGATCTTCGGGGTCGGGTGCTTGAT
>DATLAW010000240.1:0-6051 GCA_035527255.1 Thermohalobaculum sp. | reverse complement strand
GCAAGACCACGACCCTCTATGCAGCACTTTGCGCAATCAACAGCCCCGAGAAGAAGGTCCTGACCGTCGAGGATCCGATCGAATATCAGCTCGACGGTGTGAACCAGGTGCAGGTCCGGCCTGGCATCGGGTTGAGTTTCGCCAGTGTCCTGCGCTCGATGCTGCGCCAGGATCCGGATATCATCATGGTCGGCGAAATCCGCGACGGCGAGACCGCCCGGATTGCGGCGCAGGCAGCGTTGACCGGGCATCTGGTGCTGTCGACGCTGCACACCAACGACGCCGCCAGCGCCGTGACCCGGCTAATCGACATGGGGGTCGAGGACTACCTGCTGACCTCCACCCTAACCGGGATCGCGGCCCAGCGCCTGGTGCGGCAGCTGTGCCAGAACTGCCGCGAGCCCTATATAGCATTGGACGGGATCGTTGAACAGTTCGGCCTGCGCCAGCATCGCCCGACCGGCGATATCACGCTGTACCATGCTCGCGGCTGTGATGCCTGCAAGGGGCGCGGCTATCTGGGTCGGACGGTGGTGATCGAGGCGCTGAAGATGAGCGACCGCATCCGCGCCTTGGTCCTGCGCCAGGCCGAGGCCAAGGAGTTGCAGCGGGTCGCTGTCGAGGAAGGCATGCGCACGATGTTCGAAGACGGCGTCACCAAGGCGCTGGATGGCATCACAACGCTCGAAGAAGTGATGCGCACGACACGGGACATCTGAGCTATGGCCCAGTTCCAGTACAAGGCCATTGCCTCCGGTGGCGAGGTGCTGATGGGCGAGATCGCTGCGGACACCCGCGAGGCGGCGATCGACGGATTGCGCAACAAAGGCGTGGTGCCGCTGCGTGTCGAGGCTCGGCGCAGCGCAAAGCCGCAACTGTCTGTGGGGCGGTTGCTGCATCTGCGGCGTAAGGTCGGCACCAAGGACCTGATGCTGTTCACGCGCGAAATCGGCATCCTGCTGGCCGCTGGAATTCCGCTCGACCGAACATTGGCAATTCTCGATGGAATCGTCGTCGATGGTCCGCTGCAGGGCCTTCCCGAGCAAATCCTCGATGCGGTCAAGGGCGGCGCCTCGCTGTCCGACGCGCTGCAATCGCGCTCGGACGTCTTTCCCACCTTCTATGTCGGAATGGTTCGCGCCGGCGAAGCGGGCGGCTCGCTGGTGGCGGTGCTTGAACGCCTGTCGAACATGCTCGAGCGCAGCGAGGCACTGCGGGCGCGGATCAGTGCGGCGCTCCTGTATCCGCTGCTGGTGCTGATTCTGACCGGCCTGTCGCTGGTGGTCCTGCTGGTATTTGTGATCCCCGAATTTCGCCCGATCTTCGAGGGCGCCGAGATGAAATTGCCGCTGCCAACGATCATTGTGCTCGCATTCTCGGATTTTGCGCTCGAGTGGGGTTGGCTGGTGCTTGTCGGCCTGCTGGTTGGTCTTTTGGCATTACGGCGCGTCACCATGGCCGAGACTGGACGCATCCGGCTGGATCGCTGGATCCTGGGCATGCCGCTGCTGGGCGAGTTGGTGCGCCGGATAGAGACGGCACGGTTCTGCCGCAGCCTTGGAACCTTGCGCGCTAACGGGGTCACGCTGATTGATGCCGTCGGCATCGCCGCCGACACCCTTAACAATCGGGCGGTCTCGGAGGCGGCCCGGCGGACCATTGGGCCGCTATCGACCGGCAAGGGTCTGTCGGGGCCGATGCGGCGCACCGGTTGCTTCCCGCCGCTGGCCCTGCAACTGATCGAGGTCGGCGAGGAAAGCGGTCGGCTCGAGGATATGCTGCTCCAGGTGGCGGATGTCTACGACAAGGAAGTCGAGCGTGGAATCGAGCGCATGCTTGCCTTGCTGACACCCACGGTGACGATCCTGCTCGGTTGCCTGGTTGCGTTCATCATCGGCTCAATCCTTGCGGCCATCCTTGGATCGTATGATATTGCAGCTTAAACTGGGACTAGGTTATCGAGAAAGAGGATCGAGGATGCGAGTTGCCATGGCCAAGTCACTGACCGTCAAGCCAACGACCGTCAAGCCACTGCGCCGCGAGCGCGGCATGACGCTGATCGAACTGCTGGTCGTTCTGCTGATCCTGGCGCTGATCGCCGCCTTCGCCGTGCCGCGCGTGATGAAGTATCTCGGCGGCGCCCGCAGTAATGCCGCGGCGATCCAGATTGAACGGCTTGGCGGTATCCTCGACCTCTACCGGCTCGATGTCGGGCGCTATCCCAGAACCGACGAAGGATTGCAGGCACTGTTCGAGGCACCCACGGATGCCGAGCGTTGGAACGGACCCTATGTGAAGAAAGCCAACTCGCTGATCGATCCCTGGGGCAAGCCCTACGAGTATCTCTCGCCGGGCGATCACGGCGAATACGATCTCCTCACCCTGGGCGCCGACGGCGCCAGCGGCGGTGACGGCGACGACGCCGATGTCACGAGTTGGTGAGTTGATCCGGCAAGACCATCTAACGGCGCGGGGCTTCACGCTGATCGAGTTGCTGGTGGTTTTGATCCTGATTGCGTTGATGGCCACGATGGCGATGCCAATGATCCAGCGCGTCTCCCCTGGGGTCGAGCTACAGACAGCGGCCGAGGGACTACGCACCGAACTGCGGCTCGCCCGCAGCGTCGCGATCCATGACAACCGCGAGGCCTGGTTGTCGATTGACGTCGCCTCGGGCGCCTACCAGCGCGACCATTCCAGCGATGTCCGATCGGTGCCGCCGACGATCCAGCTATCTCTGCTGACGGCGCGGGGCGAACAGATCGACGAAACAGCCGGGAGCATCCGCTTCTTCCCCGATGGAACTTCAACCGGCGGCGCGGTTCGCCTGATCCGCGATGGGCGTTCGTATGAAGTTGCGATCGACTGGTTCGATGGCCAGGTGAGTGTCAATGAGACCGAAACAGAATAGCGGTTTCACCCTGATCGAGGTGTTGATCGCGTTCACGATCCTCGCCCTGGTGCTGGGTGTTATATTCCCCACCCTGTCCTCGGGTCTGTCTCACGAGCGGATCGCAAGGCTGGCAACGGCGCGGATGCTTGAGGCGCGCTCGATCCTCGATGGATTGGGCGTTGACACCAAGTTGGAGCAGGGAACGATCGGTGGCGAGTTGGCCACGGGCGACGTCTGGACCCTCACTGTCAGCCAGATCGAGCCTGACACCAAGGATGCTGGCCCAAGCGAAACTGATCGAAACCGGCTCAACGCGTATCTCGCCGAATTGCAGATCGACGGCGCGGATGGGCGGACGCTTCGTTTGCAGACCCTGAAACTCGGACCGTGATCGATGACCACGCGCAGAGCATACCCACGGGTCGACGGCAAGCGCCGGGAAGATGGTTTCACTTTGGTGGAACTGCTGGTAGCGATGACGCTGCTCGCCTTCCTTTCGATCATGCTGTTCGGTGGCCTGAGATTTGGCGCCCGCAGCTGGGACGCGGTGGTCACCAGCTCATCCGACCGCGACGAGGTTGCCGCAACACAAGCATTTCTCCGTGACCGCCTCAATCAAATGACCCTACCGGGCGGCAGAAGATCCCTGCGGGCCAAAACCGAAAGCCACATAACCGGCGAGGCCCAACAGATGGAGGTCATCGCACCCTGGCTTTCCGCCCTGTCGCTCGGTGGCCTTTACCGGTTCACGCTTTGGCACGAAGAAACCGACGGCAACGACACCGACGGCCGGTTGATGCTTCGTTGGCAGCCGGCGGACGCCGATCCGGATGCGTTGGAGGCGTTGGGCGATCTCGCCGGCCAACGCGTTCTTCTTGACGGGGTCAGCGCGTTCAGCCTGTCCTATTACGGCGCGGCCGACGCGCAAAGCGAGCCGGAATGGCGGGACCAATGGGACGATCAGGATTTGCCGCCGCGTCTGGTCAGGGTCGAGCTGGTGTTTGCCGACGCGCGCCGCGTCTGGCCCAACTTCGTCGCCGCGACCAATTTCTGAGGTGGCGGTGGGACGCATATTCAGCAAACGCCGCAAGGCTTTCATCGGGAACATAAACCGGCGTATCATCTCCTTCACGCGATCTGGGCGGGCGAGACAGGGAAGCTGCTGAAATGTTCTCCGAGAATGGGCGATACATCGGCCGTTTCTTCGCCTGGTGGTTTGGCGAATTGCGCGCCTGCCTGCCCAACGTAATCTCCGACCTTATTTTCGGTTCCGATAAAACACTCGAGGTATCACTCGATGCGAGCGAAGCGCACTTCGTCCTGCGCCGAAATGGCGATGTGCATGAGTTAGGCCGCGTCAGCTTGGATGCGCCGTCCAACGCTGGCTTAGAGAAATCGGCTGTCAAGTTTCTGAAACGCAATGGCGGCGTTGCCGAACACGTTACGCTGCGCCTGCCCCGCGGTCAGGTGTTGCGGCCAACCGTTGACGTGCCGATCGCCGCCGCCGAAAACCTGCGTGAGGTGCTGGCGTTCGAGATGAACCGCCACACGCCGTTTTCGTCGGACGAAGTCCTGTTTGATTTCCGGGTCGCCGGCTCAGACGCCGATCTGGAGCGACTTAGCATCGAGATGATGGTCGCCCGAAGGCGCGACGTCGAAGCCGCGCTGAGTTTGGCCAGCATCATGCGGTTGTCGCCAGACCGCGTTACCGGACAACTGACGGGAACAACCGAAACCGACCCATTCAATCTATTACCGCCGGCCAAACGTCCTAGCCCCGGTCGCCTGATCCCCCGCCTGGTCGTTGTGATGACGGTGGTGACTCTGGCGCTTGGCGGGGTGACGCTTGGGCTGTGGCACCAGGGCAAGCAGCAGACGCTTGAGCGCTTTGACGCCCGTGTCGCCGAGCTGCGCGCGACAACCGGCGAGACCGGAAAACTTGAGGAGAAAGTGGCGCGTCTGTTGGCGGTCTCGGGCTATCTTGTCGAGAAAAAAACCAACCGGCCGCAGATGGTCGAAATTCTCGACGAAGTGACGCGGCAGTTGCCGGATGGGCATTGGCTGATCAGTTTTTCCGCACGCAAAGGCACCGTCCAACTCTCGGGATATTCCGATGATCCATCTGGCGTCCTGCGGTTACTGGAAAATTCCGCTCTGTTCTCCGAAGCCAGGTTTATCTCGCCGGTGACCAAGGATCCGCGGATCGGCAAGGACCTCTTCAACATGGTGGTCACTGTGACGCAAGCGGACGGAGCACAATGATGAATGTGCCACCGATCGCCGAACGTGCCGTGGCGTTGGCACTCGCTCTCGGACTTGGGCTGCTGGTCGCGGTTGTCGGCTTCCTGCCGTTCGTCGACAGCGTGCGAGAGACCGACGAGGCGCTGGAATATGATCGTGAGATTATCGCGCGGCTTTCCCGGAGCACCGCGCATAGCGGCTCGTTCGCCACCCAGATCGATGTCCTCGTGGCGCGGCTCAACGAAAGCGGACTCTATATCCGGGCGGATACCGAACCCTTGGCGGCGGCGTCCGTACAGGAGCATCTCAAAAGCGCGGTCGGCTTGCATGGCGGCGAATTGCGCAGCGTTCAAAGCCTGCCAAGCCTGCAGGAGGATAGCCTGACCCGAATTGGCTTGCGGGTGGTGATGACCGCCCCGATCGGGCCTATGATCCGCGTCCTGCACGAACTGGAAACCGGTGAGCCCTATCTTTTTGTCGACGAACTGCAGGTCAAGTCGACGACACGGCGGAGAAAACGTACCGAAGAGGCGTCGACCAGCGTGATTTCGGTCCGTTTCGATGTCTACGGCTACCTTCCGCCGGAGGTTGAGAAATGATGGCCAACTTGCGCAGCTTGCTGCTCCTTGCAATCCTGGCGGCAACAACGACGGCCCTTGCCCTGCGGATTCAGGACCAACTTCAGCGACCAATCGAGCACCCGGACGACGTAGCCCTGGAGGCGGCGGCGTCCGACCAGAAAATCGAGATCCCGGAATTGCCGCAATATGAACCGCCTCCGATAGAGCGCTTCGCCGCTGCCTTTGATCGACCGCTGTTCAACCCGGACCGCCGCCCGTCTGCGGAAGAGCCGGTCGCCGCTGGCGTGGTCGAAGTGCAGGCCCTCAGCGCAACCCTGCAAGGCATCCTGTTCGCCA
>DATLAW010000239.1:0-12873 GCA_035527255.1 Thermohalobaculum sp. | reverse complement strand
CGCTGGTCGATATCACCAACTACATCACCTATGATCGGGGTCGCCCGCTGCATGTGTTCGATGCCGACAAGGTGACCGGCGGCATCCATGTGCGCCTGAGCCGGTCAGGTGAGACGCTCGCGGCGCTGGACGACAAGACCTATGCGTTCGACGACGCCATGACCCTGATCTGTGACGACGCCGGACCCGAGGCCATTGGCGGCATCATGGGCGGTCTGCGGTCTGGCTGCACGGCGGAGACCGTTAACGTGTTCGTTGAGGCGGCCTATTTTGATCCGGTCCGCACTGCCGCCACCGGGCGTAAATTGCGGATAAATTCGGATGCGCGCTACCGGTTCGAACGCGGAGCGGATCCCGAATTCACTCCTGTCGGGATGGAGCTTGGCACCCGGATGATCCTTGATCTTTGCGGCGGTGAGCCGTCGGAAACGGTCGTTGCGGGCGCAATACCCAGAACGGAGCGCAGTTTTTCCCTCGATTCTCGGCGCGTCGTCAGTTTGGTTGGTATGGACATCGACCGCGAAGAACAGATCCGCATCCTGACCGCGCTGGGCTTCGAGGTGATCGACCCGATTGAGGCGTTGGCCACTGCCGCCGCCCTGACGATGGGTGCTATTCCGTCGATGGTAGATGATGCCTTGACAGTGTTGCCGCCGCCATGGCGTCCGGATGTGCGGGGAGAGGCGGACCTGGTCGAGGAGATCGCCCGCGTAGCTTCGCTGAGCAAGCTGGTGTCGCGGCCGCTGGCCCGCACCCATACCGGTGTCAGTGCCAAGACGCTGACACGGACGCAGAAGCGCGAAAGCATGACGCGGCGCCAGCTTGCCACGCTGGGGTTGAATGAAATCGTCAGCTACTCATTCGTCTCCGAGGCGCAGGCGGCACTGTTCGGTGGGGGCGCGGCCGCACTGAAGCTGGAGAACCCGATATCGTCGGAGTTGTCGGATATGCGCCCGAGCCTGTTACCGGGGCTGTTGGCGGCGGTGGCGCGCAATCAGGCGCGGGGTTTCGCCGATCTGGGATTGTTCGAGGTCGGCCCGGCCTTTCATGGTGGTGAGCCGGGTGAGCAAGCCCGGCAAGCGAGCGCTGTGCGGATTGGCACAACAGCAGCACGCGATTGGGCCGGAACGCGGCGGCCGCTTGATCTCTATGACGCCAAGGCCGATGCCGAGGCAACACTTGCAGCCCTTGGTGCGCCAATCGGCAAGCTGATGCTTGCGCGCGAGGCGCCCGAGTGGTTCCACCCAGGCCGCTCGGCGGTGCTGAAGCTGGGGCCGAAGAATATCCTGGCTGTGATTGGCGAACTGCACCCCAAGGTTTTGCTGGCGATGGACGTAAAAGGTCCGGCGGTGGCGATGACGCTTTTCCTGGAGAACCTGCCGCCACACAAAGTGAAATCTGCGGCGCGCCCGACGCTGGAGGTATCGGACTTCCAAGCGGTCGAGCGCGACTTTGCTTTTGTCGTCGACGAGCGGGTCGAGGCCGAGGCGATCCTGCGTGCGGCACAAGGATCGGACAAGAAACTGATCGATCGGGTCAGCGTCTTCGATGTATTCGAGGGCGGCCGGGCCGCCGAGCAATTGGGCGCCGGTCGGAAATCTGTGGCAATTTCCGTGCGCCTGAAACCGATGGCGGGCACGTTAACCGAAGCCGAGATCGAAACGGTCGCAGCGCGGGTGGTCGACGCTGTCTGCAAAGCAACCGCCGGTGAGTTGCGAACCTGACCCGGTTCGAAGCGACTGGCAACTTTGCTCACGGCGGAGCCTAAGGTTTCGCACTTTTCGCCTCGATCTGGCGGAGCGCGGCAGTTACCTTGAGTTCGAGCAGAGCGGCGCCGATTTCTTCTGTCGCTTTGTTCGGGTCGCCATCGACCCCGGTCGGTTCGTCGAATTCTCCGCCAAACGGCGCGAGGCGGTCGCGACGAATTCCCGCCGGGTTTACCGCCATGAGTTCCGATGTATCACGAATCCCCGCATGCCCGCCGATCTCGCGGGTGCTCAGGCCCTTACCGCCAAGCCACTCCAGGTGGCCGTTGGCGGGGGAATAATAATCGCTTAGCGCGATGACACGAACTCCCTCATCGAGCCAGGCGGCGTTAAGGCGCGCTGCAACAGAGACCTGCGCCTTCTGGTTACCGCCGCTATCACCGAGAAGCAGGATGCGGCGGAAGCCATGCGCTTTGAGACTGCGGGCAATGTTCTCGATCAAAGCATCGAAGACGGGTTCTGGGATCGAGATCGTACCAGGGAAGGCCATGTGACCGGCGCGCGCGTCAATGTCGCCCTCCGGCACGGTATCGATCGTCGGAGCGACCAGCGCATCGCCGAGCGCGACAGCGATACGGCGCGCCGCCTCGGTAACGATGTATCCGTGTTTGCCCAAAATCATATGCGGGCCATTTTGCTCGATTCCGCCAGTTGGAATGATCACCGTGGTCTTGCCGGCCTCAACCTGGGCGCGCAGTTCTACCCAGGTGAGGTCACGCAGGAACACCTCGTCCGTTGGCACGGCTTCCAGTCGCCCGGCGCTCGATACTGGCATCAACGACAATAATCCAACGGCCAGGAATGCAGCTCCCACTGCGGCGAGCAGGAAAAGGGTGCGATCCGGTCGGCGATTGGCTTTCATGCGAATTTCCTCTGCAGGGGGCGGGGCCCTGTGATCAATCTTCTGCCGGAGCAAGATTTTTGAGCCTTCGGTTCCGCCAAGCTAATGCGGGCCAGCGTCTTTCGCCACACCTTCCTTGGTCAATCACCTTGGGTTGGTCTGCCGAGAGTGGGCCGTAAGTCGAGAATGACCGGGTCACGTGCGCCAAAACTCGGACAATTCGGAAATACAAAAAAATTGAACACGGAGTCGTTTTTGCTTGGACTATTCAGAATCGTTCTATTTATACTACTTCTGCAACGAGAATAACCTACGGGGAAGAACATGCTCAACGAATTCAAGGAATTTGCGATCAAGGGGAACGTTGTCGACATGGGCGTCGGCATTGTTATTGGTGCCGCTTTTACTTCGATCGTCACCAGCTTTGTCTCCGACATCGTTAACCCGATTATTGGCGTCGTAACTGGCGGGGTCGACTTCTCGAATCTGTTTATCAACCTCGGCGCTGGCGAATATGCCAGCCTGGCTGCAGCACAGGAGGCCGGGGCACCGACGATCAACTATGGTCTGTTCATCAACGCGATCATTACCTTCCTGATCGTGGCCTGGATAATGTTCATGGTGATCAAGGGCGTTAACCAGCTGAAGCGTGCAGAAGAGGCCGCTCCTGCCGCACCACCTGCACCGCCGAAGTCTGAAGTGCTGCTGGAGGAAATCCGCAACCTGCTGGCGGCTCGGTAAAAAGTGATCGGGCGCGACCGTTACAACCCGGTCGCGCCCAAAACCAAAAACGTCGCCAACCCGGCAACCAGTGCCGCGAGCACGTTGCGGGTCGCGGCGCCAGCGGCAAGCGCGATCATGGCGGTGATGATGCGCTGCGGGTCGGCGCTGAGGGAGCCGTCCCCAGCGCTCAGCACAATCGGCGCTATCAGCGCCGGCAACACCGCCACCGGCACGAAACCCAATGCGCGCGTCATCCCGGCGGGAATGCGCCGCCCCGCCAGCAGACCAATGAACGAGAAGCGGATCAGGTAGGTCACGACGGCGAGCCCGGCGATCACCGTCCAGATTTTCCAGTCAGGGATCATTGGTTGTGCTCCTTGGCCGTCGGCACCAGAAACCCGGCCTCGATTCCGGCGGCCGCCGCCACCAGCAGGCCCATGCCATAGGGCAAACCGGAAAGCAGCACTGCCAGTGTTGCGGCGACGGCGGCCGCGAGCAGGTTGGCGCGCCCGCGCAGCATCGGCGCGACGATGGCGATGAAGGTGATTGGAACGACGAAATCCAATCCCCATCCGGGGGGAATTCGATTGCCGAGGGTGGCTCCCAGATAGGTCGCTAAGATCCAGACACAGCAGGTTAGCGAGCCGACGCCGAAGAAGAAGCCAAGCCGGTCGCCAAGACTCTCGCCCGGATGTCGCCGGTAGCGCTGAATCGACAATGCGTACGACTGATCGGTCAGCACTATTGCTGCGAGCATACGCCAGTGCATCGGTGTGCTTTGCCAGTGTACCGCGATCGACGCCGAATACATCGCCATCCGCAGGTTCACCACCGCGCCGGTCAGGATTGCTATCAGTGCCGGGGCATGCTCGGTCAAAAGTTGCAACGCGGCGAGTTGGCTGGCGCCGGCAATTACGACCGAGGACATCGCCATGGTCTGGGTGATCTCAAGGCCGGCCTCGACCGCGAGGATCCCGAAGATAAGCCCAAAGGGCGCGACCGCCAGCAGCACCGGCAGGGCGGCGAGCAGGCCCGCACCGAAGCCGTGCCGGGTGACTGTCGCGGCCTGCATTGCCGTCTGGTCAGGTCGCTGATCCATTCCGATCCATATAACGGCCTTGACGGCGGCTGCCAGTCAGGTTTTGTGATGGCCGATGACACAGTTAATGAATGACGCCGATGCGGGCGAGGTAATTTCGGGCCGGGGTGGCTCGGTCGGCATCGTGCTGATCCACGCGCTCGGGCGTTCGCGCTGGTCGATGTGGTTATTGGCGCGGCGGCTGCGGGCTGCAGGTTGGCCGGTGGCGGTGGCTACCTATCCCTCGCAGGGCTGGGGCGCGGTGCACCTGGTCGGCCACTCGCTGGGCGGCCTGATCGCCCGCGCGCTGGCGACGACCCGGCCGGAGTTGCGGATCGCGCGGGTCGTGCAGATGGGCACGCCCAACGGCGGCACTAAGGTGGCCGTGCTGCTGGCGCGCTGGGCGCTGGCGCGGTGGCTGCTTGGGCCTGTGCTGCTCCAGGTAGCGGCATTCCCGGCGCGGGTCGCGCGGCAGGCGGCCGTTGGCTCGATTGCCGGGACCGGCCATATTGGCTGGCTGAACGGACCGCTCGGGCTAGATGGTCCGAATGATGGGGTGGTTACTGTACGCTCGGCATGGGGCGGGGCAGCGGCGCGGGCCACCGCGCCGGCAATCCATACGTTTTTGCCGATGAGCGCTCGGGTCGCGCGGCTGACGGCGGCGTTCCTGCGCGATGGTAACTTCGATGGGGCTCAGGAGAGCAAACGATGACCGAATTCCTGATCTCGCCCGACCCGGACGATCCGCGCCTGACCCGGCCGGTGACCGGCATCGACCAGACCGGTGCTTCGACCACGATCCGAGTGGTCGAGGAGCGGGCGCTGACGATATTCCTGAACGCCCAGGAGATCGTGACCGCCATGACCATCGGCGATCATCCGGACTATCTGGCGGTCGGCTACCTGCTGAACCAGGGGATGTTGCAGCGGGACGATACCATCACCGCGATCGACTATGACGCGGAGCTGGAGGTTGTGGTTGTCCGCACCGATCGGCGGACCAACTACGAGGAGAAGATGAAAAAGAAGACCCGGACCAGCGGGTGCGCCGTTGGTACCGTGTTCGGTGACGTGATGGAGCAACTGGAGGGCGTGCGCCTGCCGGAGGCGGAACTGCGGACCTCGTGGCTGTACGCATTGGCGCACAAGATCAACACCCGCCCCAGCCTGTATCTCGAGGCCGGAGCGATCCACGGCACGGTGCTGTGCCACCGCGATACACCGCTGGTTTTCATGGAAGATGTCGGTCGCCACAACGCGGTCGACAAGATCGCCGGCTGGATGTTCCGCGAGGGCGTTGGCGGGGCCGACAAGATCCTCTACACCACCGGACGGCTGACCTCGGAGATGGTGATCAAGACCGCCTTGATGGGCATCCCGGTGCTGGCCTCACGCTCGGGGTTTACGGCCTGGGGGGTGGAACTGGCCCAGCAGGTTGGGCTGACCCTGATCGGCCGGATGCGCGGGCAGCGGTTCCATTGCCTGAGCGGAGCCGAGCGGGTGGTGTTCGATGCCGACCCGAAGGCGGTGGGCGAGGAGGACCGGAAGCATCGGCGGAAGGGGGCGGGAGAATGAGTGGGGAACGCAAGTTTTTGCTGCGGTATAAGTTCGACGAGGGCCTTGTCGTTGCATACATGGCCGCCGCCAATAGATATCAGTGGTCGAAAATCGGCGTATGGAAGTTTGTTCTGGCCCTTTTCATTGTCGGGTTTCTGTTAGGTGCCGCAACGTCGAAATTGGATCATCTGTTAGATGGTATTCGGAACGAAGTATTCCTTCCAAGCAACGTTACGATCAAAGTATTTTTTGGATTATTGGCGGTCTTGATCGGAATTCGATGGATGCGTCGTAAGATGGCTCGATTTTTGCTCAACACCCCAAGTTTTCGGGGAGATGTCCAGATGACCTTGGACCACTTGGGGGTCGATTTCAGGACTGGAGTTTCTCATTCCTTTTTCCAGTGGGCGGGGGTCGACGATGTGCTCGAGACCGCAAAAAGCTTGGCGCTTCGGATCGGCGGGCATACAATTCCGCTTCCGGATACAGCTCTGCCGGAGGCGTGTGATCGGAGCTCTTTCAAGGACCAGATTTCTGAATGGCGGAAGGCCGCCCAATGAAAATCGCAGGCGTCATCCTCGCCGGTGGTCTCGCCCGGCGCATGGGCGGCGGCGACAAGGCGCTGTTGCAACTCGGCGGCGAGACGCTGCTCGCCCGCGTCATTGCCCGGCTACGGCCGCAGGTCGATGAAATCGTCCTCAATGCCAATGGTGACCCCTCCCGCTTCTCCGAGTTCAATCTCCCGGTGGTGGCTGACACCGTCGAGGGGTTCGCAGGGCCGCTGGCGGGTGTTCTCGCGGGGATGCGCTGGGCTGCCGCCAAGGGCTATACCCATGTCGCCAGCGCCGCCGGTGACACGCCGTTTTTCCCGGCCGATCTGGTCGCGCGGCTGACTGATGTCGCCCAATCCAGCGGCCATCCAATCGCCATGGCCGCTACCAACGACCCGGAGCGGGGGCTGTCGGAGCACCCCACCTTCGGCCTCTGGCCGGTAGATCTGGCGGATAACCTTGAGGAATCTCTGACGTTCGGCAATATGCGCAAGGTGATCGTCTGGACCTCGCGCCACGGCTGCGCCCGGGCGGTGTTCGACGAGGGCACCGCGTTCCCCTTCTTCAATGTCAACACGCCCGAGGATATCATCGAGGCGGAACGTATCCTCAAGGAGCAGGCATGAAGGTCTCCCGATGAAAGTATATGGTGTCGTTGGCTGGAAGAACGCGGGCAAGACCACGCTGGTCGAGCGGCTAGTGGCCGAGATCAGCGGGCGGGGGTTCTCGGTCTCGACCGTGAAGCACACCCACCACAAGGTCGATGTCGACCAGAAGGGCAAAGACAGCTGGCGCCATCGGCAGGCCGGGGCAAAGCAGGTGATCCTGTCATCCTCGGCGCGCTGGGCGATCATGACCGAGCTGAAGGGTGCTGCCGAAGCCCCGCTGGGCGAGCTGCTGGGCCACCTCGCCCCGGTCGACCTGGTGATCGTCGAGGGCTACAAGCGCGACGATCACCCCAAGGTCGAGGCCTGGCGGGCGGCGACCGGTCAGCCGCTGATCGGGCTGGACGACCCGACGATCCGGGCGATTGCCTCGAACGACCAGCCCGGGGGAGCCACGCAGCCGGTGATCGGACTGGATGATATTCCGGCGATTGCAGATTTCATCTTGTCCGATCTGGGGCTGAAGTTGAGGAAGAGCGCGTGAGAGGCCGAAGGCCGTCGCGAGCACCAATGACTGAGCGCCTCCGCGACGATTGCTTCGCGCTGCCGCCGGGAATCGACTGGACCCCGGTGGACGAGGCGCTGGAACTGCTGCGCGCCGGCATGCGGTGTGTCACTGGGGTTGACGACGTGACCCTGGCCGAGGGGGTCGGGCGCATCCTGGCCGAGCCGGTTGTAGCACGCCGCTCGAACCCGCCTGCGGCCAATTCCGCCATCGACGGCTATGCCTTCGCCTGGGCCTCGCTCGACGGGGCGGCAAAGGGTGATCTGGTACTGGTTGATGGGCGGGCGGCGGCGGGGCATCCCTATGCCGGGACTGTACCACCGGGGGCCGCTGTGCGTATCCTGACCGGCGCGGAATTACCCAAGGGAGCCGATACCGTGGTCCTGCAGGAAGACTCGGAAGTTGTGGGCGACCGTGTTAGCTTCCATGCCCCGCGCAAGCCAGGCGCCAATTCCCGGAAAGCTGGCGAGGACGCCGAGGCGGGCGCTGAAGTGCTGCTCGCTGGACGCCGGTTAACCCCCGCCGATCTGGCGTGGGCGGCCGCGGTTGGGGTTGACCGCTTGACGGTACGGCGGCGGTTGCGCCTGGGCATCCTGTCGACCGGGGATGAGCTGATGCAGCCCGGTGCTGACCCCGCGTCGCCGGGGGTTTTCGATGCAAACCGGCCGATGCTGGCGGCGTTGGCGGCCTCGCAGGGTTTCGACGTGGTCGATCTCGGCACGGTGGCGGACCAGCCCGATCTGGTTCGCGCGGCGCTGGATCGGGGTGCCGCTGAGGCCGATGCCATTGTCACCACCGGCGGCGCCTCGGCTGGTGACGAGGACCATGTTTCGCGCATCCTGAACGACGAGGGCCGGATCAGCACTTGGCGGATCGCGGTTAAACCGGGCCGCCCGTTGGCGCTGGGGTTCTGGCGCGGCGTGCCGGTTTTTGGCTTGCCGGGAAACCCGGTTGCGGCGTTTGTATGCTTCCTGATCTTTGCCCGCCCGGCTCTTTCTGTGATGGCAGGCTCTGGTTGGCACGAGGCCCAGGGGTACACTGTACCCGCCGGGTTCGAGAAGGCGAAGAAGCCCGGACGGCGCGAATATCTGCGCGCCCGGATGCGCCACGACGGCCATGTCGAGGTGTTCCACTCCGAAGGCTCCGGCCTGATCGGCGGGCTTTCCTGGGCCGATGGGTTGGTCGAGCTGCCGGATGGGGCGGTCGACATCAAGCTCGGCGATCCGGTAAAATATCTGCCCTTTCCCAGTTTCGACCTATCCCCATGAAGCCGGCAATCGCCGGGCGTCAGGGGCTGCTGACCTGTGCCTGGTACGGAGCGTTGTTCTTCGCCTTCGGTGCCCATCTACCATACTGGCCGGTCTGGTTGGCTGAGTGGGGTTTGAGCGAGGCGGAGATTGGTACCTATCTGGGGCTGGCGCTGGTGTTCCGGGTGGTCGGCTCGACGGTGCTGCCCGCGCTGGCCGACCGCTTCGCCGCGCGCCGGGCGGTGATCTCGGTTGCGGCGCTGGCGGCGGCCATGATTTTTTTCCTGCATCTGTACATCGACACACGGCCGGTGCTGCTTGTGGCGACGTTGGCCACTGCATTTGCCACCGCGCCGCTCATCCCGCTTGGCGAGGCGTTGGGGGTGCGATCAGCGGCGATGCACGGCTTCGCCTATGCCCATGCGAGGGCGGCGGGCTCGCTGGCCTTTCTAGTGATGAGTGTGGGGCTCGGGGCATTGATCGCGCGCATGGGGCCGGGGGTTGTTCTATGGGCAGTGGCGTTGAATTTCATTGCGCTGGCGGCACTGGGTGTGGTGCATCCGGGTGGTGGGGCGCCGCCGGCTGCCGGGCTTGATCGGTCGAAGCTGCGCGAGGCGGTGGGGTTGTTGGCGCATCCGGTGTTCCTGACTTTCGCGGTTGCTGCCAGTATCGGTCAGGCAAGTCATGCGGTGTTTTATGCATACGGAACATTGAGTTGGGTTGGGCAGGGCATCGATCCTGGGGTGATCGGGTTGCTGTGGGCGACTGGGGTTGTCGCCGAGATTGGATTGATGGTGGGGCCGGGGCGCCGGTTGGTGGGCTGGATTGGCCCGGCTGGAGCGCTGACACTGGCCGGAGCGGTGGGTGTGATGCGCTGGGGGTTGATGAGTTTTGAGCCGCCATTGGCGCTGCTTTGGCCGATACAATGCCTGCATGCGGTGACCTTCGGGCTGGGCCATTTGGGGGCGATGGCCTTCGTCGCGGCGGCGATCCCGCCTCGGCTACAGGCCAGCGCTCAGGGTTTGTACGGCGGCGGCATCGGCGGGTTGGCGATCGCGCTGGCGACCCTGGCGGCGGGCGGGATCAACGCCGCTTTTGGCGCCGCCAGCGCCTATTGGCTGGCGGCGGCGATGTCGGGGGTCGGGCTGGTGGCGGCGCTGCGGTTGTGGCGGATATGGGATGGGCGACTGATCGTGAGCGGTCAAAGGTAGCGGACGCTCAGGACCTCGTAGGAGCGGCCACCGCCGGGAGTGACGACCTCGACGCTGTCGCCTTCTTCCTTGCCGATCAAGGCCCTAGCCAGGGGCGAGCGCATGTTGAGCAGGTTATTGTTGATGTCGGCCTCGGGCTCGCCGACGATCTGGTAGGTGCGTTCCTCGTCGGTATCGATGTCGACCAGCGCGACGGTGGCGCCAAAGCGGATCACCGCGCCGGACATCTTCGAGGGGTCGATGACATCGGCCCGGCTGATTAGCGATTCGAGCTCCTTGATGCGGCCTTCGATGAAACTTTGTTTCTCCTTGGCTGAATGATATTCGGCGTTCTCCGACAGGTCGCCATGGTCACGCGCCTCCGAGATCGCCTTGATGATCGCTGGGCGTTCAATGTCTTTCATCGTCCTCAGCTCGGCATGGAGCGCCTCGTATCCGGCTTTGGTAATCGGAACCTTTTCCATTGGCTCACCTGTCTCTCGTGGGGTCCAATAAACGCCAGACCGCGCCCTTTCAGGCGCGGCCCGGAACTCGCGAGAATCGACAATATAACCGGATTCCCCGCTCTGCAAGACTATCCGCCGGTGCAGGTCGCGGGGCAACCGGGTTGGGAATCCGTCAGGGGTGTTATGGGAGTGCTCC
This sequence comes from Thermohalobaculum sp., assembly GCA_035527255.1. Taxonomy (GTDB): domain Bacteria; phylum Pseudomonadota; class Alphaproteobacteria; order Rhodobacterales; family Rhodobacteraceae; genus Thermohalobaculum. The sequence goes on along the minus strand of DATLAW010000239.1, from coordinate 2,087 downwards.
CGACTCGACTTCACGAATGGCCGCCGTGTTGAACAAAATTTAACGCAAATCGTTGATATTTATCCCGGCGAAACAGGGGGCACATTCGATGACTGACCGCAAACGCAGCAAATCCGAGGAACGCAGCTTCGCCAGGTTGCTCGAAGACCTCGAGAGCCAGGAGGCCGACTTCGAGCGCTTCAAGCGTACCCGCAGCCTGATCCCGGCGGGATGGCATTCGATCGAACACCGGGCCGAGGTCAAACCGAAGAAGAAGTTGTCGCTGTCGCTGGACGCCGACATGCTGGCGTGGCTCCGCGAACTGGGCCGAGGCTACCAGCCGCGCATGAACGCGATCCTGCGGGCCTATATGCACGGGGTGATCTCGAAGGAGATCGAGCAGAAGGGCGATCGGGATTGGCGGGGGGAGGCGATTTGAGGGGCGGGCGTCAAGAATTTTGACCCCGAATTTTGACCCCGAATTTGGGCCACGAATTTGGGCCGCAAATTTAGTCGGGTGGCGGGGTGAACCCCGCCCTACGGGGCAGCGACCGGGAAAATTGGCGTTGTCACCGAGGTCAAGTTCAATCTTAGCCCCCACGATGGTGGGTCGTGGAACCGCCATACCACGTAGCATTTAGTAGGCCGGGATTCATCCCGTCACGTCCTTGGCGGGCGAAATGGCGATGTGAAACCTGCCGTTGGGCGCCGGGATTGTTCAGGCTGTGGCGTGTGTGGAGATGCGCGTTTTTGGCGGTTGTTCAGGGCGGGACCAGGTACTTGCGGGCCACATCGGTGACAATGGCGGACAAAATCTTCATGATCTCGCTCCCGGAGCCGCTTGATTGCCAGTAGAGCGGCACGAGGACCGTGGCTCCAGGTACCAACTCGACCAGCGAGCCATCCTCGATGTAGCGTTCCACCGCGTGGCGTGGATTCAGGCCCCAGGCTGCACCATTCAGGGTGCAAGCAACTAATCCAGACACTGATGGCACCGAATGGCCGACATGAGGCGGTGCTTCACCGAAAACATCGAGAAACCACTGCTGGAGCAGCGTATCCTTGCGATCGTACAACAGATGTGCGGCATTTGCGGTCGCCTGAAGCGATACACCGTTGCGGAAATGGGTCGCCATGAATCTGGGGGTGGCAACGGCGACGTATTGCATGGAGCCGAGTGCGACGCGCCGGCATCCATGCAGGGGGCTGGCTTCGGCCGTAACGGCCGCCAAAGCCTCGCCGCTGCGCAGCCTTGCCGCAGTGTGCTCCTGATCGTCCGGGAAAATATCCAAGTAGAGGTTCAGCTCGGACCCTGCACGCTGGATGGCTTCCGGGAACCATGTGGCCAAGCTGTCGCTGTTGATGGCGATGCGAATTGTCGCAGGCGCGCCCGATGTCGGATTGTCAATCGACTTCAGGTGCTTCCGAAGGTCATGCTCGAGCAGATGCACTTGTTCGATGTGTCTGCACAGTTTTTGGCCGTATTCGGTCGCGACGCAGGGCCGGCCGCGCACGATCAGTATCGCTCCGGTTTTTTCTTCCAACAGCTTAAGCCGCTGGCTCACCGCGGATTGGGTTACGTTCAGCGCCCGCGCCGCAGCCTCGAAAGTTCCTTCGCGAATTACGGCGACCAGTGCTTCCAGCAACGGATATTCGAATTGCATTTTGTCCCCCTCGCTTTGATAAGAGACCCTTATGGAGACTATGAGGCATTTCTTGAAAATTTGCAATAAATTCATCTGATCTCGCGGAGTTGTGGAAATAGGCACAATTTAAATTAGAGAATCTAATAGAGACATAAGTTGTACTAATGAACGTGTAGTTACTTTCATTAGCACCATCTAAGGTTGTTGCGTATCTGGAGTATAGTCTTGCTGAAGGGGAACCGAGATGTCTGGACACGCTGTACGCCAACAATTCATGAAGCAGTTTAAAGGCTTGAGCGTGAGCTCAAGACGTATCTCGGGCTTGATCGTTGCGTCCTATGTGTCGCAGGCGATGGCGGCGATGGGTCTAGGGTACTGGTTGCTGCAGCAACCGCAAACGGTTGCAACCGGGTTTGGCGTGGCCTTGGTCATGTTCTTCATCGGAACCCGGCTGAGGGGCAT
>DATLAW010000238.1:0-9074 GCA_035527255.1 Thermohalobaculum sp. | reverse complement strand
TCGATCAGAGCATGGTGGGCCCAGGTCACCGTGCAACCCGACAGCAGCAACACCAGCGTGTTGATCAGCGGCAGATCCCAGGCATCGAACGTCACCACGCCTACCGGCGGCCAAACAGCCGGCAAAACCTCGACGCCGGAGATCTCCCCCATCGGAAAGATGGCGTGCTTGAAGAAGGTCCAGAACCAGGCCGAGAAGAACATTATCTCGGACATGATGAACAGGATGAAGCCCATGCGCAGGCCGATCCGCACCACCGGGGTATGGTCGCCGCCAATCGCCTCGCCGACAACATCGGCCCACCAGACGATCATGGTATACAGCACACCGGCAAGGCCAAGCAGCGCAAACGCAGGCGTATAATCGTGCATCCACAGCACCGTGCCAGCCAGCATGGTGAAGCCGCTGACCGCACCCATGAACGGCCACAAGCTGGGGTCGATGATATGGTAGTCGTGTCTTTTTTCGTGGGCCATCAGGTCCTCCGTTCCCCAGCAAACTTTCGCATCGTTAGTTGAAGTCAGCGTCTATCGGTGTCTGGCCCAGCTCAACATGGCTGTCCAGTTCAGTCTCGAAGAATGTGTATGACAGGGTGATCGTGGTTACCCCGGCCGTCTCGGCATCATCGACCATATCCGGATCGACATAGAACGTCACCGGCATCGTCACCCGCTCGCCCGGCTGCAATACCTGCTCAGTGAAGCAAAAACAGTCGATCTTGGTGAAGTAGCCACCAGCCGAGAACGGCGCGACATTGTAGCTGGCGGTCCCGGCAACAACCCGGTCGGTCGGGTTATATGCCTCGTAGAAGGCCAGCACGGTCTCGCCGATATGAACTTTCACCGCAGGCTCGACGGCGCGAAACTCCCACGGCATCCCGCGCATGGTGGATGCATCGAAGCGCACGGTGACCATCCGATCCAGCACCCGGTCAGCGCCCATCGTCGCAACCTGCGTGGTGCCGGCAAACCCGGTCACCCGGCAAAACATGTCGTAAAGCGGCACCGACGCCCAAGCCAGCCCAGCCATACCCAGGCCGACAGCGACCAGCGGGATCGCCTTCTTGCGCAGATCAACAGGGGCCGGGCGTTCGTTCATCTCAGCCCCAGGGATTTCCGACATTGGCGCCCATCTTGACGATCGTCACGAAGTACAAAAGTGCGATCAAGCACAGCAGAACCGCCAACAAGCCCAGGTTCCGGCTGCGGCGGCGGCGATGTATCTCGTGATCTTTGCGCATTGGCTCACTCATGTCAGAACCAGACCGGCCAGTCGATACCAACCACTACCGTCCGCAGCACCGCATCGGCGATGAAGGCGCCAAACAGTGCGAACAGATACAGGATCGATACCCCGAACAGTTTCTTCTCGGCCCGGTAGCCGTCGCCGATCGCCTGATCCTGCCCGCGACGCGCCACTCGCCAGGCGCGATGTAGGAACACCGCATTGGCCACCAGCGCCACCGCCAGATAAATCGGCCCACCCGCCACCGTGAAGGCCGGCGCAATCGTCACCGGCATCAATGCCAGCGTATACAGCCAGATTAGGCGCCGCGTGGCCGGCTCACCGGCAACCACCGGCATCATCGGCACCCCGACCCTTGCGTAGTCGTCATTGCGAAACAGCGCCAGCGCCCAGAAATGCGGCGGCGTCCAGACAAAGATCACCAGGAACATCAGCACCGACGCGCTCGATACCTCGCCGGTGACCGCCGCCCAGGCGATCATCGGCGGAAACGCCCCGGCCGCACCGCCAATGACGATGTTCTGCGGTGTCGAGCGCTTCAGCCACATGGTGTAGACCACGGCGTAGAAGAAGATCGTGAAGGCCAGCAGGCCGGCGGCCAGCGGATTGGCAAAGATCGACAGCATCAAAACCGAGATCAGCGACAACCCCAGCCCGAACCCCAGCGCCTCGCCCGGCGCTATCATGCCTCTCGGCACTGGCCGGTTGCGGGTGCGGCTCATGCGGGCGTCGATATCGGCGTCCCACCACATGTTCAACGCGCCCGAAGCCCCGGCCCCAACAGCGATACACAGCAGGCTGGCCAACGCCACCACCGGATGGATAGCAATCGGCGCCGCCACCATGCCAGCAAGCGCCGTGAACACCACCAGCGACATCACACGCGGCTTCAGCAAGGCAACAAAGTCGCGAAACTCAGGTTCCGCGGCCTGTGCGGCCGTGCCTATCTGTGCTGATGCGATGTCGGTCAAAACGATAGTCTCCAGTTGCCGGGCAAGAGCGCTTATTCGGTGACTGCCAGCTTGGTTGGCTGTTCCGTCGGCGCGGTATCGTTCAACGCCTGCTGGGTCTGCACCCAGGCATCGTAGGCCGGCTGCTCCATAACCTCGACAACGATCGGCATATAGGTGTGGTTCATGCCGCACAGCTCCGAGCACTGACCGTAGAAAACCCCAGTCTCTTCGGCCTTGAACCAGGTCTCGTTCAGCCGTCCGGGCACCGCGTCGATCTTCGATCCGAAGGACGGAATGGCCCAGGCATGGATCACATCCGAGCCGGTAACCACCATGTGCACAACCGCATTCACCGGCACCACCACACGTGTGTCGGTTGCGAACAGCCAGTCGTCGGCGGTATAGCCGTTGGCCTCTAGCTCGTCCTTCTGCAACATGACTGCGTCGAACGAGATATTCGCGTCCGGGTATTCATAGCTCCAGTACCACTGATTGCCGGTCGCCTTGATGGTCAGATCCGGCTCGGGCACTTCAAGCTGCAGGAACAGCAGCCGCAGCGACGGGATCGCGATTACCACCAGAATAATCACCGGGATAACCGTCCACGCCACTTCCAGCACAGCGTTGTGGGTGAATGTAGCGGGTGTCGGGTTGGCCTTGCGGTTGAACTTCACAATAACGATCAGCAGCAGGATCGTCACGAATATCGAGATCACCGCGACAACCACAAGCAGCAGGTCATCCAACCAGAAAATATCCCGCGCCACCTCGGTCACGGCGCGCTGGAAGCCGGTGCCCTTGGGAATCGGCCGCCCGGCAACTGCCTCGGCGGCGCCCGCAAACCGGCCACTCAGCATCATGATACCGGCCATCGCCCAAGCACACAGGTTCGCGATCCGCATAGTTATGTCCCCGTCAATTTACCGGCGATGCCCTCGATTTCCCGAGCCACGCCGCGATTTGCCTTTTCCCAGTCAGTCTATCACCATAATGACCGCCCGAGAGCAAGCTTGCAATTTGCGGCAAGACGCCGCTCTTTGACACTTGAGCCCCAACGGATATCGGATTTTTGCAGCATGAATCAGCAGATGCCCAACAACAACACCCCATTTCGCCCCTTTGAGACCGACCTCGACCAGTCGCGCGCGCTGTCGATCTTGCGGGATGCTGTTGCAGGGGGCGATGACGGCGAGCTGTTTCTAGAGCGCAGTCGGTCCGAGTTCCTCTCGTTCGACGACGGCAGGCTGCGCAACGCCTCCTACGATTCGGGCACCGGCTTCGGCCTGCGCGCCGTTGCCGGTGGCGCCGCGGGCTATGCCCATGCCAGCGAGCTTACCGAGGCAGCGCTGAAGCGGGCCGCCGAGACCGCTCGCCTTGCGGCCCGTGACGGCGGCGGCGTGATGGCCCCGCCGCCACCGCGCACCAACCGCAGTCTCTATGATTCCATCGATCCGGTCTCGCAGTACCCGCTCGCGGTGAAGATTGATCTGCTGAAGGAGATCGATGCCTACCTCCGCGCTGCCGACCCGCGCGTAGTCCAGGTCTCGGCCTCGCTGGCTGGCGGAGTGCAGGAGATCGAGATTTTGCGCCCCGAGGGCGGCCATGTAACCGACCACCGCCCAATGTCACGCCTCAACATCTCGGTCATCGTTGAGAAAGACGGCCGGCGCGAATCCGGCTCGGCCGGCGCAGGCGGCAGGCAAGGCTATGACGGGCTGATCGCCTCTTCGAAATGGAAAGCGATGGCTGGCGAGGCGTTGCGCCAGGCGCTGATCAACCTCGATGCCGAAGACGCTCCCGGCGGCGTCATGGAGGTGGCGCTTGGCGCCGGTTGGCCCGGCATCCTGCTGCACGAGGCCATCGGCCACGGGTTGGAGGGCGATTTTAACCGCAAGGGCACCAGCGCTTTCACCGAACTGATGGGCAAACGGATCGCCTCGCCCGGCGTGACCGTGGTCGACGACGGCACTATCCCCAGGCGGCGCGGCTCGCTCAGCATCGACGACGAAGGTACGCCGACCAATCGCACCGTGCTGATCGATGACGGCATCCTGACCGGCTACATGCAGGACCGCCAGAACGCCCGGCTGATGGGGGTCGCCCCCACCGGCAACGGGCGGCGCCAATCCTATGCCCATATCCCGATGCCCCGGATGACCAACACCATCATGCTGGGCGGCGACGCCGAACCCGCCGACGTGGTCGCCAGCGTCAAGGACGGCATCTACGCGGTCAATTTCGGCGGTGGCCAGGTTGATATCACCAACGGCAAATTCGTCTTCTCCTGCACCGAGGCCTATCGGGTGAAAGGCGGCAAAATCCTCCACCCGGTTAAAGGTGCCACCCTGATCGGCGACGGCCCCTCCGCCCTGCAACGCATCCGCGCCATCGGCAACGACATGGCGATGGACCCCGGCATCGGCACCTGCGGCAAAAACGGCCAGGGCGTGCCGGTGGGTGTCGGCCAGCCGACGCTGCTGATCGAGGGACTGACGGTAGGTGGGGCGGGCGCGGGGTAAGCCGCCCGACCAATTTTGCACCGGGATCGACCCGGCAATCCAGCCTTTAGATCGTCGAGGTGCGAACTGGATGCCCGGATCAAGTCCACGCATGACGTGGTTCATGTAGCTCGGAAAGCACTCTTGATGAGCGAATTCGGCAAGATCCCAATCGCGCAACAATGATCTCGGCCAGGGCCTGGCCTAAAAAGATTCGATCGAGCCAAAGCAATCAATAAGATCAAGAAAAACTTTAGAACGGCAAATCTGGTCGCCTATCAGTTGAGTTTGATGAAACAGTTTCAATCGTAAACCAATAGTTCATATATAAGATTTTTATCACAAAGTTGCCACGGGATTAGATTATATGCATGCTTGGGACCCACGGCAAGTTAATGGGTGATTCTGGTGGTGTTTTTCGAAGTAGCGAGCGTAACAATGTCTGATGTGATATTTGATCTTGCTTCAAAATGGCGGCGCGTTTCGGGTTCGGAGCGCCGCGAACATCCTGCGCGCGTAATCCTGTCCTTTGACGGCCCGGCTAATTCTACGCCGATGACCCCAGAAATCCGTAGTGAAATTGACCACCGACACTCAAAACAGGCCCATCAATGTGGGGCGTTTGCGAAATGACGACCGATATTCTTGACCGGGAACCATTCGGCACCAGCCGGATTGACCGGGCTGCTTCACTCATGGCGGCGCCAACCGGTTCGGGCTCGGATTTTTTTGAAACAGCTGTCGAGGCTTTGTCAGTCGGGCTTAGTTGCAAGTGGGCTGTGATCGGCGAATTGATCAATGGTGGGAGGCGGTCAACGTTCTAGCCTTTTGGAATGATGGCGCCCTATCGGAAACATTTTCTTACAGCCTCGCTTGCAGTCCGTGTGAAGTGGTCTACCAAACCAACAGAATCGACGTTCACCATTTCTACCCCGAGCAGATAACCAAGTTGTTTCCCGAGTTTGAGTTGTTGAAGGCGCTTGGCGCCGAAGCCTATCGTGGCGAACTGTTCTTTGGCGCTGATGGCAAGCCAGCTGGCCACGTCGTCGCTCTGATGGATAAGCCAGAGGACGATACGCAGGATGTACGGTCTCTGTTTCGTTTGTTCACGCAGCGGACCGGCTCGGAACACAAACGAATGGTGCTTGAAGCCGCGCTTGCCAGAAGCGAAGCGCGTTATCGCGAACTCTTCGACCAGTTACCAGTCGCAATTTGGACCGAGGACTGGTCCTCCATGAAGCACATGTTCGACGGTCTTGCGCGGGGCGGGGTCAAGGATTGGCGCGATTATTTCAACAATCACCGAGACCAGCTCAGAGCGGCATATGATCTCGTCGATAATGTCGAGATCAGCAGCGCCGCAATTGATCTCTATCGCTACCCGAATGTGGAAAAACTTTTGGAAGCGACTTCTGGAGCGGTCGTGACCGAAGAAGAGTTGGACACATTCCGCGAGACCTTCCTCTCGTTTATGGCCGGCCTGATGACCTTTGAATTTGAGGCAAAAGAAACCTCTGGTGACGGGTCAGAAATCATCGTCCGGTGTCGGGTGGTCATACCGCCGAAGCGTCGCAATAACTGGTCGCGCGTAATCTTTAGCAATCGAGGACATCACTGAAAGCCGCCGAACCGAGGAGCGCCTCAAGCAAGCCCAGAAGATGGAGGCTGTCGGCCAGCTGACGGGCGGCGTTGCGCATGACTTCAACAACCTGCTGGCGGTGATCGGCGGCAATGTCGAGCTGCTTGAGGATGATCCAAAAAACAACCCCGCCCTGACCGCGCCGATTATACGCGCGGTGAAGCGCGGCGCCGAGCTGACCCAACGGCTGCTGGCGTTCTCGCGCAAACAACCGCTGCGGCCCCAGGTGATCGCGCCGGGCGAGCTGGTCGCGGGACTGTCTGATCTGCTGAGCCGGGCCTTGGGCGAGACCGTCGAGTTTGCCACCAGCGCGGCGCCGAATCTGTGGAGCGCCCTGGCCGACCCAGGCCAGGTCGAGAACGCCCTGCTGAACCTGGCGCTCAATGCTCGCGACGCCATGCCAAATGGCGGCAAACTGACGGTCGAGTGTTCGAATACCCAGCTGGAAAAAGCCAGCCTGGCCGACATTTTCGATGCCGAGGCAGGGGACTACGTGGTTCTGGCGGTCAGTGACAACGGGACCGGCATGACCGAGGACGTAAAGGCCCATGCGTTCGAACCCTTCTTCACCACCAAGGAGGTCGGCGAGGGCAGTGGCCTGGGTCTCTCGATGGTCTATGGCTTTGCCAAACAGTCCGGTGGCCATGTCAGCATCTACAGCGAAATAGGAAAGGGCACCACGGTAAAGCTTTATCTGCCGCGCGCAGTGGTCGCCGGGCAGACAATGAGCGTGAGCGAGGGCGAAGACATAATTCCGCGCGGTCAGGGCGAGGTGATCCTGGTGATCGAGGACCACCCGGATGTGCGCGATTTGGCGGTCCTGATGTTGGAAAGCCTGGGGTATCAAGTGATCGACATTGGTGATGTGGCGGGTGCCCACATGGTACTTGCGAACAACACGCCGGTGGATCTGATCTTGTCCGATGTGGTGCTGCCCGGCGGCATCAGCGGGCTGCAATTTGCTGAAGACGCGCGCGTGACCTATCCGGGCATCAAGATCATTTTCATGTCCGGCTACCCGGCAGAAGCTGCCACGCGTAATGGCTTCCTCAGATCCGACGACATCTTGCTCAACAAACCGTTCGAGCGGCGCCACTTGGCCACCACCCTGCGAGCGGCGCTAGATTGAAGACTTCTCTGTATGCGCTGCCTGCCGCACGAACACTGCGCTCGCCAGGCTTTGCAACTTTTCTTGCAATGCCTCCGAAGGACTGGCTCTCCGACATAAAATCTTCCAACTCGGCCCGAGTATGCCCGTGCTGCAGTTTAAACCCAATTTTTTACAAATAGAATAATATCAAAAACTTAACACCATGTCCAACCTTGGACACACCTCCTTCACACCCCAAATCACGTCTGGCTTGATCTGCCGTCGGGTGGGCAAATGTGTCCAGCGCCGGCTCGAGCCACACCTGCCCCCAGCCGTTCCAACAGCCGCGCCCAGGCGATCAGCCCGGTGCGGAAACTCGACAGCCGCATGAATTCGTTGGGCGCATGGTAGTCTTCGTCAGATGTCGAGAACGAGAAGAATACGATGCCAACGCCAAGATGCCGTGCGAAGACGTCGCCGATCGGGATCGTGGCGCCCATCGCAACCCGCAACGGCGCGGCCCCCAGCAATTCCGCAAGAATGCCCTCGGCCACTTCCAGTGCAGGATGTTCAGGGTCGAGCGCGAAGGCCGCACTTCCCGGCCCGTGTGCCGCGACTGTCAGTCGATAGCCAGACGGCAGCACCCCTTCCAAATGCCGGGTGATCGCCGCGACCACCACGGTCGGAACCTGCCCAGCGATCAGGCGACAGGTGATCTTGGCCGAGGCGCTGGAGGGGATTACCGTCTTGGTGCCGGCACCCGCATAGCCGCTGGTGATGCCATTGAATTCCAGCGTCGGGTACAGCCATTGCCGGGTTAGCAAATCCGCTCCCGGTGGCAGCGGATCGGGACGAGGCGCGCCGATCTCGTCAAAATAGGCGCCCGCGTCGAAACCCACCTGAGCAATCGCCGCCCCAATCGCCGGATCGGGCGGCAACGCACCATCGGCAAAGCCTGCGACCGTCACATTCCCCTCTGCGTCATGCAGCGAGGCCAGCATATGGGTCAGCGCCCGGATGGCATTTGGCGCACTGCCGCCGTGCCGACCGGAATGCAGGTCCTTGGCCGCGCCTTCAACCGTCACCTCCAGTGCCGCGAGCCCCCGACTGGCGACCGTCATCGAGGGCAGATCGGCCCGCCACATCGCTCCGTCGGCCGAAATTACCACATCGCAGGCCAGCCGATTCTTCAGTCGTTCCACGGTGGGCGCAAAATGCGGGCTGCCAGATTCCTCTTCGCCTTCGATGATGACCTTGAGGTTCACCGGTGGGCGTCCCCGCACCGCGCGGAAAGCGGCCGCCACAAGGATCGGGATCATCAGTGGACCCTTATCATCGGACACCCCGCGCGCATAAAGCCGGTCATCGCGGACCTCTGGCGCAAACGGGGACGAGTGCCATTTGTTCAAGGGGTCAGGGGGTTGCACGTCATAGTGGCCGTAGACCAGCACTGTCGGCGCGCCCGGCGCCGCGCACCATTCGGCGAGAACGCATGGGTGCCCGCCGGTCTCGACGATCTCGACGCTTGGAAACCCGGCCTTGGCCAACTCATCAGCGGCAAATTGCGCTGCCTTGCGGATATCGCCCTGAAATGCCGGGTCGGTACTGACACTGGGAATTCGGCAGAACGCCTTCAGCGTCTCGATCGC
>DATLAW010000237.1:0-77384 GCA_035527255.1 Thermohalobaculum sp. | reverse complement strand
CGGCGCCTCGCCCTAACGTGTACGCGAATTGGAGAGACCCCATGAACATCCGCACAGGCTTTGTCCTTGCCACCGCCGCGACGCTGGCCATGGCCGGTCAGGCGATTGCCCGCGACCAGATCAAGATCGTCGGCTCGTCGATCCGCGCCTCGTACCCGCGAGTGTAGCGCCAAAGCTGGCGAATGTCTGGCTTGTCGGATGTCCGCGATGATTTCAGGCCCGCAGAATAGATTGCGCGCGACACGCGGATGAGACGCAGCCTATGCGACCACGCTTCCCATCGACCGTCGTCTGGTCATTGGTTGCTCGTGCGGCCAAGAGGATTGCGTCGGCGTCTCGTTGAGTCCATCGTGCTGCTACCGGCAGGGGCAATGCAGATGAGAAAGATCAATGGACACCGGTAGTCTTAACTTCGTCGATAAGCTTCCTAACGATGTCACTGAAATCGAGCACATTTGGATTTCAATGCCGGATGGCGTCCGCCTGTCGGCGCGGATCTGGATGCCTAAGGATGCCACAGCGCATCCGGTCCCCGCGATCCTTGAATACATCCCTTACCGAAAGCGCGACGGCACGCGTGTCCGCGACGACTGCCGGCACCGCTATTGGGCTGGTCACGGCTATGCCTGCATCCGGCTCGATATTCGCGGGACGGGGGACTCAGAAGGGCTGATCACCGACGAATATCCGACGTCCGAACAAGACGATGCCATCGCGGCCATCTCCTGGATCGCCGCGCAGCCATGGTGTTCCGGGCGCATCGGAATGACTGGAATTTCGTGGGGCGGCTTCAACGCGCTTCAGGTCGCCGCGCGCCGCCCCCCGGCGCTGAAAGCGATCATCACCCACTGTTCCACCGACGACCGCTACGCTGACGACGTTCACCGGATGGGGGGCTGTCTTCTAACCGACGGGTTCTTCTGGGGCTCGGGCTTCTATCACTTCATGACCCGGCCACCGGACCCGGAGATCGCGGGAGAGACCTGGCGTGAGCAGTGGTTCGAACGCCTCGAGAACTGGAAGCCGCCGGCTTCGCATATCTGGATGCGCCATCAGCGGCGCGACGACTATTGGCGTCATGGCTCGGTGTGCGAAAGCTATGGCGACATTGATTGCGCCGTCTACGCGGTCGGCGGATGGGAAGACGGCTACTCCAACGCCGTGCCGCGCCTGCTCGCCAATCTCTCGTGCCCCTCGAAGGGTCTGGTCGGCCCCTGGGGCCACAAATATCCGGAACTGGGCATCCCAGGCCCAAGCATTGGCTTCCTTCAGCATGCGCTGCGCTGGTGGGATCATTGGCTCAAGGACGAGGCGACGGGCATCATGGACGAGCCCGCATATACGGTCTGGATGCAGGACTACATCGAGCCCGGCGCCTGCCGCGATTTCGTGCCCGGTCGCTGGATTTCGGAAGCGACATGGCCCTCACCGGACATTCAGACTCGTGTTTTTGCGCTGAATGCTGACGGGCTCGGCAGCGAGGCTGGCACCGAGACCGTTCTCGCGCATTGCTCGCCACAATCGCTCGGCGTCACGGGCGGAAGCTGGTGTCCTTATGGCCTCGGTGGAACCAGCCCCGATCTTGCGATCGACCAGCGCGAGGACGATGGCCGCTCCTTATGCTTCGAGACCGGACCGCTGACGGATGCGATGGCGCTATTGGGCGCGCCGATGGCCAGGCTGCGCATCGCCGTCGACCAACCGCAAGGTAATCTCATCCTGCGGTTGATGAATGTCGCGCCGGACGGCACCGCGAAACGTGTGACATATGGAATACTCAATCTCACGCACCGCGCCGACCACGAAGCCATCAGCCCAATGACGCCCGGCGAATGGACTGAGGTGACTATCCAGCTCAACGACCTCGCGCATTGCGTCCCCGCCGGTCATCGCTTGCGCCTGGCGCTCTCTACCGCCTATTGGCCGATGATCTGGCCCGCGGCTGCGCCCGTCGAACTGTCGGTGATGGCGGTGCGGAGCGTGCTGGAATTGCCGGTGCGCCCGGCGAAAGATGCCGACGCCGACCCACCGATATTCGAACATCCTGAGATGGCGCCGCCCGCGTCGACCAGAACAATCCTGCCCGCGTCATCCGCACGCACGGTCGAGCGCGACCTGGCGACGGGCGTCTGGACTCAGCGCCTGGTCGAAGACGGCGGCCGATATCATATTGACGATATCGATCTCGATGTTGCCGACGGCATGTCCTGCACCTACTCGATCTGCGAGTCTGACCCGTTGTCGGCGGACGCTGTCTGGAGTTGGCACTCGGCTAGGCAGCGTGAGAATTGGCATGTCGAGATCGAGTCCACGACCCGCCTTCGCGCGACAGCGACCGAATTCCTGGTCGACACGGATGTTGATGCGAGGGAGGATGGAAAGACGGTTTTCTCCCGGTCCTGGCGCGAACGGATCCCGCGCGACGGCGTCTGAATGTTGACAAGGAGCGGAACGCGGTTCTGATATGGGGCCTGCCGAATTCGCGGCCTTCGCCAGGAAGGCGCGTCACCGAGAGGTATATCGCCATGAGGATCGTCGAAAAGTTTCCGCGCGAGATTGAGGTTCTGGACCCGGTTTTCATCACCTTGTCTGACGGCATTCGCCTTGCGGCCCGTATCTGGCTGCCGAAAGACGCAGCACAGAACCCGGTGCCGGCTATCCTCGAGTACCTGCCTTACCGCCGCCGCGACGGCACGGCCGACCGCGATGCCACGACCCATCCCTATTTTGCCGGCCACGGCTACGCCTGCATTCGCGTCGACATGCGGGGCTCCGGCGATTCCGAAGGGGTCATGCTGGGCGAATATCTGAAGCAGGAACAGGACGACGCGCTCGAGATCATCGACTGGATCACCGCGCAGCCCTGGTGCGCGGGGTCGGTCGGCATGATCGGCATTTCCTGGGGTGGGTTTAACGGGCTGCAGGTCGCTGCGCGCCGGCCGCCGGCGCTGAAGGCGATCGTCTCGATCTGCTCGACCGACGATCGATATGCCGACGATATTCACTTCATGGGCGGCTGTCTGCTGAACGACCATGCCGCCTGGAACAGCTACATGTTTTCGCTCAACACCACGCCGCCCGACCCGCAGGGCGCTGGCAACAGATGGCACGAGGTCTGGCTCGACCGCCTCAAAGGCAGCGGTTTGTGGCTTGAGGACTGGCTTGCCCATCAGCGCCGCGACGAATTCTACAAACACGGATCGGTCTGCGAGAACTTCGGTGATATCGAGGCCGCAGTCTACGCGGTCGGCGGCTGGGCGGACGGGTATTCCAACGCGGTGTTCAGGTTGCTCGCGAACCTCAACGGCCCCTGCAAGGGTCTGGTCGGGCCGTGGGCGCATAAATACCCGCATTTTGCCGAACCGGGACCGGCAATCGGTTTTCTGCAGGAGTGCATCCGCTGGTGGGATCACTGGTTGAAGGGCGCCGATACCGGCATCATGGACGAACCGCAGCTGAGGTGCTGGATGGAGGATCCGGTACCGCCGCGCACCTACTACAAGGAGCGACCGGGCCGCTGGGTCGCCGAGGAGGCCTGGCCGTCGCCCAGGATCACGGCCCGCACCATGTTTCTGAACGCCGATGGCTTGGGCAATCAACCGGGTGCTGCGACGCCACTGACGATCAACTCGCCGCTGACCGTCGGCATGATGGCGGGGCAATGGTGTGCGCACGGCGTCGACCCGGATCAGCCGGGCGATCAGCGGATCGAGGCCGGTGGTTCGCTGCTGCTCGATAGCGACCCGTTACCCGAGGCGCTCGAAACCCTCGGTGCGCCAGTCGTCTCGCTTGACCTCGCCAGCGACAAGCCGGTCGCCATGGTGGCCGTTTGTCTGTCCGAGGTGCTGCCAGACGGCGCGGCGACCCGAGTGAGCTACGGCCTACTGAACCTGACCCATCGCGAAAGCCACGAGCATCCGGAGCCCCTGGAGCCGGGCAAGAGCTATCGGATCGACATGCAATTGAACGACATCGGTCACCGCTTCGGGGCGGGAAACCGCATCCGGATCGCGATCTCCACGGCCTATTGGCCAATCGCCTGGCCGTCGCCCGAGAAAGCGACCCTGACGATTGTCGCGGCGAGCAGCACAATGCGCCTGCCGGTGCGGCCGCCAAGCGATGGGGACGCATCGCTCCGGCCCTTCGACGAGGCCGAGTGCGCCCCGCCGCTCGACAAGACCGTTCTCGCCGAGCCCGAATACAAGTGGACGGTCGAGCGCGACATGACGACGGGAAAGGTGACACAGCGCCAATGGTTCGACGAAGGGCGGACAACCTACAACGAGCACGACGGCTGGACCGTCAGTTCGACCCACGGGGAGTATTTCTCGATCGATCCCGACGACCCGCTCAGCGCCAAACTGGACATCACCTGGACCGAGTTGTTCGAGCGCGGCGCCTGGCGGGTCTCGTCAACCACGCGCACGGTGCTGACCTCCAGCATGACCCACTTCCATATCGACGCATCTCTTGAGGCCCGGCAAGGCGACGAAGTGGTTCATTCCAAGGTATGGAACAGCGATTTCCCGCGCGACCTAGTCTGAACGGCTCCTTGACTCTGTGCGCCACTGATGGCGGAGTGATCGGGCGGGATAAAAATACGGGCCGCAAAAGTCGGAATACAAATGGCACAACGGAGGATCAATATGAAAAGCACCGTCCAGACACGGCGAAATTTTCTGCAAACGGCAGCCTTCGCCGGCACAGCGGGCTTGGCTGGCACATTCCCTGGGATCTCGTTCTCGGCATCGGGCAACACCTTAACGGTGCGCTTCGACCGCGAAATGGAGAGCCTTGACCCCGGTTACTATGTCGGCGGGCACCCGCCCAACGACGTCAACTGGTGCGTCATGCCAGCGCTGGTGCATTTTGGCTACCAGGACGGCCAAGCGGTTTGGGTGCCCACGCCCTTCGTCGAGAGCGTTGCCGTTACCGACTCGACCCATATCGACTTCACCCTGAAATCCGGGCTGATGTGGTCCGGGGGCAACGGCGAATTGACGACTGAGGATGTCGCCTATTCGTACGACCGCATGGCCCAGAGTGAGTGGAAAGGCGATTACGTCGCCTACGACCATGTCGAGATCAAGGACAAATACAGCGGCACGATCGTGTTGAACCAACCATTCTCGCCTTTCATGACCACGACGCTGGCCTCGGGCACCGGGATAATCGTCTGCAAGAAGGCGGTCGAGGCAGCGGGTGGGCGCTACACGATCGATATCCCGGCGACCTGCGGCCCCTATGTGATGGAGCACAGGCAGGCCCAATACGTGAAGCTGCGGCCTAATCCCGAATGGACCGGAGCAAAGCCGGCCTACGAGAACATCGACTGTCTTTTCGTGAGCGAGGACGAGGCAGGCGCCCTGGCCTTCGAGGCGGGTGAGTTGGATTGCGCCAAGATCACCTCGAATTCCTACGCGCGTTATCAGAAGGAAACGCCGCCGAACGCCGAGCTGACGGTAGCCGGAGCGCTGCAGTACATGTGGATGGGTCTCAATATCGAGCATCCTAAGTTGCAGGACATCCGGGTCCGCCAGGCGATCCAGCACGCGATCCATCAGGATTCGATCATCCAGGGCGCCTATTCCGGCACGGCCGAGCCGTCCTTCGGCGTCGTCTGCCCAGGGCTGGTTGGGCGTCGCCTGGAGACTGGGTACTCGTATGACCCGGCGAAAGCGAAGGCGCTATTGGCAGAGGCAGGAGTTTCCGGGCTTACCCTGACGCTGCGCACACTGAACGCTCAGGAACGCGTGCTGGCGGCCCAGATCATCCAGGCCAATCTCGCTCAGATCGGTATCACGGTAGAGATCATCCCGCTCGATTCCGGACCGTTCTGGGAGATGGGCCAGGAGAGCAAGGGAGAGACCTGGAAGGAACTCGAACTCTGGCTCATGCGCTTCGGCTCCGGTCCCGACCCCTACGAGCCGTTCCAGTGGTTTGTTCGTGACCAGGTCGGCATCTGGAACTGGGAGCGCTGGTCGTCGGACGAGTTCGAGGATCTGTACAAGCAGCTTATATCGGTGTCTGTTGTGGGCGAACGACACAAGATCGCGATTAGGATGCAGGAGATCATGGAAGACACCGGCGGCTATGTCTGGCTGACCCACGAACCGGAGGTCTTTATCCACCGCGCGGATATCAAAACCCAGTTCGCGCCTACGGGCGAGATGCAACTGACTTACTTCGAACCGAAGTAACCTGCCGCTGATCCGGCCGCCGGGGCCATAGGGTTCCGGCGGTCTCATCCTATTGCATGGGACCCTGAAGCGGCATGTTCCTGTATTTGGCAAAGCGCTTACTTCTGTCGATCGTCATCATCCTGTTGGCGGTGGCGACACTGTTTCTGATGCTGCACATGATCCCGGGCGACCCGGTCAGCATCGCGCTCGGCCCGCGAGCGACGCCTGAAATTCAGGCGGCCTACGCCGCCAAGATGCACCTCGACAAACCGTTGCCCTATCAGTTCCTGATCTTCCTCAGCAATGTTCTGCAGGGCGACCTGGGCTCGGATGTGTTCTCGAACCGCAGCGTCGGCCTGACGCTCTCCGAGCAGCTGCCCTTCACCGTCAGCCTCGCGGTCGCGGCGCTCGGCTGGTCGGCGCTGGTCGGCATTCCACTGGGGTGTCTCTCGGCGATCAGGCCGAATAGCTGGCTCGACCGGTTTACCGGCATTCTTTCGGTCGGTACCATCGCGGTGCCGTCCTTCCTGGTGTCGATTTGGGCAATCCTGCTGTTCTCGATCGCCCTGCGCTGGCTGCCGGTGATCGGGGCCGGCGATGAAGGCGATATTCTCGATCAGCTCACCCATCTGATCCTGCCCGCCTTCGCGGTCGGCCTGGGGTGGGTCGGCTATCTCGCGCGCATGGTGCGTGCCTCGATGCTGGAGGTGATGGGCGAGAACTACATCCGCTCGGCGCGCGCCTTCGGGCTGAGGCCGCGGACCATAGTCTTTCGCTATGCGCTCAAGGTCGCGATCCTGCCGACCATTACGCTGATGGGCGTCGGCTTCGGCGGCCTGCTGTCCGGAGCGGTCTTCGCCGAGATCATCTTCTCGCGGCCCGGCGTCGGCAGGATCATCTACGACATGGTGTTGGCGCGCAATTTCCCAGTTGTTCAGGGCGCCGTGCTCGCCACAATCGTGCTTTATGTCGTTGTCACCCTAATCGCCGATCTTCTTGTTTCATGGTTGGATCCCCGTGTCCGTGACTCCCTCTGATAACTACGCCACTGTGGCGAGCCCGGTCCCCGACCGAGGCTACAGCATAGCGCGCGAGAAGCTGTTCCTGTTCGCGCGCAACCCGCTTGGCATGTTCGGTCTGCTGCTGGTCTTCTTGTTTTTCGCGGGTGCGATTTTCGCGCCCGTATTCGCGACGCATGATCCCTTTGCAATGGATATCCCGAACCGCTTGGCCGGCCCGACTGCCCAGCATTGGGCGGGTACCGACCAGCTCGGCCGCGACACCTATACGAGGGTGCTCTATGGCGGCCGCGTTGCGCTCGAGGTCGCCGCCATCGGCGTCTCGGTGTCGCTCGTCATCGGCTTGATCCTCGGAATGCTGGCCGGATACGGGCCGGCGTGGCTCGACAATCTGCTGCTGCTCTTGTTCGACACCATCCGGTCCTTCCCGACGGTCATTCTCGCGCTGGCCGCGGTCGCGCTGCTCGGCCCCAGTCTGAAATTGGTGCTCGCTATCGTCATCGTGACCTCGATCCCGGGCTATGGCCGGCTGGCGCGCACCAGCACGCTGGCGCTGAAGAACGCCGAGTTCATCATCGCCGAACGATCGCTGGGCGCCAGTATGTCCCGGACGCTCGCGCGCCATATCATGCCCAACGTCATCGGCCCGCTGCTGATCCTCGCGGCGATGGACGTGCCGGTCGTTGTGACCATCGAGGCGGGCCTCAGCTTCCTCGGCCTCGGCGTGCAGCCGCCGACGGCGAGTTGGGGGACGATCCTCAACGAAGGTTATCTGATCATCCGCGACACGCCGTGGATGGTCATCGCTGGGGGCATTCCGCTGGTGCTGACGACGCTCGGCTTCACCTTCCTTGGCGAGGCGCTGCGTGACGTTCTCGACCCCAAATTGCGCAAGGGGCGCTAGGCCGTGACGGCGCTCCTCGACATCCGCAACTTGAGCGTTGATTTCCGCACTCCGCGCGGTCGCGTGCATGCGCTGCGCGACGTCAGCTTCAAGGTGCCAAAGGGAAAGATCGTCGGCGTCGTCGGCGAGAGCGGGTCGGGCAAGAGCACCGTGATCTGGACGATAACGCAACTGCTTGCGGGCAATGCCGTGATCGAGAATGGCGAAGCCCTGTTCGATGGCGAGGATGTCCTGAAGTTCGACGAGTCCCGGATGATGGATTTTCGCGGCGAAAAGGCCTCGATCGTTTTTCAAGATCCGATGACATCGCAGTCACCGGTGATGACCTACGGCCAGCAGATGGCCGATATCCTCTATCGCCGCAAGGGCATGCCGAACGCCGAGAAACGCCGCCGCGCAGTCGAGATGATGCGCCGTGTCGGTATCCCGGACCCGGAGAGCCGCATAGCGCAGTACCCGCATCAATTCAGCGGCGGCATGCGTCAGCGCGCCGGTATCGCCATGGCGTTGTTGATGGACCCGATGCTGCTGATCGCCGACGAGCCGACGACGGCGCTCGACGTCACCATGGAAGCGCAGATCATCCACCTGATCCGCGAACTGCAGAGCGAGTTCGAGGCGACTATCATGCTGGTCTCGCACAATCTCGGCCTGATCGCCGAGCTTTGCGACGAGGTCGTCGTGATGTACGCGGGCGAGGTGTTCGAATCTGGCAGTGTCAGCGAGATTTTCTTCAACGCCACACACCCCTATACCAAGGCGCTGCTGGATTGCGATCCGGCGCGCGAGACCACCCGGTCGCGGTATCTCCCGATCATTCCCGGCGACATTCCGGATTCACATGTCAAACTGACCGGCTGCGTGTTCGCGCCACGCTGCCCCAGGGCATTGCCCGTATGCACTTCGCGCCGACCCGCGAGCCATCGGGTCACCTCGGACGGCCACGCCGCCCGTTGCCATCTGCTGGACGCGACGTTGGTGCCGGACGCATCCTCCGATCCGTCCACAGTCACCGAGGCGTCCTCGAGGCGGGCCGGGGAACTGATTGTCAAGGACGCTCCGCATGGCACGGTACCCCTGCTCGAGGTCTCGCATCTGAGCGTTCGGTTCCGGATCATGGGCGCGCTCAAGGCCAGGATCAAAGGGATTGCTGAGCCGTTCGTCGATGCCGTCCTCGACGCATCGCTCTCGCTGCATGCGGGCGAGACCCTGGGTCTGGTCGGCGAAAGCGGCTCAGGCAAGACCACCCTCGGCCGGGCGATCCTTGGTTTGGTCGAGGCGCGGGCGGGCACCGCAGTGTTCGAGGGCGTTGACGTGCTCAAACTGTCTCCGCGCGCCTTCAAGCCGCTGCGCCGCGATATGGCGATGATGTTCCAGGACCCGATTGGTTCGCTCAGCCCACGCCAGACGGTCCGCTCACTGATCACCGAGCCGTTCGAGATCCACGGCCTTGCCGGAAAGAATCTCGACATCGAAGCCGCCCGCCTCTGCGAAATGGTCAGGCTGCCGCATAATTTCTTGTCGCGCTACCCGCACGAGCTATCTGGCGGCCAGGCGCGCCGCGTTGGAGTGGCCCGCGCGCTGGCGCTGAACCCGAAATTGATCATCGCCGACGAGCCGACCGCCGGCCTCGACGTCTCGGTTCAGGGCGAAATCCTGAACCTGATGAGCGAATTGCAGGGCGAGCATGGTCTCGGTTACCTGATCATCAGCCACAACCTGCCCGTGGTCCGCCATATCAGCGATAAACTGGCGATCATGTATCTGGGTCGTCTTGTCGAGCGGGGCGATTGCGAGATGATCTTTGAGCGGCCCGCGCATCCCTACACCGAAGCGCTGGTCAGGGGTGTGCCGCAACCGGACCCAAACAAGCGGCGCACGCTATTGTCTATCGAAGGCGAAGTGCCGAGCCTGACCAACCGCCCCTCCGGCTGCGAATTCCACACCCGCTGCAAATACGCAACCGATCTGTGCAAGGCCGAACCGCCGGGTGAAACGGTGATGTCCGACGGTCGAATCGTAACCTGTCATCATCCGCTGATAGGTTGACTCCGAATTTCACGCGGGCACCGAGAACTGGATAACATGATGAAACATCAGAAAGATATGACCCCGCCGATCGATTTCCAGCGCTATCCGCTCGATTGGGGCGGCGATGTTCTGGCGCGCCTCGTCAGCGACTGCCGTGCGCGGCTCGATCGCGATCAGTATTGTTCGCTGCCGGGTTTCCTTCTGGCAGATGCCGTCGATGCTTCGGCGAAGGAAGCGGTGTCGCTGCAGGACCGCGCCAACGCCGCCAATTCCTTGCGCAATTGCTATTTGCAGCGCAAGGGCAGCCCGGACCATGCCCCCGACCACCCGCGCAACATCGTGAACCGGGCGCGCTACCGCATGATCGCCGCCGACCTGTTGCCCGCTGCCTCGAACTTGAAAAAGCTCTACCATTGGCCACCGTTTCAGGAGATGGTGGCGGCGATCGTCGGTGAGCGCAAGCTGTTCCCGAACGAAGACCTCCTCCAGCCCGTCAACGTCATCTGCTACGGCGCCGGCGACCAGTCGGCCTGGCACTACGATTCGAACAACGCGTTCACCATGACCCTGATGCTCCAGGCGGCCGAGAGTGGCGGACTGTTCGAGCTTGCGCCCAACACAAGGCGAAGCGAGGACGACGAGGACATCGCCTACATGACCGACGTGCTGAACGGCGGCCGCGCCCAGGTCCGGACGGTGTCTCGCGAGGCCAGTGAGTTGACCATATTCCGTGGCTGCAACTCGCTGCACCGGGTCTCCCCCGTATCCGGCGACCGCCAGCGCCTGATGGCGGTGTTCGTGTATGAGACCGAGCCGGGTATCACCGGCGACCCGGAGGTCAACATGACCGTCTATGGCCGGACTGGCGCATCATAGACTGGCGCATCATAGACGGGCGCATCAGCGACGGGCGCGTCCTGAAGGAGAGCAGAAGGTGAGCACCAAGAGACTGTCGGAAATCGTCGACCTGGACAGATATCCCATCGCCGATCTGGCGCCGCCGCAACGACAAACGGTTGTCGCGACCTGCCGCAAGCAGCTTCTCGACACTGGGTTGTGCCTGCTGCCGGGGTTCGTCCGCGCGGACGCCGTTGCGGGCATGGTGGCAGAGGCACAAGCCCTCGCGCCAAAAGCCCATCGCACCGAGCACTGGCGCGCGACACCGCATGGCGACGGCAGCCCGCAGGCCGGCACCATCCCCCGCGAAACCCGCGCGGCGATGCGCTCGATCGCCTACGACCTGATCGGCCGGGAGTCAGGGCTGCGCGCGCTCTATGAATCCTGCGCGTTCACCGGCTTTCTGCGCGCCGCCCTCGACAATGACGCCCTTTACCCCTGCGCCGACCCGCTGGTGAACTGCATCATGACGATCTGCCGGGACGGGGACGAGCTTGGATGGCACTACGACCCCAATGACGGGGTGGTTTCGCTGCTGTTGCAACCGGCGGAGCAAGGCGGCGGCTTCGAGTTCGTTCCCGACATTCGCGGCCGCGACCCAGCGGCAACTGAACGCGAACTTGCAGTGCTCGAAGGGCGCGATGACGGGGTTCTCCGCCCGCGCCTGGCGCCGGGAACCCTCTCGCTTTTCAACGGCCACCGGTCGCTCCACAGGGTCGCCCCGGTCGGCCTCGGCCGCGAACGGATCATCGCGCTCTTTAGCTATGCGCAAACGCCGGGCTACGTGTTCTCGCCAGAGATCCGTGAGAACTTCTTCGGCCGCCACAACTGAGGCCGCCCCGGCGGCTCAGCGCACGCACCAGCCGCGATCCACCAGCAAAACATGCCCAGGCGGAACATCAGGTTCTGTTCCAGCGGATCGCGCGGCGCATGCCAAGGCGCCAGAATGGCAGCGGCGACGACCGTCATGAAGAGGCCCAGACCAACCCAGGACGTCTTGTTGGTGTTGAACGCCCTGATCGTCTCGCGCGCACCGTAGGCGACGACGACTCGGAAGGCCGAGGTCGAGGCCGCGGGACGGCTCGCGCTCATTTGTACTTCACCCGCGGGTCGATCAGCCCGTAGGTCAGATCGGTGATCAGGTTCACCAGCACGACGATGACGGTGTAGATCACCATCATGCCTTGCAGCATGGTGATGAATGCGTACATGGCCCCCGAGAGATCCGGCGTCTTGGCTGGAAAGCGGCGCCGTCATGCGCGGGATGAGGCAGGACGACACCCGTTGAGCCCATCGCCAATAGCGGACAATCGAGATAAAGAATCCGAGACGCTGATGGTCAAGCTTGGATGATCAATATCTCCGTGATCGGACACCAGGCCACATCAAAGCGCCGGTAAGGTCCAATTGCTCAGTTGCGTCTCACTTTGGCGACCGCGGGCAACGAAAGAACCAGCATCAGGCCCACAGTCGTCAGGCCGGCCAGGCTTGCGAATGCCAGCGTGTAGCTGCCAGTCGTGTCGAAAGCACGTCCCGCCAGAATTGGTCCCAAAGCACCACCGATCGTGCCGAAGAACAGCACGGTCCCAAAGATCGCGCCATGCGCGCGCGTGCCGAAGTATTCGGCGATGGTGGGCGACACGACGGTAAAGAGGCCACCATGTGCAAAGCCATAGACGGCCACTGCAGCAAACAGAGGCCATGGCGTTCCGATCACCAGAAAAGCCAGCAAGCTGACAATCAGCGGCATAAAGCAGATCGTGAAGGCATGTTTCGCACTGATCCGGTCCGACAATGTGCCGACCGTCAGGCGCCCGGCAACACTCGCCGCCCCGGTCACCGACAACAATCCCGCCGCCACGGCCGCGCTCATGCCCAGATCCATGCCATGCACAACGATATGCAGTGGCACGGTGGTCAGCGTGGGAAAGAACAGAAACTGAATCGCGCAAAGTGTCCAGAATGTGCGGGTCCTGCGAACCTCGCGAAAACTGATGCCATGCTCAGGTGCCTGCTGCGTCTGCTCAGTCGCTTTCGGCGGTGATTTCATCGCAAACGCGGCGATCAACAACAGCAGAGTGGCGAGGGCGCCAAGCGTGACGACCGCCGGTCGCCACCCGAGGTTGGCGATCAGCAGCGCAGCCAGCGGCGGGATGGCGACCTGGCCCGCGGCGGTTCCGACCTTGACCACACCGGTCATCACGCCGCGGCGGTGCTGAAACCAGCGCGCGACGGTTGACAGGGTGACGACGTCGTGGGTGCTCATCCCAACACCAATGAGCAGGCCAAAGATTGCGAACAGATGCCAAGGTTCGGACACCTGCGAAATCAGGGCAAATCCAAGACCATACAGCGTGCCGGAGACCCCCAGAACCGCCCGTGGCCCGTAGCGGTCACTTAACCGGCCGCCAAACATTGCCAGGGCGCCCATCACCAGGAACGCCAGCGAGGTACAGGCTGAAAGCAGAGTCCGCGACCATCCGAACTCGCCCTCGAAGATCTTGAAAAGTAACCCATAAGAGAACAGCAGGCCGATGACTGTGAACTGAGTCAGACAGGCGCCGAAAACTACCTTGTAGCGCGGATCGATCGCGCCGGGCCCGGTCACGTTGATTGCACTTGGCTGGGTCATATCTTCCGGGTCTCCAATTTTCGAACGATCCTCGGATGACAGGGTTGGCCGATAGGGCAATATTGAGTGCGCAATCACCATTATTGAGTGCGCAATCACCATTCTTCGCGGCTTTCCATATCCCGGTTAGCTTCAAGAAGGAATGCTCTGGGGGGATCGATATGTGAGCATGGCATCCGCGCTCCCGAATTGGACGTCGGGGAGTCGGTGATTGGCCAAGCTCGTGGCGTAACCGGATGGGCGTATGTAAGGTTCGTGTGCCGCGATCAGCAGTGTCAGGCCGAAGTTTGCAAGAAGAGAGGCGATCATGGATATCACGAACCTTCCGTTCGATGCCGAGGAGATGCTGGCGGGCCTGCGTCCTTGGGTCGAGTGCGAGAGCCCGACCTGGGATGCGGCGGCGGTAAATCGGATGATGGATCTCGCCTCGTACGACCTCGCCGCCATGGGCGCGAGGATCGAGCGCATACCCGGCCGCATGGGCCTCGGCGACAGCCTGCGCGCGCGTTTTCCCCACCCGCGGGAGGGCGAGCCCGGCATCCTTATCCTTGGCCATTTAGACACCGTCCACCCGCTCGGCACGCTGGACGTGCTGCCCTTCCGGCGCGAAGGCGACCGCTGCTGGGGCCCCGGCATCTGCGACATGAAGGGTGGCAACTATCTGGCGCTCGAGGCGATCCGCCAACTTGCACGGGCGGGGATCGAGACAAAGCTGCCGGTCTCGGTGTTGTTCACGCCTGACGAGGAGATCGGCACGCCGTCCATGCGAAGTCTGATCGAGGCGGAGGCGGCCCGCGCCAAGGCCGTGCTGGTGCCAGAGCCAGGGCGGCCGGATGGCGGCGTTGTCTCCAGCCGCTACGCCATCGCCCGCTTCAACCTCGCGACCCGCGGCCGCCCGAGCCATGCCGGTTCGCAGTTGTCCAAGGGCCGCTCGGCTATTCGCGAGATGGCGCGCCGGATCATCCAGATCGAGGAGATGACCACGGACGATTGCACCTTCTCGGTCGGAGTTGTCCATGCCGGTCGGTGGGTCAACTGCGTCTCCTCCCACGCGGAGGCCGAGGTGCTGTCCATGGCCAAACGCCAGGCCGATCTCGATCGCGGCGTTGAACAGATGCTTGCCCTCGCCGATCCTGACGCCGAGGTCGGCTTTGAGGTGATGCGCGGAGTGACCCGCCCCGTCTGGGAACCGCACGCTGGCACATTGCGCCTCGTCAAGATCGCGGAGGGTTTTGCGAACCAACTCGGGACCGGATTTCGGCATGAGAGCGCGGGCGGCGGGTCCGATGGAAATTTCACCGGCGCGATGGGAATTGCGACATTGGATGGCCTCGGCGTTGAAGGCGCCGGAATTCATACACTCGACGAGCACATCCTGGTCCCGACCTTGGAGAGCCGGGGCCGGATCATGGCGGGTCTGCTCGCGACGATCGACTGAGCGCGGTGTTCATCATCAGGATTCGCGAGATCGGCGGGACGACGCGGGGAGCGTTGTGGATCATCCTTGGCATGGCGTTGGTCGCCGTCGGAGACAATTATACCCCCATTGTCACCGAGCACATGGGACTATGGCAATTTCACGCATTGCGCTCCGCCATGGTGATCCCGGTGGCGCTCATCTTCGCCTTGGCAACCGGGCGGCTCACGTCTGTCTGGCCCGTGTCCCTGCGCCGTGTCAGCGAGCGAAGCCTGCTCTCCATGGTGGCGATGGTGATGTACTTCGCGGCGCTGCCCGCCGTCGGTATCGCGCAGGCTGCGGCCGGGCTGTTCACCTCGCCGATCTGGGCCGTGCTGATCTCAGCGATTTTCTTCGGAGAGCGGGTGGGCGTTCGACACATCGTCGCGGTGGTCATGGGCTTCGCTGGAGTATGCCTGGTTTTGGAGGTCGGTAAGCAACCAATCCAGCCAATGGCACTGGCGGCGGTGGCGGGTGGCCTCGCCTGGGCGCTGAGTGTGATCTGGACCCGACGCCATTGCCGCGGAGAAAGCGCGATCTGCCTGGCGATCTGGCAGTTCACAGCACTTATGCTGGCCGGGCTTGCCGGACTTGTGTTGTCGCCGTGGATCATTCCCGCACTTTCCGGGATCGAGGGCACGGAATTCGTCACCCAGCCGATCCGCGCGACCAGCGGTTGGATATTGTTCGTGCTGTTCCTGATCGGCATCGCGCGAATATCCGCAGCGGCGTCTCAGGCAGTCGGTTACCAGTCGGGCGATGCAAGCGTGGTTGCCTTGTTCGATCTGAGCTTCCTGTTTTGGGCTCCGTTCTTCGCGTGGGTGATTTGGGGCAAGACTGTTAGCCACAGCATGGCTGCCGGCATGGTACTCATTGTGATCGCTGGCGCGCTGGCCATTTGGTCCGATGATCGGGCGCGCGCTGCGGTCGTACGCGGGCGTTGATTGCGTCGATCACCCAGTCGTTTGTTACACACGAAATCTTCGCATTACGTTCTGCCGATCCGAAAATGAGCTGGAGAACGGGCGCAGGCGGCGATACGGTGCCGCCGAGCGAAGATGGCCTCATATGAACGCGCACCTTTTGACCCCTTCTTGGAGATGCCCGAAATGAACCTGATCGACCGCATCGAAGACTACGCTGATGACCTGACCGCCATCCGCCGTGACCTGCACGCCCATCCCGAGCTTGGCTTCGAGGAAGTTCGCACCTCCGGCGTCGTTGCCGGCCTGCTGGAGAGCTGGGGGATCGAGACGCACCGCAATGTCGGCAAGACCGGCGTCGTCGGAGTGCTGGAGGGCAAGCGGCCCGGCAAGACCGTCGGGTTACGGGCCGATATGGACGCCCTGCCGATCGAGGAGCAGACGAACCTTCCCTACCGCTCGACGAACCCTGGCGTCATGCATGCCTGCGGCCATGACGGGCACACGACGATGCTGCTCGGCGCCGCCCGCTATCTGGCCGAGACCCGCGACTTTGCGGGCAAGGCGATCTTCATCTTCCAGCCCGCCGAGGAGGGCCTCGGCGGCGCCCGAGCCATGCTGGCCGACGGGTTGTTCGAGCGCTTCCCCTGCGACGAGGTCTACGGGCTGCACAATCGTCCTGGCGCACCGCAGAACCAGGTCCGCGTGGTCCCCGGCGTCGCCATGGCCGGGGCGGACTTTTTCGATATCAAGGTGACCGGCGAGGGCAGCCACGGGGCGCGACCGCAGGAATCGCGTGATCCGATCGTCGCCGCGACGGCACTGGTTCAGGCGCTCCAATCCGTCGTCAGCCGCAACATAAATCCCCTGGATGCGGTCGTTCTCTCGGTCACTCAGATCCACAGCGGCTCGGCCTATAACGTCATTCCAGGCGAGGCGGTGGTCTCCGGCACGGCGCGGATGTTCACTGACGCGGTGCGCCAGCAGATCCGCGAGCGGATCCGTGACATCGCCGCGGGCATTGCCGCCACCTATGGCGTCGAGACCGAGGTCGATATCCGGGAAATCTTCGGCGTGCTGGAAAACGACGAGCAGCTCTCCCACACCTTTGCCGGGCTGGCGCGAGAGGTGGCCGGCGACCAAAACGTCGCGGTCGGTGGCCGACCCAACACCGGTAGCGAGGACTTCGCAGATATGCTCCGTGCGGTGCCAGGGGCTTATTTCACCATCGGGCACGAGGGAACGGCGATGCTCCACAATGCCGCCTTCACCTTTGACGATTCCATACTGCCCCTCGGCTCGACCCTGCTCGCCCGGCTCGTGGAGACACGGGCGGCCTCCTGAGCCGCACTTCACGGGATGCACCGAAATGGCCCCGTCGTTGGCGGAACCATCTTGGTGCTGCCGGTTAGGTCGCCGTCTTCCACAGATCGCGGAAGCGCGTCATCTGGTCGGGGATACCCGCGCGCGCCATTACGGGGCGCCGAGCGCGAGGCGCGAGATTTTCAGGTTGGATGATCCGATCCGGGAGTATTGCATCTTGCTGATACCTCCAGCGCTGCCGAACGAGACCCTGCCTCCGAGTGGGCCGGCGGAATGTTAGGTTAGCAATATCTGCGATGCCAGCGCCAACATGGCGGAACTTCCCCTCACCCATCCTTGCGGATGGTCTCGTTCTTCGGGTCGTAGGGGCTTTCCTCGACAATCTCGGCGTCCCACAGTTCGGTCAGCATCCGCAGTTTCAGCTTCTGGCCGACCTTGGCCAGATCCGGCCGCACATAGCCAATCCCGATCTGCTTGCCGAACGCCACCGAGTAGCCGCCCGAAGTCAGACGGCCAATCTTGACCCCGTCCAGCACCAGCGCTTCTTTGCCCCAGGGGTCAGCATTCTTCGGCCCGTCTATCAGAAGGGTCACGCAGGCGGCGCGGATGCCGGTCTCCTGCATTGCCGTTTTACCCTTGAAATCCTTAGATAAATCGACAAACCTGTCGAGCCCGGATTCCAGCGGCGTCGCGTCGCGCCCAAGATCCGAGCCGAAAGCCCGGTAGCTTTTTTCCTGCCGCAACCAGTTCTGCGCCCGTGCCCCGCACAGCTTCAACCCATGCGGCTCGCCCGCCTCCATCAGCTTGTCGAACAGGTAGTTCTGCATCTCAATTGGGTGATGCAGCTCCCACCCCAGCTCGCCGGTATAGGCCACCCGGATCGCCATCGAAGGGCACATTTTCAGATCAAGCTGCTTCGCCGAAAGCCACGGAAAACGTTTGTTTGTCAGCGCGGAATCCGGATCGGCATCGACAATCAGCGGCCTCAAAACCTCACGCGACTTAGGCCCGGCAATGGCCAAAACGCCCCATTGCGTCGAGACATCCTGAACCTCGATCCAGCCAAATTCGGCGCGTTTGGAAGCCGCCATCTTGATCAGATAATCCGAGTCGTAAGCCTGCGCCGCACCCGCCGTGACGCAATAATAAGCGTCCTCGGCGGTCCGCACGATGGTCAGCTCGGTCCGGATCGTCCCGACATCGGTCAGCGCATAAGTCAGGTTGGTGCGACCAACGCGGGGCAGCTTGTTGCAGGTCAGCCAATCGAGAAACTGCGTTGCCCCCGGCCCCTTGACCATATGCTTGGTGAACGCCGTAGCGTCGAACATGCCTGCGCCCTCGCGCACCGCCTTAGCCTCGTCCAGTGCGTATTGCCACCAACCACCACGGCGGAACGACCGCGAGGCATGGTCGTCAAACCCTTGCGGCGCATAGTAATTCGGCCGTTCCCAGCCGTTGACCTGACCAAACTGCGCCCCCTTCGCCCTGACCCGGTCATAGCAGGGCGCGGTGCGCAGCGGCCTGCAAGCCTCACGCTCCTCGTCCGGATGGTGCAGGATGAAGACGTGCTCGTAGCACTCCTCGTTTTTGCGGGCGGCATACTCACGGTTGACCCATTTGCCATAGCGGCGCGGGTCCAGCGACCACATGTCGATCTCGGCCTCACCCTCGGTCATCAACTGGGCCAGATAGTAGCCGGTGCCGCCGGCCGCGGTGATGCCGAACGAAAAACCCTCGGCGAACCAGAAATTGTCCACTCCCGGCGCCGGGCCGACCAACGGATTGCCATCCGGCGTATAGCAGATCGGCCCATTGAAATCGCCCTTCAGCCCACAGTTCTCGGATGAAGGAATTCGGTGGATCATCGACATGTATTCCGCCTCGATCCGCTCCAGATCCAACGGGAACAGATCGGCGCGGAAGCTGTCGGGCACACCGTGGATGAAGCGGGCAGGGGCGCCCCGCTCATACGGCCCCAGGATCCAGCCGCCGCGCTCCTCGCGCACATACCACTTGGCGTCGGCATCTCGCAGCACCGGGTGCTCGGCATGGGTCTTGCGCCACTCGACCAGCGTCGCGTCGGGTTCGGTGACGATGTACTGGTGCTCGACCGGGATCGCCGGGATGGTGCAGCCGATCATCGCCGCGGTGCGCTGGGCGTGGTTGCCGGTGGCGGTCACGACATGCTCGCAACGGATCTCGAAGGTCTCGTCGCCGGGGATCAGGTTGCCGCCCTTCTCGACCATCATCCGGCCCTTGACCAGCCACTCGGCCCCGACACGCTCGAAGCCATCGACCTGCGCCCGGCGGACGATCTCGACGCCGTGCTGACGCGCTCCCTTGGCCATCGCCTGGGTCACATCGGCCGGATTGATGTAGCCATCGGTCGGGTGGTAAATCGCGCCCTTCAAGTCCTCGGTACGGAGCAGCGGCCAGCGCTCCTTGATATCGGCCGGGGTCAGCCACTCGAACGGGATGCCCACGGTCTCGGCCACTGACGCGTAGAGCATGTATTCATCGATGCGCTCCTGGCAT
Source organism: Thermohalobaculum sp. (assembly GCA_035527255.1). GTDB lineage: Bacteria > Pseudomonadota > Alphaproteobacteria > Rhodobacterales > Rhodobacteraceae > Thermohalobaculum. The sequence goes on along the minus strand of DATLAW010000237.1, from coordinate 57,482 downwards.
TGTGCCATCCGCAGGTTGCCGACCACACTGAACCCGGCATTCAGCCCGGTTTCGGCCTCCAACGCCTTGTAGAACTTCACTGAATAGTCGTGGATATGGGTCGTCGCATAGCCCATGTTGAACAGCGGCAGCAGTCCGGCGGCGTGCCAGGTCGACCCGCTGGTCAACTCGTCACGCTCGAGCAGGACCGTGTCCCATCCTGCCTTGCCAAGGTGATATGCGATCCCGGCGCCAACAGCACCTCCGCCAACAACAACCGCCCGCGCATGCGTCTTCATGGTGTGTCCCCGTCTATGGCCCGTCAGTGGTGTTCCCTAGAAGTTAGGCGCAATCTGAGGCCAAGCACAAACGCCTGCTGGGGGGCGAGCGACGTTGGCCCGCCATAACGCGACATCGCGTTGGCTATCGCTGCGTTCCGCCGTCCCCGGACGGATCCTTGTGGACCAGCACCTCCGATCCCGGCACCGCCTCCAGGATGCTCAGGCGCAGTCGCGCGCCGACGGCATGGGCGTCGAACAGTGTCTGCGCGCCGTCGAGTTCGATATGGAGTTGCACGAATGTCCGGGCGCCCGAGACGCGGGTCTTCAGGTCATGGAAGCCCTCGATCTCCGGAAACCCTGCCACGATGGCAGCGATTTTGTGCTCAACTTCGTCGGGCGCGGCGCGGTCCATCAGGGCGGCGAATGCTCCGCCGCCAATCTGCCAAGCGCCACGCAAAAGAACCACTGCCGCCACCAGAGAGATGGCCGAATCCAGTTGAACCACGCCGAACAATGCCGACGCTGCCAGCGCCACGATGCCACCAACAGCTGGCAGTAGGTCGGTAAGGTAGTGCAACGAATCTGCCGCCACCACCTTCGAGCCGGTTTGCAGCGCCACCCGCCGTTGCCACCAGACCAGCGCCCCGGTCAGCAGGATCGACAGTGTCATCACGGCGATTCCCGCCGATTCCGATGCCAGCGGCTCGGGGGCGAAAAGCCGCTCGATGCCGCGCCAACCCAACATCACCCCGGCCGCTGCCACCATCAGCGCCTGCGCCAGGGCGGCAATGTCCTCGATCGAGTGGTGGCCGAAGCGGTGGTCTTCGTCCGCAGGCTTGGCCGCATAGAGAATAGCGCCAAAATTTGCCATCGAGACAACCAGATCGAGAGCCGAGTCGATCAGGCTGGCGGCCACCGTCAACGCGCCGGTCTCGGCCCAGGCCCAGCCCTTGGCCGCGACCAGGATCAGCGCAACCGCGATCGAAGCGATGCCAGCCGAAACGTTCAGGCGCTTGTTATGGGTACTGTCCAAGGCACGGAACCCCTTGACTTACCCGCCCATCGCCGCGCGCACTTGCGTCAGCAAGGCCGCCGACAGGTAGCCGTCCGGGACCATTCCCTTGTCGGCCTGGAAATTGCGGATCGCTCTGCGGGTGTTGGGACCGACGATGCCATCGATCCCGTGAGTCTCATACCCAAGCGCGGTCAGCCGGCGCTGCAGCTCCTCGGTCTCATCGCGGCTCAGCGGCCGGTCGCCGCGCGGCCAATCCATCGTTAGCCGCGCGCCAAAGGCGACCGCGTTGTCGATTTGTCCGGCCAGCAGCGCCACCGCCATGGCATAGGAGGTGGCGTTGTTATAGCGCTTGATCACCCGGAAGTTGGGATAGGCGGCGAAGGCCGGCCCCTTCGCACCCGCAGGCAGTAGGATGGTCACCGCATCGGAAGGCACAAGCTGCCCGGCGCCAACCCGCTTCACGCCCAATGCTTCCCACTCGGCAGTGGATTTCCGCATACTGTCATCGGCCAGCCCATAGTCGAAGCCGCCAGGCAGCGTGACCTCGATCACCGATGGCGCGCTCCGCGTCCAGCCAAACCGCGCCAGATAGTTCGCAGTCGAGGCCAGCGCGTCCGCTGGGTCGTCGGCCCAGACATCGCGCTTGCCGTCGCCGGTGAAATCCACCGCGTAATCCTCGAAGCTGGTCGGAATGAACTGGGTGTGCCCCATTGCCCCGGCCCAGGATCCGACCATGCGCGCTGGGCTGACATCGCCGTTCTGCTGGATGCGCAGGGCGGCGAGCAGTTGCTCCTCGCCAAAGGCACGCCGCCGCCCCTCGTAGGCCAGCGTCGCCAGGCTCTCGATCACCGGAATCGAGCCGAAGTTGTTCCCGTAGGCGCTCTCAATGCCCCAGATCGCCGCAACAATACCAAGATCGACGCCATAGCGATCCTGGATACCACTCAGTGTATTGCGCCGCTCCGATACGCGGGCGCGCCCATCGGCGATGCGGGTCGCCGAGACCGCGCTATCGAGATACTCCCAGATCGGCCGGACGAATTCCGGTTGAAACTGGTCAAGCTCCAGAACCCGACCGTTGACGGTAACCCCGACGAAAGCCGCGTCGAAGACCGCGCCGGTGATCCCGGCGGCCAGCGCCCGCTCGCGGAACCCAGCTTTCCATGAACTGAAGTCAACGCGCGGCACGCTCTCCCCGTCGGTGCGTATCGGGAGCTGCGGCGCGGTCGCGTTGCCAGCCGCGACCAATTTCTCCTGTGCCGTGCCCTTGCTGGCGGCGCATCCGCCGGTCAGTAGGACCGATATTGCCAAAGTCGCTCGTGCGCACCAGATAGCGCCCCTGTTCATTTTCCTGCCTTTCGCCTTTAACCCTTAGCCAAGGTTTTTAGTCTCGATTGTAAGCGAGCTTAGCTCTCTGCGGCGGTGGCGTCGAGACGGGCATGGCGGATCACCGGGCCTTCGCCCGCAGCCAAAATACGCTCAATTGCGGTGTCCAGTGTCTCGACCACCACCGTCATGTAGTTGCCACTGGATTGCAACATCCGGGTCCGGTCGAGCATGATGCCCACATGGCCCGTCCAGAATACCAGATCGCCGCGCTCATGGGCTGTGCCTGGCGCCAGGGTGCGGCCCAGATCCGCCGCCTGCATATCTGAATCGCGCGGGCAATCCCGTCCCGCCGCCTGCAGCGCCAGCTGGACCAGCGCCGAGCAATCCAGACCGGCTTGCGTTCGCCCACCCCACAGATAGGGCGCGCCCAGAAACCGCTCGGCTTCGGCCACCCAGTCGGGCGCAAAAGCATCGCATGGCGAAAGATGCGGCGCCGGGACAAAGCCGCCAGCGGTCAGTACAGCAAAATTATTGTCAACGCCGTCGACCCCCACTAGTGCGCCGTAGCTCAACCAGCCGATCGGTCGGGTTTTCACCGCTGGGGTGGCGTACACAAGCGTCGTCGGCTGTGTAACGCGGTGGGTCGGCACTGGCCCTGCCGGCAGCAGGCAGGCGTGCGGCACATAGCCGACATAGCCGTCGCGCTCAGACTGGCCCCAAGCCCAACCACCCGCCATCTCATAGGCGGCGTAAGGCTCGCCATATAAAATCTGGCTTTCCAACGGAGCATCGCCATCGGGCCGCGAGGTCAGTGGTGCCGCCGGCACCGAAACAACCATCTGGGTCGCCTCGGCGAAACGTTCGGCCTCAACCTCACCCTTCAAATGCATTGCCGCAAGGTCGGGCCGCGCGGCGAAACGCCTTGGGTCCTGTTTCATCTTGGTTCTCCGTAACGGGCCTCCAGCACCGCAAGCACTGCCCGCGCCGCCTGGCATTCGCCGCCCTTCGGTCTGCCGGGTCTGGCTTTCGGGGTCCAGCCGTAAATGTCGAAATGCACCCACGGCGCATCGCCGACAAACCGCTTCAGGAACAGCGCTGCGGTGATCGATCCGGCAAAGCCGCCCGATGGCGCGTTATCGAGATTGGCGATGTCAGGCTCGATGTCGCCCTCATAGGCGGGCCACAGCGGCATCCGCCAGATCGGGTCAGCCTCGGCGGCGGAGGCCGCTGTCAGTTGCGCCGCCAATTCCTCGTCATCGGTGTAGAACGGCGGCAGGTCGGGCCCCAGCGCCACCCGTGCCGCGCCGGTCAGGGTCGCCATATCGACGATCAGCGCCGGGTTTTCTTCGCTCGCCAACGTCAGCGCATCGGCCAGCACCAGCCGTCCCTCGGCATCGGTGTTGTTGACCTCCACCGTCAGACCCTTGCGTGAGCGCAACACGTCACCGGGGCGCATTGCGTCGGAGGAAACCGAGTTCTCCACCGCCGGGACCAGCACCCGAAGACAGACCGGAAGCGCCAACCCCATGATCATATGGGCCAGCCCCAGCACGGTAGCGCCGCCGCCCATATCCTTTTTCATGATTCCCATCGAGGCACCCGGTTTCAGGTTCAGGCCGCCGGTGTCGAAACACACCCCTTTGCCAACCAGGGTCACCGCCGGGTGATCGGCACTCCCCCACCGGATATCGATCAGGCGTGGCTCCTCCGGCCCGGCCCGGCCAACCGCATGGATCAGCGGCAGGTTCGCCTCCAGAAGTGCGGCACCGGTGGTGACCTCGATCTCGGCTCCGTGGCGTTCGGCCAGCCGCCGCGCCGCCCGTTCCAGGCTTGCCGGCCCCATCTCGTTGGCGGGCGTGTTGATCAGGTCGCGGGTGATGAAGACGCCTTCGACAATCCGCCCCAGCCGGTTGCTGTCGACGCCTTTCGGTGTCTCCAGATCGGCTTCCGCGTCGTAGCCGTCGGTTTTGTAGCGGTCGAAGCGGTATCGCCCCAGCATCCATCCCAGCGCCGTCTGTTCGGCCTCATGCGGGTCCAGATCGCCCTCGAGCCGGTAGTTCCCGGCCGGGGCGGTGCGGGCGAAGCTGCCCAGATGCAGCCGCTCACGCAGGCGCTGCTGATCTGTTCCCCAGCCGACCAGCACCCGGGCGACGGACCCGTCCTCGCCCGGCAACGCCAGTGTCGTGCCCAGCAGCGCGCGAAAACCGTTGGCGTGGACCCAGGCGGCCTGGCTGGCCGAAAGTTCCGCCACCAATTCGTCCAGCCGGTCGGATGCCAACAGATAGATCGGAATTTGCTTTTCTTTGGTCTCTGTCGATCCGGATTCTCCGGTCTCTTTGCTCATTCTGTTTGCTCCAGATGCCTGTATCTACGCTAATGGATCAAATCCGACATTCCGATCCCGGAATATCGGCCAGACCCACTAGCCATCCCCTTGTGATGGCTTAACTTATCTCAACGAAAGGCCCGGCTGACGCCGGACTCTTCCGTCTCGGTCGAACCACTAGCCTAACCCAGCGACGCACCCCCGGCCAAGGCCCCCGTGAGACACCGGCTGAAAATTCGTGGATGCGGTCTATCCGCCCGGTATACGCCCGGTCATCCCGTCAAGATGCAGCCGCATCGCCTCGACGCTGGCCGTACCCAGACGCCGGACCTCGGCCACCCGGGGCGCGACCTTACCGACCGCGCCATCGCGCGCCGCTCGGTTCATCTCCGCCGCTGCCGCCGACAACCGGGTCAGGCCCAGATGCCCGGCCATACCGACAAGGTCGTGCCCGAGCCGGGCAATCGCGTCCAGATCGCCCGCCGCTTCCATCTCGGCCATTCGGGCCGTCCGGTCGGTCAATTCGATCAGCCCGTCGGCCATCAACTCGGCCAGGACGGCCCTGCCCAGATGGCCGCCAAGGCGCGCCAGATACCCGGTATCGAGTATCGGCCGTTCCGGCTCGGGGGTGCGCCATTCAAACATCAGGGGTTCCGGGTTCATCGCGCCGAGAATTGCACGCCAAGGTAAACCGAGTGTTCATGCTTGCCCTATTTGCGTCGCTTGTGTTCCTCCAGCCGGGGCATGATCTCGACGAAGTTGCAGGGCATGTGGCGGTAATCGAGCTGTGGCTTCAGAATCTCGTCCCAGCCATCCTTGCAGGCGCCGGGCGAGCCGGGCAGGGCGAACAGGTAGGTCCCCCCGGCGACCCCGCCGCAGGCCCGGCTTTGCACCGCCGAGGTGCCGATCTTGGCCATCGAGACATGGGTGAAGACGGTGCCAAAAGCCTCGATTTCCTTCTCGTAGACATCGCGGTGGGCCTCGACCGTGACATCGCGCCCGGTCAGGCCAGTGCCGCCGGTCGAGATCACCACATCCACCCCCTGATCGGCGATCCACACGCGAAGCTGCGCTGCAATCCGCTTCCGGTCATCGATGACGATAGCCCGCCCGGCCAGATGGTGCCCGGCATCGGCCAGCCGCCCGACCAGCGTGTCGCCGGATCGGTCTTCAGCCAGCGTGCGGCTGTCCGACACCGTCAATATGGCGATATTGACCGGAATGAAATCGCGGTTCTCGTTGATGCGGTTCAAAGTCATTCTCCGTTCATCACCCTTATTCACCGCCGCCCATCCAGCGCCAACCTGGCGGCCAGTGCGAAGAAAATCCCGGCCGAAACATACCGCAACCCGCGCTCCATCCGGGCCGAGCGCGCCAGTGCCTGACCCAGCCCGCCGGCGAACACCCCAACCGCGCCGTTGATCACCAGGCCGCCCGCCATCAGCACCCCGCCGAGGATCAGGAACTGCGGCAGCACCGGGCGCGCAGGATCGACGAATTGCGGCAGAAAGGCGAGGATGAACAGCGCCACCTTCGGGTTCAGGATATTGACCGCCATGGCATCGCGGAACGCTCGCGTCGGGCGGGCAGACGCCGGGCGGGCAGACGTCGCTGCCGTGGCACCGAGCGGGTTGGTCAGCACCTGCACCGCGAGGAACACCAGATAGGCGACCCCGGCCCAGCGGATCGCATGGAACATCTGCGGCGCCGTGGCCAGCAACGCCGCCAGACCCAGCCCGGCGGCGAGCATATGCACCAACGACCCTGCAGCGATGCCAAGATTGGCCGCCATCCCGGCCCTCGGGCCGCCGCGCAGTCCCTGGCCGAGGCAAAACATCATGTCCGCCCCCGGCGTCAGGTTCAGCGCCAGGGCGGCAGGGGCGAAGGCCAGCAGGGTTGTCCATTCGACCAGCATTACTCAGATCTCCAGCGTCTCGCCATCTAGCGCGGCGCGCAGGCTCAGCAAATCGCGCCACGCCAGCCGCTTGTCGGCGGGGGTGCGCAGCAGATAGGCCGGGTGGAAGCTCGGCAACAGCGGCAGGCCGGACGCGGCATGGCGGACCCACTGCCCGCGCATCCGCTTGATGCCGGTGGTGGTATCTAACAGCGCCTTGGTCGGGGTGTTGCCCAGCGACAGGATGAAGTCGGGCCTGGCCAACTCGATATGACGCTCGACGAAGGGCAGGAACAGCACCGCCTCGTCCTCCGAGGGCGCTCGGTTTCCCGGTGGCCGCCACGGCAGGATATTGGTGATATAGGCGGCGTTCTCGGGGGCGGGTGCGGTTCGCGACAGCCCGATTGCCGCCAGCATGCGGTCGAGCAACTGCCCGGCGCGGCCAACAAACGGCCGGCCGACGCGGTCCTCGTCACCACCCGGCGCCTCGCCGATCACCATCACCCGCGCGCCCGGCAACCCGTCGCAGAAAACAAAGCTGCGGGCGCTCCGCTTCAGCAGCGACCCATCATAGCCGCGCATCGCCTCGGCCAGTTCCTCCAACGTTGTCGCCGCCTCGGCCAGCGCACGCGGGGAAGCGTCTTCGCCCTGAGGCACCGCCTCAGGTCCAGGCCGCGCGTTGACCGTCGCTCTGAAGGCAATGCCGGTCCCGCGCGGGGCTGCGACCGTTGCGGTGGTCGCAGCGGCGGCACTTTCGGCAAAACGGTCGATCGGCACCTCGCCGATCGCCTCGTCGGCGCCGAGTTCGACCTGCCAGGCCAGTGCCTCCAGCAATTGCGGTGTGAGATCGCGTGCGCCTGTCATCATGCGATACTAATCCGCGCAAAGGCCCCCGTCACGTCCCCTCGCGCGGATCAATCGGGCCAAGGTCCAAACCAAGCTCGCCCTCCAGCGCCGCAGCGTAGGACAGCAGCGGCCCCTCGGCGCGCAGCGGCCCGACCATTTGCAGCCCCACCGGCAGGCCGGTCTGGGTGAACCCGCAGGGCAGCGACAGCGCCGGGGCCGAGGTCAGGGTCACCGCGTAGACGATGGCCAGCCAGTCGATATAGGTCTCGAAGACTTGGCCGTTGCATTCCGTCACCGTGCGGTCGCCGACCGGGAACGGCGATACAATGGTGGCCGGCGCCAGCAGCACGTCATAGGTGTCGAAGAATGCCGTCAGGTTGCTGACCAGCCCGGCGCGAATGCGGTTCGCCCGCGCGATCTCGGCGCCGGTGATCTTGAGGCCTTTTTCGATGTTCCAGACCACATCGGGTTTCAGCTTGTCGCGCTGCTCGGCATATTTCACTGCGTGGCTGTTGGCAAATGACACCGCCCGCAGCGTCTGGAATGCCTCATGGGCGCCGGTGAAATCCGGATGCGCCTCCTCGACAATTGCCCCCATTGCCTCGAAGTGCTGCGCCGCCGTCTCACAGATCGCGGCGACCTCCGGATCGACCGGAGTGATGCCGAAATCGCGCGAGAAGGCGACCCGGCGCGGCACTTTCGGCATTTCCGCCTGGCGCCGGAAGCTGATATCCGGCGCCGGCTGCGCCTTGGGATCTCGGCGGTCCGGCCCAGACATCGCGTCCAGCAGCAGCCCGACATCGCCGACATTGCGCGCCATCGGCCCGCTGACTGAAAGCGTTCCAAAAGCATCCGCCCCCGGCCCTTTCGGCACCCGCCCCGGCGCGGGCCTGAGGCCGACCACGCCGCAGAAGCTGGCCGGGCTGCGCAGCGACCCGCCCATATCCGACCCTTGCGCGATCCAGGCTTGCCCCGACGCCAGCGCCGCCGCCGCCCCGCCGGAGGATCCCGCCACCGATCGGCTCAGGTTCCACGGATTGTGGGTCCGCCCGAACACTTCGTTGAAGGTGCTGGCACCGGCCCCGAACTCCGGCGTGTTCGACTTGGCGTAGATCACCCCGCCCGCCTCCTCGATCCGCTCGACGATGTAGTCCGAAGCCTCGGGCACATGCTCGGCATAGATCGGCGAGCCGTTGGTCGAGCGCACCCCGGCGACCAGCTCAAGATCCTTGATCGGCACCGGCAACCCGCCCAGCACGCCGCGCTCGGCCACCGGCTTCGCCGCGATCACCGCTGCATGCAGCCTGGCCCGCTCGAAGCAGAGCGTCGGCAAGGCATTCACCGTGCCGTCAACCAAAGCCACCCGCGCCTCGAGGGCGTCGAGGAGGTCGCTATGGGTCAGGTCGCCAGCGTTGAGGAGGGCGAGGATCTGGCGGGCGGTTTGGTGGATAAGGGACATGGGCGAACTCCGTCGGGGTATTCCGAGAATGGATCATGGCGATGTCACGCAACGGCCGCAACCGCCCGGTTGGCAGAATCGTACCTGGCGCATGCGCATTCCGGCAAACCGGGTCGGGGTTTTGGCAAGCACCGCCAGACAATGCGGCCGACACCTATTTGTGCTGCAGGCCCCAGGCCCGCATGGCGCCGATAATGGCGCTCATCTTGCGCCCCTTGGGCGTCAGAAGATAGGCAGCGCGCGGGGGGTGTTCGGCGTAGAATTCGCGCGTAACAACACCACTTTCCTCGAGCATCTTCAGCCGGTTAGACAGGGTGCTCGGGGCGATTCCGCTGAGGCGGTTCTGCAAGTCCTGGAACCGGCATGGGGTCGTGTCGAGAAGCTCGCGAATGATCTCGGCCGTCCACCGTGATCCCAGGATCATGGCGGCTCGGGCAATCGGGCATCCGGGCAAAGATTCACTCATATGTCGCGTTTACACAGAAAAGATTGGTAATGCTAGTAACTACTGTTTTTAAAGTGACTATCGAAAATGGAGGATAACATGACCATCGAACTTTAGGCCCTGTTCTGGGCAACTACAATCCTGTTCGAGCTGTTGGCTGTTCAGGGCGCCCTTACTCCGGTCACTAAGGGCTTCGGCTGGGGGTTGGGCGCGCGCGACGAACCGCGCGATATTTCGGCGTTGCAAGGGCGCATGAAGCGAACGGTCGCCAATCATATCGAGGGTCTTGTGCTCTTTGCGTCTCTCGTGCTGATCGCACTTCTGGCGGGGATCTCGTCGTCAATAACGCAAACCGGCGCCATGGTGTTTGTTGCCGCGCGCATCGCCTTTGCGGTTTTTTATATTCTGGGCATTCCGGTCGTACGCAGTGTTTTCTGGGGCGGCAGCGTGCTTGGCCTGCTCATGATAGCATCTGCGGTGATCCCCGCGGTTATCTGACAGGGCAGCTTGCGGTCGGCGATGCCCGGCTCCCGCCCCGGCCCCGCCAGGGCCTTTCGATGTCGCATTCGCGACAAGCGACGACGCGTCTCAATTGACCATGCCCGGCTGCGCGCGGTATCAGTCCGCGCGCAAGGACGGCATCAACAAGGAGACCGGCGTCATGACTGACACCACACGCGAGTCGATGGAGTATGACGTCGTTATCGTCGGCGCGGGTCCGGCTGGCCTTTCGGCCGCGATCCGGCTCAAGCAGCTTGGCGGCGATGATATTTCGGTGGTGGTTCTGGAGAAAGGCTCCGAGGTCGGCGCCCATATCCTCTCCGGCGCGGTACTCGACCCCTGCGGCCTCGACGCGCTGATCCCCGACTGGCGTGCGAAGGGCGCGCCGCTCAACACCCCCGTCACCCACGACCGTTTTATCGTGCTCGGCGAGGCGGGCCAACTGCGGCTGCCGAACTTCGCCATGCCGCCCCTGATGAACAACCACGGCAACTACATCGTCTCGATGGGCAATGTGTGCCGCTGGATGGCCAGCGAGGCCGAGGCGCTGGGGGTCGAGATATTCCCCGGCATGGCCTGCTCCGATCTGATCTATTGCGCGGACGGCGCGCTGAAGGGCGTTCTCGCCGGCGAATTCGGGCTGAACGCTGACGGTACCCCCGGCGACGCCTACGAGCCCGGCATGGATCTGCACGGCAAATATGTCTTCCTGGCCGAAGGCGTGCGCGGTTCGCTATCGAAGCAGGCAATCGCCAAGTTCAACCTCGACGCCAATTCCGACGTGCAGAAGTATGGCCTCGGCATGAAGGAGCTGTGGGAGGTCAAGCCGGAGAACCACAAGCCCGGCCAGGTGACCCACACCATGGGCTGGCCGTTGGGTGGTAATGCTGGCGGCGGTTCGTTCATGTATCACCTTGAAAACAATCAGGTCTATGTCGGCTTCGTGGTGCATCTGAATTATGCGAACCCGCATCTGTTCCCCTATATGGAGTTCCAGCGCTTCAAACATCACCCCGAGATCTCCGAGGTGCTGAAGGGCGGCAAGCGCATTGCCTACGGCGCCCGCGCCATCACCGAAGGCGGCTGGCAATCGCTGCCAAAGCTGGTGTTCCCGGGTGGCGCGCTGCTGGGTTGTGCCGCCGGTATGGTCAACGTGCCCCGCATCAAGGGCAACCACAACGCCATGCTGTCGGGCAAGGCGGCGGCGGAGGCGGCGTTCGCGGCAATCGGCGCTGGCCGGGGCGGGGACGAGCTAACCGCCTACGAGGTAGAGGTCCGCACCGGCCCAATCGCGAGCGACCTCAAAAAGGTTCGCAACGTCAAGCCGCTGTGGTCCAAGCTGGGGATGATCGCCTCGCTGACACTGGGCGGCTTCGACATGTGGGTCGCGAACCTGCTGGGCTTCAACCCGCTCGGCACCGTCAAGCACGGCAAGTCCGACGCGGCGGCGACTGGCCGTGCCGCGGACCATGCGCCTATCGATTACCCGAAACCCGACGGGGTGCTCAGCTTCGACCGGCTGACCAACGTGGCCTTCTCATTCACCAACCACGAGGAAAGCCAGCCCGCCCACCTGCGCCTGACCGATGCCTCGGTGCCGGTCGGCGTCAACCTGCCGAACTTCGCCGAACCGGCCCAGCGCTACTGCCCGGCCGGGGTCTACGAGGTGATCCGCAACGACGACGGCTCGAACCCGCGTTTCCAGATCAACTTCCAGAACTGCGTCCACTGCAAGACCTGCGATATCAAGGACCCGAGCCAGAACATCACATGGGTAACGCCGCAGGGTGGCGACGGGCCGAACTATCCGAATATGTGAGGGGGAGCGGGTCGTGACCTGCCACTTCTCGGCACTGCCGAGTGGTAAATTGACCGAACGCTGACGGAACCGCGAGCGTACATCCGGGGCGCTGCACGCGTTCTCCACCCAACAACCTTTGGTTCTGATGCGAGGTCAGTGATTGGGTGGAGCCGGATACGCGGTCGAAGATGACAGCTGATGTGATGCCCCTAACTCGCTGGCGGCGTCCGCGCGGCCATTGCTTCGAGCACACCGCCGACCATCTTTTCCACCTCGGGCACAAGGCCACGGGTAATCCGGGTCTTCGCCTCGATCCCCAGCGCGTCCTGCGGTTTGTCGGACCAGAAGGGACGGTCGAGCGACACAAGGTCCACCGAGGCCGAGGCAGCCCCGTAAGGATAGCCGTTGCGCACGTCCATCAGGAAGGCCCGGGCCACGCCCTCTTTCTCAATTGGCGCGGCGGGCAGGGGCGCTGCCCCCAGCAGCCCGATGGGCGCCAATCCATCGATCCCGTTGACCCGGCGTTCGCGCGAACCGACCTCGTAGATCAGCACCGCATCCATGTGCTGGCGCGCCGCGCCCAGGCGGATCATCGTCACAACGTCAGAGGCATCGCGGCGCAACGCGCGCTGGTCTTGGGGTAGCACCGTGCGCAACGTGTAGTCGGCAAGGAAGGGATCGATGGCCGCGAAGCCGCCGAGTGCTGCATGCCGTTGGGCGAACGCTGTCCACAGCGCGCTCTCGCCGGCTGGAATGGCGGTCAACCGGCCAGCCTCAATCCGCGCCAGCCCAATCCGCGCCGGAAGTCGCAGCAACGGCTCGATAGCGGCGGCATGGCGGATCGGCTCGTCGGTCGAGACGGTCTGGACCGTGTCGTCGACGATCTCGGTGCCGCTTGCCGTCCGCTGGACTGTGCGCTGCACCACGGGCTGGGCCTGGGTCGACACTGGTTCGTAGCGCGCCAGATACTCGGCGCCCGAGCTGGTCTGGGTGGAATATTCCGCGCAAGCGCCAACCAGCAGCAACGCGGCCAGGGACAGAACGATGGATCGCATGATGATCTCCTCTTTTAAAAATGGGGAAAATACCCATTTATTGTCAATATCGCGATGCACCCTTGTTGGCAAGGAGAAAATGGGTAAAAAGTCCATGTACTTTTAACTGGAGGCCGAATGCTCCCCCAAAACCCCTTTGGTGACGCGCTGAGCCGCATTCTGCGACCCCTGGTCCGGGTAATGATTGCGCGCGGCATGGCCTTTCCGGAATTTGCGGGGAGGGTGAAGGAGCTTTACGTCGAAGTGTGCAACCGGCATTTCAGGTTGGAAGCCAAGCGGCTGACCGATAGTCGAATCAGCCTGCTGACCGGATTGCAGCGCAAGGACATCCGCCTCGTGCGGACGCGGCTTGAAACCACCGACGGCGATGCCGAGCCGCAGGGGGCGGGTCCGCTGCCCCGCATATTGGCTCGGTGGATGGGCGGGGCGCCCTATACGGGCCAGACCGGCGCACCCCGCAGTCTGCCGCGTAGTGGCGCCGAGGGGGTATCCTTCGAGACCCTTGCCGCCGAGGTTAGCCGCGATATTCATCCGCGGACCGTGCTCGACGAATTGATCCGATTGGGTCTGGTCGAGCAAAGTGACGATGACGGCCGCGTCAGCCTGATCGCCCCGGCCTATCTGCCGAGCGGGGATGACGCTGCCCTTCTGGGCTACTTCGGCGCCAATCTGGGCGATCATGCCGAGGCTGCTGCCACCAACCTGCTGGCCGCACCAAAGCCCGGCCCGTTCTTCGAGCGGTCCGTCCACTACAACCAGCTCACGCCGGAGGCGCTGGCAGAACTGGATACCATGGCTAGGCAGTTGCAGGGCGCGGCGCTGCTGGAGCTCAACAACAGGGCGCTTGAACTGCAACAACGTGACGACGGAAACGACGCGGCGACTGGGCGCTTCAGGTGTGGCGCCTACATTTTTCGCTCGATCGGCGACGCGTCCAAGGGAGAGGACTGACGATGCGGTATTTTCTGATCTGCGCGATGATGTGCGCGTTACTCTCGGCCTGTTCGTCATCGATTGATCCGCGGGTCGGCCAGGAGCCGCCGGCCGACTGCGCCCTCGCGCCGGTCGATGGCGCGAAGGATGGCGGGCTCGGTGGAACCGGCGATGCGCCTGAGCCCTGTGACGAGAACAGAGTCGTCGAGTGACAGGCCGCCCCGCGTGCCAATGTCGCGGACGCCTTCCGCACCTTCCGCACCTCCCGCTCCCCTGCTAACACTCCCGCAATGACCACGCCGAGGGAAACCCAATCGTGATTAAAGGCATACTCGCCGACCACCCGCTGCGCTATCCGTTGACCGGCGAGCTGCACGCCCGGCCGTTCGTCGAGCTTGGCGCGCCGGGCCGGGCGCTGTTTTTGGCGATCAAGCAAACCAATGCTGCCGCCGAGCGTGACGCAGACGTTGATCGCGCCCATCTGACAGCCTTCATTGACCGCCATGGGGGTCCGCACCCGGCTCCCGGCGCCAGTCACTACTCCGCCGATTTTGGCCGCTTCCGATTGAAGTGGGAGCGTCATACCGAGTTTGTCTCCTATACTCTCTACGAGGACGGCCCTGCCGCTACATTGTTCGACGCCGCACTCGCCCGGCACCTTCCGGACGACTGGCTGGCCGCTGCCGCTGGCGCCACAATCGCCGCCATCCAGATCGAGATCGTCGAAGCGGCGGACCTGGATGCGGCTGAGACCCTGCTGGAACAACGGCTGATGCCAGAGCTGTCCGGGGAAAGCCTGTCCTGCGCCCGGGTGCTCGACGGCAATGCCCTGGCGATCGGCGATTTTCGCATCCACGAGGGCGGTTTCTCCCGCTTCGCCGTTATCGTCCATGGACCCGCCGGATCTCGCCGTATCGGCCGGGTCAGCCAGCGGCTGATCGAGATCGAAACCTATCGCACGCTGGCGATGCTGGCCCTGCCCCTGGCACGCGACACCGGGCGGCGGCTGAACGAGATCGAGCGCGAGCTGAGTCAACTGATTGGCCAGGTAGGCGGCGTTGAGGGCGTGGCGGCCGAGGCCGATATCCTTGGCCAGCTCACTGCACTTTCGGCTGAGATCGAGGCGCTGGCCGCCGCCGCCGCGTTCCGCTTTGGCGCCGGCCGGGCCTATGAGGCGATCGTCACCCAGCGCATCGAGATGATGCGTGAGGAGCGGCTGGCCGGGCGCCAGCTGTTCGCCGAGTTCATGATCCGCCGCTTCGATCCGGCGATGCGCACCTGCCACGCCACCGAACGTCGCCTCGCCGAGCTGGCAACCCGCGCCAGCCGCATCGCCGAGCTGTTGCGCACTCGGGTCAATGTCGCCGTCGAGGCGCAGAACCAGCAGCTGCTCGAATCGATGAACCGGCGCGCGGCGCTTCAGCTGCGCCTGCAACAGACGGTCGAGGGGCTGTCGGTAGTGGCGATCAGCTATTACGCGGTCAGCCTGGCAGGATACCTGTTCGCGCCGTTGGCCAAGACGACAGCGATCGATAAATCAGTGCCGACTGCCCTGGCGGTGATCCCGGTGGTCGCGCTGGTCTGGTGGATGATCCGGCGCATGCGCAAGCGCATCGACGGCGCCTAGAGTATTTTCGAAGCGGATGGAATCATCCGCTGACTCGGAAAATGCGACCAGCTAATGTCTTAGGGCGCGTGACCTGATGCAATCAGGTCACAAAGCGCTCTAGCCTCTGACTGCCACCCGTACGGGCCGACTACAGCGGCATGGCTAGTTCCGCGTGACCTTCGGCTTGCGACCGCCGCCAAGCGTGAACCAAAACAGCGCAAACACTACGACGGCGACGAAAAAGAGCGTGTGTGTCGAGACGCCCATGATCATATCGGGTATTATCGACGACGCCTCGCCTTCCGCCGCAGCTTCAGCATCTGGCGCTCCCGGCGCTGTTGCGAATTTGGCCGGCTTCTTTGCCAAGGCCATGGTCGCGACAGAGATGCCGAGCACGCAAGTCGATATCCCAACAGCGCGTCGGATTGCGTATCTGCCGACCCATTCGAGAACCCACCGCGCAGGTGCACGACGGCTGGTGTCCAGTAATGCCATTAGATTCTCTCCCACCCATTTCCCCAAGCTATCTTAGCAGAGTACGGCCTTTCTTTCAACGATCACAGCAACGATAGCGCCGGAGAGAGGCCAATGTATGGCAGATGTACAGCGACATCCACACCGTAACATTCCGTGAAAATGCCTGCGGAAACGCAAAATTCCAATCCGGGCAATCGGTATTTGAAGCCAGTGCGTTCAAAAAGCCGTATCGAGCAGCATGAACCCGAGCATCAACAGGCCGCCCCAACGCGTGGCGCGGAACAGGCGCAGACATTGTTCCGGATCGTCGATGTCCAGCTCGCGGATTTGCCAGGCCATGAAAGCACCCAGCGCCATCGGCCCGAGAATGCCGAACCAGCCACCACCGGCGAACAACACCGCCAGAACCCCGAAGATCACCATCAGCCCGGTGAACATCCACAACCACCCTGCGGTCTCCTGCTCGAACAGGCGTGCCGTCGAGCGGATCCCGATCAGTTCGTCGTCCTCGCGGTCCTGATGGGCGTAGATGGTGTCGTAGTGCAGCGTCCACGCGATCCCGGCGACGTAGAGGTAGATTGGCGGCAGGCTCAGGCCCCCGCTATGAGCCGCCCAACCGAGCAGCGCTCCCCAATTAAAGGCAATACCCAGAAACACTTGTGGCCACCAGGTAAAGCGTTTTGCGAAGGGATAAACGCAAACCGGCCCCAACGAGATCACTCCAAGCCAGATCGCAGCGCTGTTCAGTGTCAGCAGGATCGCCAGCCCCGCCAGCCCCAGCCCGATCATGAAGATCGCTGCCTGGACGATCGTCACCTGCCCCGACGGGATCGGTCGCGAGCGGGTCCGCGCCACCTGTGCGTCGATGTCCCGGTCAGTGATGTCGTTCCAGGTGCAGCCCGCCCCGCGCATGACCACGGCGCCGATGGCGCAGGCCGGGAACAGCCACAGATCGACCCATTGCCAGCCACTGTCGATAATCGCGATAGTGATCCCCCACCAGCATGGGATCAGCAACAGCCAGGTGCCAATCGGCCGGTCGGCACGTGCCAGCCGCAGATAGGGCCGCGCCCAGGGCGGCGCGATGCGATCGACCCAGTTCTGCGGGACCGCATCTCGCACCGTTCCGTCGCTGGCACTTCCATCCGAGGCGGAAGCGTTGTTATCTGGTGTCTGATTCATTGGGCAAGTTTATGGCACAAACGGCTGCAAAAATCAGGTTTTTCCTTTCAGCCGATCGCGGTGGGAGGACCGGCGTCGGGCTCGACCTCCGGATCGGGTGCGCCGACACGGCGTCGGGTGCGGCGCCGACATTCTGGCGGGCTACTGACAGGAATACTGCATGAGTTTGATCAGGCCCGAGGCGGCAGCCACGATCCGGCGCTGGGGCGAGCCAGCGGCGGCGGGCGGGCTGGTGCTGTTGACCGGCTGGCGCGGCATCACCTGGGTCGGGCAGGGCGGCTCACTCGGCTGGATTGTGCTGGCGGCGGCGGCGCTGGCGCTGTTCTGGCTCCGCGCGGCAGTGCTCGGGGCGCTGGCGGTGCGCCCGGTGACCGGGGCAGGGTTGGTGGTGCTGCGCGAGGGCGAGATCGGCTATATGGGGCCGCATGGCGGCGGGTTCCTTGAACTTGACGATCTGGTCCGTGTCGACATCTACATCACAGCGCCCGGTCAGGATCCGGTCTGGCGACTGATTGGTCGGCAGGGAGCGGCACTGGTTATCCCGGCCACCGCCGAGGGCGCCGCCAATTTGCCGGAGGCGCTGACGGCGTTGCCGGGCTTCAGTGATCTGGCCGCAGTCGGCGTGCTCCAGCGCGAACGCCAAGGCCGGCATGTGATCTGGGAACGTATCGGCCAGCGTGTCGACCCACCCACGAACCTCTACCGGCTCAACTGACTCGCACCCCGGCGATCCAGCGGATCAGGGCGAACATCACCAGGCCCAGCACCACGGCCACCGCCATCTGGACCGGAACGATGCCGCCCTCAACGAGCAGACCATGCCCAGTGGCGACCAGCATTCCGGCCCCAGCCCCGGTCGCCAGCCAGGCCAGCACCCCGCGCCGTCCCAGCGACCACAACAGGGCGACTCCGGCCAGCCCCAAGGTCATCGCAAAAGCGGGCAGGGCGACGAAGAATACCACCGCCGCCGACGTCGTCAGCGCCAGGGTTCCCTCACGGGTTGGTTCGGTCGATCCGGCAACCACAAAGGCGATCAGCGTCATCACTGCCGCCAGCACCAGCGGCGCCGCGATCAGCGCCGCGGCGAGCCGCAGATATGGTCGGCGGACCCGGTCGGGCCAAAGTGATCTGGTGAACAGCGTCATGCAGCGGTGCATAACCCGGACGAAAAGCCGCAGGCAATCGCAAAGCGATGGTAGAGCATTTTCCAGCAAAGGCGCCCAGCCGTAGCGTCGTGAAAATGCGACCAAACAACTGGATAGAGCACGAGCCATGAATCGGAGATCATGGCTCGTGCTCTAGAATACATCACGTCCATATTGCCGGACCCGTTGCCGCCACCTGCGCCCGGCGCTAGTGTCGCCGCGACATCACAGGAGGCCCTCACCATGAACACCCACGCTCCGGCAACTTCGTCCAAATCCAGCCGCTTTGTCTGGGACGACCCGTTCCTGCTGGAGGATCAGCTCACCGAGGAGGAGCGGATGATTCGCGACTCGGCACGGGCCTACGCGCAGGAGCAGCTTCAGCCCCGCGTTATCGCCGCCTTCGCCGAGGAGACGACCGATACGTCGATCTTCCGCGAAATGGGCGATCTCGGCCTGCTCGGCATCACAATCCCGGAGGAATACGGCGGCGTCGGCGCTGGCTATGTCGCCTACGGGCTGGTGGCGCGCGAAGTCGAGCGGGTGGATTCGGGCTACCGCTCGATGATGTCGGTCCAGTCATCCCTGGTGATGTTCCCGATCCACACCTACGGCTCGGAGGAACAGCGCCAGAAGTATCTGCCGAAGCTCGTCAGCGGCGAGTGGATCGGTTGTTTCGGCCTGACCGAGCCAGATGCAGGCTCCGACCCCGGCGGCATGAAGACCCGGGCCACCAAAGTGCAGGGTGGCTATGTCCTCAACGGCTCGAAAATGTGGATATCGAACGCCCCGATCGCCGACGTCTTTGTCATCTGGGCGAAATCCGACGCCCATAACGGCCAGATCCGTGGCTTCGTGCTCGAGAAGGGCATGGCCGGGCTCAGCGCCCCGAAGATCGGCAACAAGCTGTCGTTGCGGACCTCGATCACCGGCGAGAT
Organism: Thermohalobaculum sp.; assembly: GCA_035527255.1. Taxonomy (GTDB): domain Bacteria; phylum Pseudomonadota; class Alphaproteobacteria; order Rhodobacterales; family Rhodobacteraceae; genus Thermohalobaculum. The sequence continues at coordinate 38,267 of DATLAW010000237.1, read as the reverse complement.
CGTCATGCAGGGGGTCGAGGTCGGCGAGGACGCGCTTCTGCCCAATGTCGAAGGTCTGAAAGGCCCCTTCGGCTGCCTCAACCGGGCCCGCTACGGCATCTCATGGGGCGCCATGGGTGCGGCCGAGTTCTGCTGGCACGCGGCCCGTCAATACGGCCTCGACCGCAAGCAGTTCAACCGCCCGCTGGCCCAGACCCAGCTGTTCCAGAAAAAGCTCGCCGACATGCAGACTGAGATTGCACTCGGCCTCCAGGCCAGTCTCCGCGTTGGCCGCCTGATGGACGAGGGCCGCTTTGCCCCGGAGATGATCTCACTGATCAAGCGCAACAATTGCGGCAAGGCGCTCGAGGTGGCCCGCCACGCCCGCGACATGCATGGCGGCAACGGCATCTCGGGTGAGTTCCAGGTCATGCGGCACATGGTCAACCTCGAGACGGTCAACACTTATGAGGGCACCCACGACGTCCACGCCCTGATCCTTGGCCGCGCCCAGACCGGGCTGCAGGCGTTCTTCTGACAGGAGCCGACATGCGGCTCGCACTCGACCAGGGCCCACCAACGACCGGCGGCAGCGCTGTGGCGCTGGCCCGTCTCAACCGCTCTGCCGGAACGGCCGCAGCGGCTGGCGCAAACCTGCTGATCGCGCCGGAGATGGCGCTGACCGGCTATAATATCGGCGTGGCTGCCGTGCGTGCCGCCGCCGAGCCGCTGGACGGCCCGATGATCGCAGCCTTCGCCGAGATCGCCCGTCGCCACCGGATCGCGCTGCTAGTAGGCTTCCCGGAACTTGACCCCGACGGCAGGGTCTACAATGCCGTCCATCTTGTAGACCGGCACGGCAAAAGCCGCGCGACTTGCCGCAAGACACACTTCTATGGCGCTGTCGACCGGGCACAATTCGCGCCCGGCGCGGCGCTGGCAACGCCGGTTGACCTCGACGGCTGGTCGCTCGGGTTGGCTATTTGCTACGACATCGAGTTCCCCGAACTGGCCCGCGCCCAGGCGCTTGCCGGCGTTGATGCGATTCTGGTGCCGACCGCCAACATGCTGCCCTTCACCAGCATCCCGACCCGCATCGTCCCGGCCCGGGCCGAGGAGAACGGGGTCTATGTCGCCTACGTCAACTACTGCGGTGCCGAAGGCGATTTCACCTACTGCGGCCTGTCCTGTGTCTGCGGCCCTGACGGCGCCGATCTGGCCCGCGCTGGCGACGGTGACGAGATGATCTTCGCCGACCTGACCAAGCAACATCTGGCCGCGACACGGGCCACCTCGACCCATCTCGCCGACCGGCGGCCCGAACTCTACGGATCAATCTCCGGCGTGAAAGGCGCCTGATGAGCGCCCCCGTCACAGTCTTCGGCCCCGATTTCCCCTTTGCTTTCGACGACTGGCTGGCCCACCCGGCCGGGCTGGGCTCGATCCCCGGCGCACGCCACGGTGCCAAGGTCGCGATCATCGGGGCCGGTATCGCCGGGGTGATCTGCGGCTACGAGCTGATGCGCATGGGCGTCCATCCGATCCTGTTCGAGTCCGGCCAGTTCGGCGGCCGGCTTCGCTCGCAACCCTTCGAAGGCGCCGATGGGGTCATCGCCGAGTTGGGCGGCATGCGCTTCCCAGTGTCCTCGACCGGTTTCTACCACTACGTCGATAAGCTGGGGCTCGAGAGCCGCCCGTTCCCGAACCCGCTGACCTCCGCCGCTGGCTCGACAGTGATCGATTTGGGTGGCGAGACCCACTACGCCGAGACGCTGGCCGATCTGCCACGGATGTTCCGCGAGGTCGCCGCCGCCTACAACGAGGCGTTGGACGAGGGCGCGCGGTTCTCCGATCTCAAGGCCGCTATCCGCGCCCGTGACACCGCCCGGATCAAGGAGATCTGGAACCCGATCGTGCGGGCCTGGGACGAGCGTACCTTCTACGATTTTGTCGCCTCGTCCCGCGCGTTCCAGAAGCTTTCGTTCCGCCACCGCGAGGTCTTCGGTCAGGTCGGCTTCGGCACTGGTGGCTGGGACAGCGACTTCCCCAACTCGATGCTGGAGATCCTGCGCGTTAACGCCACCGAATGCGACGAGAACCAGCGTTTTATTGTCGGCGGCGTCGAGCAGGTGCCCCAGGGTCTGTGGCGCCGGGTGCCGGAACGGATGGTGCATTGGCCCGCGGGCACCACGCTGTCGGCGCTGAACGGCGGCGCCACCCGGCCCGGTGCGACCCGGTTGTTCCGCGACGCTGAAGGGCGCCTCAATGTCACCGACCGTTGGGGCCGCACCGAGGCTTTCGACGCGGTCATCGCCACCTGCCAAAGCTGGCTACTGACCACCGCCATCGACACCGAGGAGCGCCTGTTCAGCCAGGACATGTGGATGGCGCTGGACCGCACCCGCTACATGCAATCGTCGAAGACCTTCGTCATGGTCGATCGGCCATTCTGGAAGGACAAGGACCCGGTAACCGGGCGCGACGTGATGTCGATGACCCTGACCGACCGGCTGACCCGGGGCACTTACCTGTTCGATCTTGGTCCCGGCCGTCCGGGCGTCATGTGCCTGACCTATTCCTGGATGTCGGATGCACTCAAGATGCTGCCGCAGCCGCTCGAGCGCCGGGTTGAGCTGGCGCTGGCGGCACTTTCCAAGATCTACCCACGGGTCGATATCGCCAGCCACATCATTGGCGACCCGATCACCGTCAGCTGGGAGAACGACCCCAACTTCCTCGGCGCCTTCAAGGGTGCCTTGCCGGGCCACTACCGCTATAACCACCGCATGTTCGGCCACTTCATGCAAGGCACGCTGCCGCCCGAACAGCGCGGCCTGTTGCTCGCCGGAGATGACGTAAGCTGGACCCCCGCCTGGGCCGAGGGCGCGGTGCAAACGGCGTTGAACGCGGTCTGGGGTGTCACGGCCCATCTCGGCGGGCACTCCCATCGCGATAATCCAGGTCCCGGAGACCGCTTCGGCGCGCTCGGCCCTGTCGAACTGCCCGGATGACGCCGTGCGAGCAGGCCGGCGCGTGAGCAGGCCCTCAAACCCCGCCCTCGGCATCCGCTTCGTGCTGATGGCGATGGTGGCTTTCGCGGTGCAGGACGGCACCTCGAAGTACCTGGCGGGCCATTACCCGCCGCAGTTCTTCATCATGGTCCGCTACTGGCTGTTCGCGGTGTTTGTCGTGCTGCTGGTGGCGCGGCGGCCCGGCGGGCTCCGGGCGGTGTTCCAAACCAAGATGCCCCGGCTCCAGGTGTTCCGCGGTGTCCTGCTGGCGGCGCAGATCGTCCTCGTGGTGATCAGTTTCGACCGGCTCGGGCTGGCCGAGACCCACGCGATATTCTCGGTGCATCCCCTGTTGGCGACGATGCTGGCGATCCCGCTGCTGGGCGAGCGGATCGGCTGGCGCCGGGCCGGGGCCATCACCGTCGGCTTCATCGGCGTGGTGATGATCCTGCGCCCCGGCCTCGACATGTTCCGCCCCGACGCGCTGATCGCACTGGCCATCGCGGCGATGATGGCGGTCTACACCATCACCACCCGCATGGTCAGCCGCGCCGACGGCTCGGCCATGCCGGCGTTCTTCTGGCTGGGTGTGGCCGGGGCAGGGGCGCTGACATTGGTCGGCCCGTTCTACTGGACGCCGATGCGGCTGCCGGACATCGGTTGGTTGCTGGTCCATTCCACCGTGGCGATGTTCGGCCACTACTGCCTGATCCGGGCGCTGGAGGCGACCGAGGCGGTGCGCATCCAGCCCTTCAGCTACCTGCAAATGGTCTTTGCCATCCCGATCGGAGCCTTCATCTTCGGCGAGCCGGTCGACCGCTGGATGATCATCGGCATGACCATCACCGTCGGTGCCGGGCTCTACGCCATCTGGCGCGAATACCGGCTGATGCGGCAAGCATCGCAGATCACCCCGACAGTGTCTCCGCCGCCCTGAGATGGCCGTGGGCGTAGCCCCGGCAGTTCAGGATCGGAGCGTCCGCCAACGCGGTGTAGACCGGATCGGCCCGATCCAGCGCACCATACCGGGCCAGCAGCGCCGCGATCGCCGCCTGGCTGCCGCGCCCGCTGCCGTCGTCGACCTTCAGCGCAATTCCCAGGCCTCTCGAAGGCAGGATGGCGATGAAAACCCCCTCCGCGCCGGATTTTACCATGGCCCGGCCACTGCACGCCCGCATCAGGTTGGTGACGGGACGGCCCTCACCCGAGACCAGCACCGGATGCGCCGCCATCGCCTCACGCAGCCGCCGTGCCGCCACAGCCCTGGCGCCGGTAAAGTTGGTCTCCGGTGTCGCGAAACGCGCCATCGCGGTTGCCAGACCCTTCAGAGAGATGGCAAAATTCGGCGCCGAACAACCGTCGATGGCAAACCCTACAACGGTCTCGCCGGTCACCTCCTCGGTTGCCTGCCGCACCGCCCTCTGCAACGAATGATCCGGCTCGACGTAGTCCGCCCCGCCGCCAAGATGCCGGTTGGCGGTCAGGAAGCCACAATGCTTGCCCGAGCAGTTGTTGTGGAACTGATCCGGCCGGGCGCGGCGGTGATACAAATCATGGCTCGCCTCCGGATCGTTCGGCACATGGGCGCCGCATCTGAGGTCGGTCTCGCCAAGCCCGATCCCCTCCAGCCAGCGCTGCGCCAGCCCGGTATGCACCGACGCCCCCTGATGCGAGGCACAGGCGAGCGCCAGTTGCTCGGTCCCGAGCCCAACAGCATCCGCTGCCCCGCTCTCGACCAGCGGCAGCGCCTGGATGATCTTGCAGGCCGAGCGCGGCAGGATCACCCGCCCCGGATTACCCCAAGCCTCGACCACCTCGCCCGACGCCGTCGCGACCACCGCAGTGCCCCGATGCACGCACTCCAAGATCTCACCCCGCCAAACCTCGGCAAGGACCGGATTGACCTGCTCGCTCATTCATTTGCTCCGTTTTCGCGCCGGACCCACGTCATTCACGCGTATTGTAATCAAGAAGACCGTTTTTCGCGATGTACTGGGGTGGAATTCTCCCCACAAGTTACAGTATGCTGCAATTCGCAACGGGATAAACACCGATGTGGGATAATGATACGAAACACTTCCGGACGGACATCCAAGATCCGCGGAAGACCTAAAGTGAGGCGAGCATGTCGAAATTTTTGAAACTGGGGACGACCGCGTTACCGGCCGCGTTACTGGCCGCGCTTCTGTTAGGGGCTGTCGTCCCGGGCGCTGCCGAGGCGCAGACCCAGGCGCGCGTCGATGCCAAAAAGGATTGGTCGGTCTTTGAGGCCGGCAGCGGTCAGCAAAAGGTTTGCTGGATCGTGTCACAGCCGACCAAGACCGGCGCCTCGCGTGATGGAAAGACCGTCAAGGTGAACCGGGGCGACATCTTCCTGATGGTGTCGATTAGACCGGCGGACGGTGTCGTCAACGAGGTCTCTTATCTGAGTGGATATCCACTCAAGAAGGGATCGGAGGTTGGCGCAGCGGTTGGCGATAAGAAGTTCACCCTGTTTACCGAAGGTGAAAACGCCTGGTCGCCTTCGGCCCAGGACGACGCCGCGCTGATCGAAGCTTTTCGCCGTGGCTCGAGCGCCAAACTCGAAGGCGAGTCGACGCGGGGCACCAAGACGGCCGATAGCTTCTCGCTGAGCGGCTTTAGCGCAGCGCTGGAGGCGGCGGCTGCGCTCTGCAAGTAGTCCCGTGCTCGTCAGCGGTCTGGCATTGAGGCGGCGCATGTGCTAGGGCCTGCGGCCTTCCCCGTGAGGGGGAGGGGCATATCCTTGCAACTCACCAGAACCGAAGGCCGATGACCGAGAGCATTACGCGCCCCCCGGGCGGAACTGCGATCCAGCCGGATTTCGCCACCTTGCCTCGCAAGGCGGACGTCGGCGCGCTCCCTAATCTGGTCGGCCTGACCCGCGAGCGGCTGCACGACACGCTGATCGAGGCCGGAGTGCCCACGGCCCAGGCAGCGATGCGCACCGGCCAGGTGTGGCAATGGATCTACCAGCGCGGGGTCTCTGACTTTTCCGCGATGACCAACCTGTCGAAAGCCTTCCGTGGCCTCCTCGCCGAGCAATTTGTCATCACCCGCCCCGAAATCGTCACCCGCCAGATCTCGGCCGATGGCACCCGCAAATATCTGCTGCGCATTGCAGGCGGGCACGAGGTCGAGACCGTCTATATCCCCGACGAGGAGCGCGGTACGCTGTGCGTCTCGTCCCAGGTCGGCTGTACGCTGACCTGCACGTTCTGCCATACCGGCACCCAAAAGCTGGTCCGCAACCTGACGCCGGGCGAGATCGCCGGTCAGATCATGGTTGCGCGCGACGACCTCGGCGAGTGGCCGGTCGTTGGCGAGCGCCCGTCGGACAAGCGTTATATTACCAATGTCGTGCTGATGGGCATGGGCGAGCCGCTGTACAATTTCGATGGCGTGCGCGACGCAATGAAGATCGCCATGGACGGCGAGGGGCTGTCGCTCAGCCGCCGCCGCATCACGCTTTCCACCTCCGGCGTGGCCCCGGAAATCCCCCGCTCCGGCTACGAGATCGGCACGCTGCTGGCGATCAGCCTGCATGCCACCACCGACGCCGTGCGCAACGAGCTGGTCCCGATCAACCGCAAATGGCCGATCGCTGAATTGCTTGATGCCTGCCGCCAGTACCCCAGGCTTTCGAACTCCGAGCGGATCACATTCGAGTACTTGATGCTGAAGGACGTGAACGACAGCAACGCCGACGCCAAGCGGCTGGTCAAACTAATCGCCGGCATCCCGGCCAAGATCAACCTGATCCCGTTCAACCCCTGGCCCGGTGCCGTCCACGAACGCTCAAGCTGGGACCGGATCGAGGCCTTCGCCGAGATCGTCAACCGGGCAGGCTACGCCAGCCCGGTTCGCACCCCGCGCGGCGAAGACATCATGGCGGCGTGTGGCCAGTTGAAATCGGCAACCGAGCGGGCGCGGAAGCCTCGCGCTCAGGTTGCGGCGGAGGCGGGGCTTTGATGGTCGACCTTGTGATATCTTAAGCTTGGGTATACTACCCTAGGGTGAGACCGATCTCACCGGTCTCGCTGGAGGGCGCCGGTGTCCGATCCAATCTGTTTCGATTTCTGCATGACGTTAAGAAATGCAGAATGAGAAACACGTCCGCTGACACCAAACCTGCCCGAGTGCTTGCCCTTATTGGTGTGTTGCTCCTGGCAGGTTGTTCGGACGTAAAACTGACGCCTTCTGAACTCTCGCCAGTGTCAACGCTGCAAGTAGTCGTTTTGGAAAACGAAGCTGTCGCACGATCGACTGGCGGGTATCTGCGAACCTTGAGCTCCGGTTCCCAATGGGTGTCCATGGGCAGTATCCGCGAAGGCGCCGTGATGAAACCGGTCGATACGGTTTTGACCGTCGAAGGCATTCATGTTCGCGAAGCATATATCGTCGTCCGGGACGATCGATGGGTCGGCTTCTGGCTTCCGAATGAGGAAGCATTCTCACCGGTCGCCGATCCCGTTCCCGTCAAACTGAACCCAAATCGGGAGTAGAACTATGTCCAAGCTTCGCGCGGTTGTGTTTCTTGTCGGAACCCTATTGGTGAGCGCATGCGCAAGCGGGCCGAAATTTGCGGAAATTAAGGGGAACATATCCGCTATGCCCGACGGCCAAGCCCGGATTTATTTCTACCGGACGCAGATTGTAGGCGCGGCGGTGCAGCCAAGTATTATTCTCAACCAGGAAAATGTTGGATCGTGTGAACCCAAAGGCGTTTTCTACAAGGATGTTGAACCCGGAAAATATGAAGCGAGCGTGGAAACTGAGGTCGAACGGCGGCTCACTCTGGTTCTCGGGCCAGGCGAAGAGAAATATGTCCGTTGCCATATTTCGATGGGGCTCATTGTCGGGCATGGAAATCTTGAACTCGTCGACCCAGCCGAGGCCAAAGCGGATATTCAGGATCTGTCATATACGGGATCCTGAGCGCGCGACGCTCGCTCGTCGTTCGGCCGTCCCGCTGCGGCTTCGAATTTCGCCGAGATCGTCGACCGGACGGGGATTGCCTGAGCCTAATCGGGGGCGCGCCTCTGTCGACAGAGATTTTCGATCAACCGAAACCACGTCTTGCTCGGGCTTGACCCGGGCATCCAGTTCTTGAACAGTTGAACTTAAAACTGGATTTCCGGCCAGGCCCGGTAATCACGAGACAAGGGGCGACCTACATGAGTGGAACTTGCACCAGCATAGACTGGGACCAGATTTCAACGGCTCACGAGCGGATCGCCCCCCATATCCGCCGCACTCCGGTGATGGACCTCGACGGCAGTGCCTTCGGCCTTTCCCACCCTGTCGCCCTCAAGCTCGAACTCCTCCAGCACACCGGCAGCTTCAAGCCGCGCGGGGCGTTCAACAACCTGCTGTCGCGTGACGTGCCGCCGGCTGGTGTCGTCGCTGCATCCGGCGGCAACCACGGCGCGGCGGTGGGTTATGCCGCCCATCGGCTCGGGCACCCCGCCCGCATCTACGTCCCCCGGATCGCCGGCCCGGCCAAGATCGCACTGATCCGCGAGACCGGGGCGGATCTCCATGTGACCGAGGGCGACTATTCCCAGGCGCTCGCCGCCGCCCAGGCCCACGAGGCCACAACCGGCGCAATCCAGGTCCATGCCTATGATGCGCCCGAGACGGTGATCGGTCAGGGCACCGTGGCGCTTGAATGGGAGGAACAGGGGCTCGATGCCGATACCGTCCTGATCGCGGTCGGCGGCGGCGGGCTCATCGCCGGTGCGCTCGCCTGGCTCGGCGGCCGGCGCAAGGTGGTCGCGGTCGAGCCCGAGGCATGCCCGACGCTCAACCGGGCGCTGGCCGACGGGCCGGAGACCGAGGTCGCAGTCGGCGGAATCGCCGTCAACGCACTCGGCGCGCGTCGCATAGGCAAAATCTGCTACGGCCTCGCCCACGCTCAAGGGATCCACAGCGTGCTCGTCTCCGACGACGCCATCGCCGAGGCGCAGCGCCTGCTCTGGCGTGGTCTGCGTATCCTCACTGAACCCGGCGGCGCCGCTGCCCTTGCCGCGTTAACCTCCGGCGCCTACCGGCCCGAACCCGGCGAGCGCGTCGCAGTGCTGATCTGCGGCGGCAACCCGGCGCCGGACCCGCTGCAGGGCTAGGGCCATCCCCATGCCCCTTCAGAACCGCGTCCTCCCCACCGGCGAGATAACCGCCCAGCCCTGGCGCGGCACCCTGATGGGCAATCGCGGCATCCTCCACGATGCCGAAAACAATCTCCGCGCCGCCCGCTGGCGCCACACCAACTGGGTCTGCTGCGTCACCGAATTCCGGGGCCGCCACCGGCAACCAATGCCGCCGCCGGGATCGCCGACACGCTACACGGCATTGTTCTTCTGGGACGAGGTCTCGGCGCTGGCCGCCGGGCACCGCCCCTGCGCCGAATGCCGCAACGCCGACTACCGGCGCTTCAAGGCCGCATGGCTGGCGGCCGGGTTGCCTGGCGCGAAGGCCCAGGACATCGACCGCGCGTTGCACGCCGCCCGCGTGACCCGCACCCGGCAGCAGGCGACCCACCTGGCAACCCTCGCCGCCCTGCCGGATGGGGTTTTCCTGACCCTTGCGGATGCCGAACGCACGCCGCTGCTGAAATGGCGCGAGCGGCTGTGGCGCTGGTCACCCAAGGGATATGCGGATGCCGGAGGCCTGCCCGGCGGCACCGCCCGCGCCCTGACCCCGGCCCCCATCGTCGCCGCCATCCGCGCGGGTTTCATGCCCGCCGTCCCCAACTGGACCGGCGTTCTCTCTCTCAATCGCCATTAGAGCATTTTCGAAGCGGATGAAATCATCCGCTGACTCGGAAAATGCGACCAGCCAATGTCTTAGAGCGCGTGACCTGATGCAATCAGGTCGGAAAGCGCTCTAGCCAATGTGCGTTGCAGTCGTTTTGAATCGCGCTTTCCGGCTTTGAAAAACTCGCCCTCGCTCAGAAGCGAAGGAAATGACGGAAGATTGGCCACCCGACGAGCAGATTGGCGCCGAAGATCGCCAGATAACCGACCGATGCGAGTATGGCTTGGCGCTGAGGCATCGGGCGCAGATGCAAGTCGGTCGTCGCCGCCCGCTGCGCATATTGATAACCCATGACCGCAAACATCAGCAGAAACCACATCTGATTGAAGATTGCGAATCCGGCCAGCGCTGCGCTCATGATCGTGGTCAGCATGCCCGCCAATTTGGGCGCGGCGGTGACGGTGATCGAGCGAAGCGCCCGGCCTCCGTCCAGCGGCCATAGCGGCAGCATGTTAAAGGCGTTGATCGCGCCGGTCAATTTAGCTGCCCAGCCGAAGTCGCGCGCCAGCGGCGATCCCGCATCGCGCAGCGCCGCTTCCGCCAGCACCAGGATCACCACCAGGCTGACGCTGAAGCCCGGCCCCATCAGGGTGATAAAGCACGAGGTGGCATGATCCTTGGGGCGCTTGTCCGAGATGGCCACCCCACCGAGCAGCGGAATCAACCGAAAGCGCGCATCGCGGTGTCCGGCGACCCGAAAAGCGATCACATGACCCCACTCGTGCCACATGATCGCGACGATGATGGCGATACCGCCTGAGACCTCGTAGAACGCAACCGCGGCACCAATGCTGACAACCGCCAGCAGGATGGCTTTAGGCGACCAACTGACGGAAAACGAACCCTTGTCGCCAAGGAAACCACCGCGCCCGGTCAGCCAGGTCAGGGCGAACCCCGCCGAAGCCAGGCCAATGGCAACCATCGGGCTATCGCCGAGCATCGCTAGGCCCGTCGCTCCCGAACTCACAAATTCTCCGGCTGAGCCATCCCCGTAGCATGGAAACCGCCATCGACGAAGATCACGTCGCCGGTGGTCGAGGCGCCGAGGTTCGACAGCAAATAGACCGCCGCACCGCCGACATGCTCCAGCGCCGCATTGCGCCGCAGCGGGGTGTTCTCTTCGTATTCCTTGAATACCTTGCGGGCGCCGCCGATGGCCGAGCCAGCCAGGGTTCGCATTGGCCCGGGGCTGATCGCGTTCACCCGTACGCCCTGCGGCCCCAGGTCGTTGGCCAGATAGCGCATACTGGCCTCGAGCGCCGCCTTGGCGACCCCCATCACGTTGTAATGCGGCATCACCCGTTGCGACCCCAGAAAAGTCATCGTCACCACCGAGCCGCCATCGGGCATCAACGCGGCTGCCCGGCGCGTTACATCAACAAAGGAATAGCACGAGATATCCATCGTGTTCAGGAAGTTGGCCCGGGTGGTGTTGGCATAGTGACCGGTCAGCTCGGACTTGTCGGAATAGGCGATGGCGTGGACCAGGAAGTCCATGGTTCCCCAGGCGCTCTTCAACTGGTTGAAAACCGCGTCCAGGCTTTCAGTGTCCTGGACATCCGCATCCATGACATGCGCCGCACCCACGCTCTCGGCCAATGGACGGACCCGGCGCTCGAAGGCTTCGCCCTGATAGGTGAAGGCCAACTCGGCGCCCTGCGCCGCCAGTGCCGCCGCCACGCCCCAGGCGATCGAGTGGTCGTTGGCGACCCCCATGATCAGGCCGCGCTTGCCCTTCATGATCGCGCCCTGAACGGTACCGGTCATCGTTGCCGCCTTATCCATGGTATCGGCTCATCGCCAGAGTGCAGTTTGTGCCACCAAAACCGAAGCTGTTCGAAATCACGGTGTCGAGCCCGGCATTGTCCAGCCGGCTGGTCACGATCGGCGCGCCGACGAACTCGGGGTCCAGGTTCTCGACATTGGCGCTGGCGGCGATGTAGTCGCCCTGCAACATCAGCAAACAATAGATCGCCTCCTGCACGCCAGTCGCGCCCAGGCTGTGGCCGGTCAGCGACTTGGTCGAGCTGAACTTCGGCTGCTCGGCGCCGAACACCTCGCGGATCGCGCCGACCTCTTTCTGGTCGCCGACCGGGGTCGAGGTGCCATGGGTGTTGATGTAGCCAACCTTGCGCTCGCCGATGGTCGCAATCGCCTGGCGCATGCAACGCACAGCACCCTCACCCGATGGCGCCACCATGTCGAAGCCGTCCGAGGTCGCGCCGTAGCCGGTGACCTCGGCATATATTTTCGCGCCACGTGTCTTGGCCCGCTCCAACTCCTCCAGCACCACCACCCCGCCGCCGCCCGCAATCACGAAACCGTCGCGATCCTGGTCGTAGGCCCGGCTGGCGCGCTGCGGCGTGTCGTTGTATTTGCTCGACATCGCGCCCATCGCGTCAAACAGGCACGACAGGGTCCAGTCCAGCTCCTCGCCGCCACCGGCGAAAACGATATCCTGCTTGCCCCATTGGATCTGCTCGACACCGTTGCCGATGCAATGGGCCGAGGTCGAGCAAGCCGAGGTGATCGAATAGTTCACGCCTTTGATCTTGAACGGCGTCGCCAGCGTTGCCGAGTTGGTTGACGACATCACCTTCGGCACCGCGAAGGGTCCGATCCGGCGTGTCGTGCCCTTCTCGACAACTGAAGTGTTTGCCTCGAACAGGCTGCGGGTCGAGGGTCCACCGGAGCCCATGATCAGCCCGGTGCGCTCGTTCGAGACCTCGTTTTCGGTCAGTCCGGCGTCGGTGATCGCCTGGTTCATGGCGATATAGTTCCAGGCAGCGCCATCGCCCATGAAGCGGCGCACGCGCTTGTCGACCTGGCCGACAATGTCGGCGGTCGGCATGCCATGCACCTGGCACTTGAACCCGCGCTCGGCGTATTCCGGCGCAAAGACAATGCCAGACCGGCCCTCGCGCAGCGCGGCATTGACCTCCTGCACATCGGAGCCGATAGACGAGACAATTCCAATTCCGGTTATCACCACACGGCGCATCTGCATGTCTCCATTCTGGTGGTGCCGTGTTCAGGCACCCTGGGTCAAGGCGGCCTAGCTGAACAGCCCCACCCGCATGTCCTTGGTCACATAGATTACCTTGCCATCCAATTCCATGGTGCCGTCGGCGATACCCAGTTTCAATCTGCGGTCGATGATGCGTTTCATATCGACGGTGTAGCGGATCAGCTTGCCACTGGGCGTGACCATGTCGGTGAACTTGACCTCGCCGACCCCCAAGGCCCGGCCGCGCCCCGGCATTCCCAGCCAGCCGAGGAAAAACCCGGTCAGCTGCCACAACGCGTCCACCCCCAGACAGCCCGGCATCACCGGATCGCCGATGAAGTGGCATTTGAAAAACCACAGATCCGGATGGATATCCATCTCCGCCACGACCTGGCCCTTGCCGGCGGGACCGCCATCGGCCGTGATCGAGGTGATCCGGTCGGCCATCAGCATCGGTGGTGCCGGAAGCTGGGCGTTGCCGGGACCGAACAGCTCGCCTCGGCCGCAGGCCAAAAGGGCCTCGTAGTCGTAGCTGCTTGGTCGGTCGCTCATTGCGCGGATCCCTTGTCGCGTGTGCATAATTCGATCCCTATCATCCGAAATCGAGGCAAACAAGCCGCTCGAAACGCCCGTGGCCCTATGTCTCGGACCTTTCCACTGGCGAAACAGGTACAAAATGGTTTATGTATTGGCGCCATGGCTTTCCGGAGCGGGAGACTGAGTCAAATGACCGAACGCATGCAAAGCGAAGACCTCCGCGCGGGCCGCTGGCTGGCGACCGGCGGCTTGCGTCCGACGCGCCAACGCATGGCGCTGGCAAAACTGCTGATCGGCGACGGCCAGAACCGCCATGTCACTGCCGAGCGCCTCTTCGATGCCGCGCGCAACTCGGGTGCCAAAGTCTCGATGGCGACCGTCTACAACACACTGCGTAGCTTCACCGAGGCCGGGTTGATGAACGAGATAACCGTCGATGGCACCCGTTCGTATTTCGACACCGACGTCACCGACCACGCCCATTATTATTGGGAAGCCGACGGCCGCCTCAGCGACGCGCCGCACGGCTCGGTCCGCTTCGAGCATTTGCCCGAGCCGCCCGAAGGCGCCGAGATTGCCAAAGTAGATGTGGTGATCCGGCTGCGGAAGGTCTGAGGCCGGGTTCACCAGCCGCCACCACCACCCCCGCCGCCACCGCCGCCCGAGGACCCGCCGCCACCGGAGCCGCCGGAGCCGCGCGACGGCGCCGTCGTCGATGACACGGCGTGGCTGAACCCGCGCTCAAAGCCGCCGATGTCGAACTGACCCGACCCGGAATACCATACAGGTTGCGCGGCTTTGGCCAGCACGTCGGCGAATTTTGCTGCCCATTGGTGTGATAGCCCCAGCGCGACCGCGTAAGGGAGCAGCTGCTCGAACAGCTCCGGCGTGCGCTCTGGCGGGCTCAGAATGTCGAGCCGGTCTTCCTCCGCCGTCCGCAGGTAGATCTCGAACCCGGCGATCTCGTCCAGAATTTTGCGGCCCGCTTTCGATGGCGCTGCCATCAGGAAATGAAACAGCATCGCCACCACGCCAAAGGCCGCTCCGGCATAGGCGACGGATGGTTCCGCGAAGGCGAGAATGTCGTCGAAGCTGAATTCAGATAACAAGCTGCCGCCAAACGTCACCACAAAAAACAACGCCGCGAGGACCTTCGCCAGCCTCCCGATCGTCGGGCGCCCGCCCTGCCGCATATCGCCGAACTCAACCAGCAGGAACCCGGCGGCGTAGGTCAGCAGGGCGCATAACAGCGCCGGTGCGCCCCAATACGCCGCCACCATCATGTTGCCACGCTCGGTGATGAGGATCAGCGTGATGGAGATGATTACCCCGGCAGCAATCCCGCCGACGGTATAGCCGGTATTGCGCCGGAACGAGGCGCCGTAATGCTCGTCCCACAGCTTCGACTTCAACTCCGCCCTGGCTTTGTCCACGCGCGCGCCACAGATTTCGTTCGCAGTCAGGGTAAGCGGCTGGCTGCCGGGGAAAAGCTGCCAATAGGCCGCATTTTCGCCCGTGGTCAATCCTCGCTTTTTGGCCCCCAGCGGGTCCAGCGTATATTCCTTGTCGCGGAACAGGCTTGCGGAAGGCTGCTCGGCTATTCGCAACGCGCCCTTGACCGCCATGCTCAGGATCGCCGCCGTCAGGCACTTCGGACCGAAGCCGAACTTCTTCAAATAGCGCGTCGCCGCCGGGCTCAGACCCGCCGGAGGCTCGAAGCGCGGGTAGATCGCCCCACCAGCCGGGTCGCGCCCGACCCGAAGCCATCCGAGCAGGAGCGCCAGCGCCCCCAGCATCGTCCCCAATACCGCGGCAATTGGGCCAAGCCTGACCCCGCCAAGGGTCATCGGGACCGTGTATCCGCCGGTCGCTCTCCGGACACCGTATTGAACCGGCGGGATTTTGACCGCCCCCTTTGGCCAGCCGATCGCAACGGTAAACCCCTCGTGGTGGTCCAGTGGTGCGGTGATTCTGGCCCGGTAGACCCCGTCTGCTACTGCCACGACTTCGAAATCTGTCCCGGTTGCGCCCCGTGGCCCAGTATAAGCGGCGTGTTGC
Organism: Thermohalobaculum sp.; assembly: GCA_035527255.1. Lineage (GTDB taxonomy): Bacteria > Pseudomonadota > Alphaproteobacteria > Rhodobacterales > Rhodobacteraceae > Thermohalobaculum. Next base: position 22,841 of record DATLAW010000237.1, on the reverse strand, counting down.
AGAATCTCCGTCCCATCGGGCAGGCGGATCGCGACGCTGGCAGTCTGGATGCGGAATTTCCAGCGGTCGCCGGTGACGTTCCAGTATAGCTCGTCATAACCCTGCTGGGCGCGCAGTTGCCCGCTGGTCCGGTAGTGCAGCGTGTAGCGCTGTTCCGCAGGCACCGGCAGCAGGACATCGCGCTGGCCCATATAGACCCGCGCATAGGCGCCTTCGCTCGACCGGTGGTAGCGCTCCGTCGCGCCGTTGCGCAGCACCTCCAGCACCTCAAACGTCGCCAGCGCGTTCCGCCCGTCTTCCTCTTTGTACGCGATCGGGAGATCCCGGTAGATGCCGCGCTTGATCTCGCGACCCTCGACCGTAACCGTGATATTTTCGGTCACATCGAGGGTGCCGTCTTCCAGCACCTCAATCTCGACATCGAATGACCGGATTTGCTCCTCCGCATGCGCGGTCCCGCACATGGCCAGCAGGGCGGCGAGCGCACATGCCCGGAACAGCATCGTCACGATCCGAAGTCGATCTTCGGCACCTCGCGGCTATGCGGATCCTCGATCTCAAAGTAATCCGCCTGCTCGAACCTGAACTGCGAGGCGACGATGTTGCTGGGAAACACCTCGACCGAGGTGTTTAGCTGGCGCACGGCGCCATTGTAGTAGCGCCGCGCCTTCTGGACGTCGTCCTCGACCTCGGCGAGCTGGGACTGAAGCTGCTGGAAGTTCCCATCGGCCTTGAGGTCCGGATAGGCCTCGGCGACGGCAAATAGCTGGCGCAGGGCCGACGTAAGGACATTCTCCGCCTGTTGGGCCGCACCCACGCTGGTCGCCGAGGCTGCCCCGGCCCGCGCGCGTGTCACCTCCTCGAGAACGTCCTTCTCGTGCGCCGCATATCCCTTGACCGTTTCGAGCAGATTGGGGATCAGGTCGGCCCGGCGCTTGAGCTGCACGTCGATGCCGCTCCAGCCCTCCTCCACCATGTTCCGCGATCTTACCAGCGCATTGTAGAGGATGATCCCGTAAAGCGGGATCAGAACGACCGCTGCCAGCAGGATGTAGAGAATAATAGACATCGCCGTCTCCGTCCTTTTTGTTAAATGACATTCTATGCAGCGCTTCCGCCAAAGCACCAGAAAATCCCCTCAATCCCCAAACACCTCGCCAGGCTCCACACCCCAAATCGCGGTCTTGCGGACCCAGCCTTCGGTGCCCTCGGCTTCGACCCGGCACCAGTCCGGTTGGCATTGCAGCAGATGCGTTACCACGCCCTGTTCAGCCTTGGCCGTGGCTGCGGCGCTTTCCTCGGGCTCGGCCCGGAAATGTACCTCGGGCGCGGTTATTAGTGCCATGCGCTTTGCTGTCAGCAGGGCGTGATAGACCCAACCCCCAGCATCGTCCGAGTCGGCGATCCGGCGCCAGTTGCCATATTCGTCGATAACCCGCACCGGCAGACCGCGACGCTGAAACACCCAGTCGATGCGATAATCGAGCCCCGGCCCCCGGCGCACATTCACCTCACCGCCTCGCAGCGAGACAAAGCGTGGAATCGGTAGATTGGTTTCCGGTCCAACCGCGTCCCCAACGACCGTTTGCGCCCGCGCCCCAACGGGCCCCGCCAACGCGATGACCAACGCCAAAGCCACATGCAAAGTCGCGATGCCCGGTGAAACCCGTGCGAATATCCACATTCCGCCCTGCCTTGTATCGCCGTCCGCTGCCGGAGGCGTTCACTGACCCGCCGGATTGCTCCGGTCCTTTATGTGCCCCAATCATTTTTACCGAGGATCGGACATTTGCCCTTCAATCCCCGCTCGCGAGATTCTATCACGGAGACAGGCCCTAGCGAAAAGGATTTCTGCCCATGCCCCGCAAACGTCTTGTCGTCGTCACGCGCAAGCTGCCCGAGGCGGTCGAGACCCGGATGCGCGAACTGTTCGAGGTCCAGCTCAACAACACCGACACCGCCATGTCCCAGACCGATCTCGGCCGGGCGATCGCCACGGCGGACGTTCTGGTGCCCACGGTCACCGACCGGATCGACCAGAAGCTGCTGGCCCAGGCGGGCGAGCGGCTGAAGCTGATCGCCAATTACGGCGCCGGGTTCGACCATATCGACGTCGAGACCGCCCGGCGGCGCGGCATCCTGGTCTCCAACACCCCAGGCGTCCTGACCGAGGACACCGCCGACATGACCATGGCCCTGATCCTCGCCGTGCCGCGCCGGATCAAGGAGGGCATGGGGCTGATCCAGTCCGGCGACTGGCAGGGCTGGTCGCCGACCGCGATCATGGGCCATCGCATCTGGGGTAAGCGGCTCGGTATCCTCGGCATGGGCCGGATCGGCCAGGCGGTGGCGCGCCGGGCGCGGGCGTTTGGGCTGCAGATCCACTACCACAACCGCCGCCGTCTGCATGAGGACATCGAGACCGAACTCGACGCGACTTACTGGGAGAGCCTCGACCAGATGCTCGCCCGCGTCGATATCCTCAGCGTCAATTGTCCGCACACGCCGGCGACATTCCATCTGCTCTCGGCCCGGCGGCTGAAGCTGATGAAACCGGCCGCTTACATCGTCAACACCGCGCGCGGCGAAATAATCGATGAGAATGCCCTGACCCGGATGCTGGTGCGCGGCGAACTCGCCGGTGCCGGCCTCGACGTGTTCGAGCATGCACCGGCGGTAAATCCGCGCCTGATGGGTTTGCCAAATGTTATGCTATTGCCGCATATGGGCTCGGCAACCGAGGAGGGCCGGGCCGAGATGGGCGAGAAGGTCATCATCAACATCAAAACCTTTGCCGACGGTCACCGCCCGCCCGACCAGGTGTTGCCATCGATGCTGTAAGATCCGGCGCGGAGATCGAGATGGACTTATCGCAATGGGAATGGACCTGCACTTGCTGTGGCGAGCGCAAACGCGGCGTCCCCGACTTTTGTTTCGATGCGCCGATCCACTATCATTGGGCAACGGGCGGTGACCCTGAATTCAAGGTTCTGGCCAAGGATAGCGACAGGTGCTCGATGGAGATCGCGGGGCAACCCAGCTACTTCATCCGTTGCCTCCTGCTAATTCCTGTCGGGGGAGTGACAGACGGCTTCGGGATTGGCATCTGGTCTTCGCTCAGCGAGACGAGTTTCAGGCGTTACTCTGACACCTACAGCGACGCCGATCAGAGCAAGATCGATCCGATGTTCGGCTACCTCGCCAACCGGCTGCCTGCCTACCAGGACACTCTCGACCTCAAGGCGGATGTTTTGCCCCAGGATGGCAACCAAAGGCCTCTGCTCCGGCTCTGGGACGAAGCGGCCAGTCATCCGCTCTATGTTGATCAGACTGAAGGCATCGATAGCGACCGATTGATCGCCCTGCTGGGCGAGATCATGCCCTGTTCTGGGCGCGCCTGACCTGGGCCGGGCAGGATTTGGTTCCGTTAGACCAATTTCCGCACTACGCTCGACCCGCCCGGAGGTTCGGGTTGAAGGGGCGCGTCTATGTCTGATCGCGGAACGGCTGATCAAGATCTGTTCCAAATCTGGCTGGCGAGCAGCCGGGCGTTCTTCGCCGCTGATCCCTCGAATTCACTGATAGCCGAGTCGCTGAAGGAGAAATGCGCCGCCCTTTTTGCCGCCTGGAACCGTTTCGCCCAGACCTATGCCGAGGCCAGTTCCACGGGGGCGCAGGGCGGTCCGTTTGATCCGGTCGGTTGGCTTGATGCGGCGGGGAGCAGTGGTTTCGGCGATCTTTGGCGCTGGTTTGGAGCCGCCGACGGCACCGATCTCTGGCGCGAGGAACGCGACGCGCTGACCGCCTCACGGCAATGGATCGCCTACGCCACAGCGCTGGAGCGCTATCGCACCGTGATAGGTGCGGCATGGCTGAAGGCGTTCAAGCGGTTCACCGAGGAAATGGCCCAAGACTACGGCCAACCTGGCCCCACCAGCGACGGGCTCCCCGGCTGGGAGGTGATCCAGACCCGGTGGCAGAGGGCGGCGAGCGCGGAGCTGGCAATGGCGCAGCGTTCCGACGAGTTCCTTGCCGCCCAGCGCGACCTGATCCGCACCCGGCTCGACTGCTCGGCATTTCTGCGTGGGCGGATTGGGCGGATTGCCGAGATGCTAGGATTGCCGACCCGAGCGGAAGTCGATGATCTGCACCAAACGATTCATGGTCTGAAGCGCGATCTCCGGGCGTTGCACACCCGGCTGGACGACGGCAAATGAGCGCCGGGCAAGATCGGTTCGGAATGCCCGAATTCGGCGCAACCGACCTGCGAGCAATCGCCGAGCGAGCGATCAAACTGGGCCAGCGTCTCGCCGCCACCAAAGGTGGCAGCACAATCGAGATCGCCACCACGCCCAAGGACGAGATCTGGCGTGACGGCAAGATCCGCCTCTATCGCTACCGTCCCATCGCAAGCGATGCTCTACCGCTGGGCCCGATGTTGATCATGCACGGGTTGATCGGGCGCCAAAGCATGACCGATCTTGAACCCGGCCGCTCGCTGGTCGCGCGCCTGCTCGGTGCGGGGATCGACCTCTATGTCATCGATTGGGGGAATCCGGGCCGGGCAGATCAGTTCAACGATTTCACCGACTATGCCGAGTTCCATCTTGGCGACGCGATCGCCGCTATCCGTACCACCAGCGGCGCGCGCAAGGTGGCGTTGTTTGGGATCTGCCAGGGGGGCGTCTTTGCGGCCTGCCACGCCGCGCGACATCCGGATACTGTCCTGGGTCTGGTCCTGACCGTGACGCCGATCGACTTCCACGCCGACATATTGGATCCGACGCCGGATCAAGGTCTGCTGAACGTCTGGGTCCGCAGCTTGCCGGCCCAGTTGCTCGCCGACCTGATCGACGAGTGCGGCAATCTCTCCGGCCAACTCACCGGGGCTCTTTTCCAACAGCTCACCCCGGCCCGGACCTTGGCGAAATACACCTCTGGCCTGGTCGATCTCGCCGACGATGCCGAGGCGCTGGAGACCTTTCTGCGTATGGAAAAGTGGCTTGCTGACCGCCCCGACCACCCAGGTGCCGCCGCAAAGGAATGGCTGATTGGGCTTTATCTGGAAAACCGTTTGGTTCGGGGCGAATTTCACGTCGCTGGCGAGGCTGTCGATTTGGCGGCAATCGAATGCCCGGTGCTAAATATCTTCGGCGCCGAGGATCACATCATCCCGCCGCCGTGCAGCCGGGCTTTGGGCGGCATCCTCGCCGGCCGCGATTATCAGGAGCTGGAGATCCCGACCGGCCACGTCGGAGTATTCGTCTCGCGCCGCGCCCAGCAAATGGTCGCGCCGGCTATATCAGCGTGGCTTGGCCGCATCGGTTGAACCGTTCTTGTTCACAGCTATATATTGGGCAATTGCATCCGGCCTACCGCAACCTCTAATGTGCCACAATGCGCAGGCATAATGTTCGAGACTGATCGGCGCTGCCCTTCAACGCCCGATCCTACCTTCATGGAGGCTGACTTGGCCGACAAACGTTCCACCCTGATCCCGGGCTTGACCTGGCGTGCACTGGCGCCGCTCGCGCTGTCAATTGCGTTGATGTTGCCCACGGCGATTCCAGCCTCCGCCCAAGGCCTTAACGGCATTGCAGGCCCCTATCTGGCGGCTGAAAGTGCCGCCCGTCGCGGTGATATCGCCGAGGCCGCCCGGCTCTATACCCAGGCGCTGACCCGCGATACCGCGAATGCCGACCTGATGGAGCGCACCGTCACGTATCAGATCGCCTCCGGTCAGATCGAACGCGCAATCCCGGTGGCACGGCGGCTCGACGCGCTCCGGCCAGGGCATCATCTTGGAGTTCTGCTCGAGGCAGCCGACGCGCTCAAGCGCAACGATCCGCTCCAGGCGCGCAGTCTCCTCGCTACCAGGACCACCGATGCCGGGCCATTCGTCGGCCAGCTGATCGATGTTTGGGCAGCCTTCGACGAAGGCGAAATCGACACAGCGCGGGATCTGCTGACCGCGCTGGAAACTGCCGGAACCGGCGGCTCAGCCGGTGAGATAGTCGTTGCTTTTCATCTTGGCCTGTTGGAATCCGCATCAGGCCGTGACGCCGAAGCCATCGTCGCCATCGACCGAGCAACCGAACGCTCCGGCAACGCCACCCTGCGGCTCACTCGCATTCGTGCCGGTGTGCTGGCACGGCTCGATCGGATCGACGAGGCGCGCGCCGCGCTGGCCGAGCGATTGGCGCAAACCTATGGCGACCGGCGGCTTGAGTTGCTTGCGCGTGACCTTGAGGCCGGCAAGATCCCGGGACCGGTTGTCAAGACCGGAACCGAGGGAGCCGCTGAATCGCTTTACGGCGTCGCCGGCTACCTGGCACGCGGCGCAAATTGGCAGATCGGTCTGGCCTATGCCCAACTCGCGACCTACCTCAATCCGGATTTGATCGAGGCGCGGCTCCTGGTCGCCGGGATCATGCAATCCCAAAAGCAGTACGACCTTGCAATTTCCGCCTACGAGGCAATTCCGGCTGACCAACCCGAGGCCCTCGAGGCCGAAATCGCCCGGGCCGAGTCAATGCAAGCGGCCGGGCGCGTCGATGAGGGTATCGCCGCATTGCAGGATACCGTCTTGGCTCATCCACGCTGGATCGAGGGGCACACCTCGCTCGGCGACATGTTGCGCCAGAACGAACAGTTTGCCGAGGCGGGTGCGGCTTATGATGGTGCCCTTGCACTGGTCTCCCACCCCGAACGCCGCCACTGGCCGTTATTCTATCAGCGTGCCATCGCGTTCGAGCGGTCCAAGCAGTGGCCGCGGGCCGAGGCCGATTTTCTCAAGGCGTTGGAGCTCGAACCCGATCAGCCATTGGTGCTGAACTATCTCGGCTATAGCTGGGTCGAGATGGGGACAAATCTCGTCGAGGCCCAGGCCATGATCGAGAAGGCCGTCGAGCAGCGTCCTGATGACGGCTACATCGTCGATAGCCTGGGGTGGGTCCTTTACCGCCTTGGCGACTACGCCGGTGCCGTCGAACATCTCGAGAAGGCCGTCCAATTGAAGCCGGTCGATCCGGTGATCAACGACCACTTCGGTGACGCCCTTTGGATGATCGGGCGGCATCTCGAGGCTCAGTTCCAGTGGAAACGCTCGCTTTCTTTCAAGCCTGAGGAAACCGAAGCCATCCGGATTCGTCATAAGCTTGAGGAAGGTCTTGACACCGTGCTGGCCGAGGAGGCCGCGTCAAACAATCCGTCTCTGATCCAGAGCGAGGGGGCGACGACCAAGGTCAAACCCAACGGCGGCTGATCTGGCGCCTCCGGAACGCGCGCACCCGAAGTTCGCAGACGCGGAAGCGGCCAGAACCGAATCGGCGCCAGCAAAGGTTAACCTCTACCTGCATTTGCGCGGCCGCCAATCGGATGGATACCACCTGTTGGATAGCCTCGCGGTCTTCCCGGCCATCGGCGACCGGCTGTCAACCGCTCCGGGGCGGGGGTTATCTCTGAACATCGTTGGTTTCTTCAGTGCGGGGCTTTCCACTGAGCCGGACAATCTGGTCCTGCGTGCCGCCCGCGCACTGGCGACGGCGCATGGGCTGACGCCGAACGCCGCCCTCCGGCTGGAGAAGAACCTGCCTGTCGCCTCCGGTATCGGCGGCGGGTCGAGCGACGCGGCGGCGGCGCTGCGGCTACTGTCGCGGCTATGGGGTGTCGCCATACCCCATGGGCTTGCCCTGACGCTCGGTGCCGATGTGCCGGTTTGCCTGGACGCGCCACAACCTCGCCTGATGGCGGGCATTGGCGATCGATTGAGCCCGGCGCCGCCGATGCCAAATTTCTGGATGGTGCTGGTCAATCCGGGGGTCGGCGTCGCGACCGGAACGGTGTTCGCCGCCGTCGAGCAGCGTGACAACGCGCCCGGCCCGCCGCCGCCAGCAGGATTGCGGGGCTTCGCGGCACTGATCGAGTGGCTCGCCCGCCAGCGCAACGATCTTCAGGCCGCGGCCGTCTCGATCTGCCCGGTTATTGCCGAGGTGCTGACAGCACTTGGCGACGCCCCCATTGCCCGGATGTCCGGCTCCGGCGCGACTTGTTTCGCGCTCCACGACAGGCAGGCAACCGCCGTGGCACAAGCCGAGCGCCTTCGCCGCGCCCGCCCCGGCTGGTGGATCGTCGCAGCCCCGGTTGCGGCTACACCCGCTCGATAATCGTCGCCGCACCCATGCCGGAGGCGACACACAGCGTGATCAACGCGGTCTCCTTGCCCGAGCGTTCCAATTCGTCCAGCGCGGTGCCCAGGATCATCGCACCCGTAGCGCCCAGCGGATGCCCCATGGCGATAGCGCCGCCATTGGGGTTGACCTTGCCGTGATCGGCGTCGAACTCTGCCATGAACATCAGCACCACCGAAGCGAAGGCCTCGTTGACCTCGAACAGATCAATATCACCAATCGCCATCCCTGCCGCCGCCAGGATCTTGCGGGTGGCGGGTACCGGCCCGGTCAGCATGATTGTCGGATCGGTGCCGATCTTGGTGGTCGCCCGGATCCGGGCGCGCGGCTTTAGCCCCAGCCGCTGGCCCGCTTCCTTCGATCCGACCAGCACCGCCGCCGCCCCATCGACGATACCGCTTGAGTTGCCGGCGTGATGCACATGATTGATCCGCTCAAGATGTGGGTATTTCAGGATCGCCACCTTGTCGAAACCCGGCATCCCCTCGCCCATTTCCTTGAAGCTCGCCTTCAGCGCCCCCAAGGTCTGCATGTCAGTGCCCGGACGCATATACTCATCTCGGTTCAGGATCGGGATGCCGTTCTGGTCGCTCACCGTCACAACCGAACCGGCGAACCGTCCCGCGCCCCAGGCCATCGCGGCGCGCTTTTGGCTTTCCACCGCGTAAGCGTCCACATCGTCGCGTGAAAACCCGTATTCGGTGGCGATGATGTCGGCCGAGATGCCCTGCGGCACGAAATAGGTCTTCATCGCCAGATAGGGGTCGATGGCGATGGCGAACCCGTCCGAGCCCATCGGCACCCGCGACATCATCTCGACCCCCCCGGCGACATAGAGATCACCGGCGCCGCCGCGCACCTGATTGGCCGCCAGGTTCACCGCCTCCAGGCCGCTGGCGCAGAAGCGGTTGATATGCAGCCCCGGCACGCCCTCGTCCCACCCGGCATACAGCACTGCCGAGCGGGCAATCTCGCCGCCCTGTTCGCCGACCGGCGTGACGCAACCCCAGATCACGTCCTCGACCTGCGAAGTGTCCAGCTCATTGCGGTCGCGCAACGCATTCAGCACCCCGGCCGACAGCGCCAGCGAGGTCACCTCATGCAGGCTGCCATCCGCCTTGCCCTTGCCACGCGGCGTCCGCACGGCGTCGAAGATATAGGCCTCGGTCATGCGCGTCTCCGTTGTCTCAGTTCTTGCCAGGCATCAAATCATAAGGCGGCTTCCAGCGCGGCATCGCCCGGATGCGTTCCTTCCAGGCTGTAATGGCGGGAAACTCACGCGCCCAATCGAAGGGGAACTCATGCTCGTAGAACATATAGCCCGCGCAGGAGAGATCGGCGATGGTCATCTTGTTTCCGACAATCCAATCGCGGCCAGCCAGATGCGCCTCCAGAACGCCCATCGCCGCCCGCCCGCCCGCCTCCATAAAGCCGACCACGTCGGCGCTGCGCTTGTCCTCAGGCACAAAGTTGATCATGAACCGCCAGGTGGCGTTGTACGAGGTGAACTTGTGGTTGTCCCACAGGATCCAGCGCAGGATCTCGCGCCGCTCGGCGGCGTCCGTCGCGCCGAACTTGCCGAGCTTTTCCGCCAGATAATCCAGGATCGCGCCAGACTGGCTCAGAACCAGCCCGTCATGCTCCAGCACCGGCGCCTCCCCCATCTCGTTGATCGCCTTGAATTCCGGCGACCGGCTGGCGCCGTCGAAGTAGTCAACAAAAACCGGTTCCCAGTCCGCCCCAGCCAGCGCCAGCATCAACGCCGGCTTGTAGGAGTTGCCCGACTGGGCGAAGCAGTGCAGGCGGTATTTGGTCATGGAATTTCCTTTCCGCAGGGTGCGCATTCTGCGCACCGTCCTACCGCACCGACGTTCGAATGGTGCGCAAATTGCGCACACTACAACTCTAAAACGCCTCCGCCGGCATATCCATCACCGGCTCCGCCCCGGTCTCGATCCGCGCCAGCCGCAGTGCTGTTTCCGGTAGCACCCGGCTCATATAATAGCGCCCGGTTGCCAGCTTGGCGTTGTAATAGTCGGGGTCGTCCGTCCCATGCTGCAGCGCCACCGAGGCCGCTTTGGCCATCTTGGTCCAGCTTAACCCCATCGCGACCAGTCCGAACAGGTGCAGGAAATCGACCGACCCCGCCAGCGCCGCATTGGGGTTCTTCATCCCTGCCTGCATGAAGAACACCGCCGCTGACTGAAGGTCCTTCGAGGCTTTCTTCAGTGGCTCGAGGAAGTGCTTCGCCAACGTCAGGTCGTCCTCGTTGGCCTTGATGTAGCCCTTGACGTATTCGAAGAACGTCATCATCGGCTTGCCCATCTTCAGGGGCAGCTTGCGGCCCACCAGGTCAAGCGCCTGCACCCCGGTCGCGCCCTCGTAGATCATGGTGATCCGGGCATCGCGGACGAACTGCGACATGCCGGTCTCCTCGATATAGCCATGGCCGCCGAAGACCTGCTGGGCTTGACCGGCCATCCGATAGCCCTCCTCGGTCAGGAAGCCCTTCACCACCGGGGTCAGCAGCGCCACCATGTCGCCGGCCTTCTCGCGCATCGCCGGGTCGGTGTGGCGCTTCTCGGCGTCTATCAACATCGCAACCCAGCTCAGCATCCCGCGACCGCCATCGACGAAGCTTTTCTGGTCCAGCAGCAGCCGGCGCACATCCGCATGCACGATCAGCGGGTCGGCCGGGCCGTCCGGATTGGCAATGCCGGTCACCGCGCGCCCCTGCAACCGCTCCTTCGCGTATGCCGCCGCCGCCTGATAGGCGGCCGAGGCCACCGCCAACCCCTGCATCCCTACCAGCAGACGCGCCTCGTTCATCATCGTGAACATGGCGCGCAGACCCTTGTGCTCCGCGCCGACCAGCCAACCGGCGGCGCCGTCATAATCCATCGCACAGGTCGAATTGCCATGGATGCCCATCTTCTCCTCGACCTTCGAGCAAACTACCCCGTTTCGATCCCCCAGCGAGCCGTCGTCATTCACCAGGAACTTCGGCACCACGAACAGCGAGATGCCCTTGATCCCCTCCGGTGCTCCGGTGATCCGGGCCAACACCAGATGGACGATATTCTCGGCCAGGTCATGCTCGCCCGCCGAGATGAAGATCTTCGAGCCGGTGATCTTGTAGGAACCATCGGCCTGCGGCTCGGCCCTGGTGCGCAGCATCCCCAGATCGGTGCCGCATTGCGGCTCGGTCAGGTTCATCGTGCCGGTCCAGTCGCCGGAGACCAGCTTCGGCAAGTATTTCGCCTTCAACTCGTCGGTGCCATGGCTGTGGATTGCCAAATAGGCGCCGTGGGTCAGGCCGGAATACATCATGAAGGCCATGTTGGCCGCCGATTGCATGGTGCCGACGCACAAATTGAGCAGCGTCGGCATGCCCTGGCCACCATAATCAGGGTCGCACTCCATCCCCGGCCAGCCGCCGTCGCGCATCAACGCAAAGGCATCGCGAAATCCGTCCGGCGTGCGCACAGCGCCGTTCTCGAGCCGGCAGCCCTGGCGATCGCCGATCTGGTTCAGCGGCGCCAACACCTCGGCGGCGATCTTGCCGGCCTCACCCAGCACCGCACCGGTGAAGTCCTCGGTCAGATCGGCGTAGCCTTCGATCGCGGTCTCGTCCTGGACCTTCAGGGCCTCGTGCAGAATGAAACGATAGTCGCGCAACGGGGGCTCGTAGTTGGGCATTTGGGTCTCCAGGCAGAGGGGTGGCGGCTGAAGGGACGGCGGTCATGCAGTCCCGACATTGGCAGAAATGTCAATTGGATCATAAGGTGTTGGCAGACTACATAACGGTCAACCACAAACTTTCAATTACCGCCCGAACCGGCTCGGTTTTGAGGCAGGCATCGACAGAGCCCGGCCCCAGGCGCTAGGACGGGGCGCTAGGATGGGGCACCAGGACAGGCGCGGGGCGGAGGGCGGCGATATGACAGCCAAAGATGACACCAATGGGGAAGGCAGCGGGTTAAGCCGCTTCTATGAACGCTACGGTCTGGCCCCGGCGCCAGACGGCAAGGGCGCCCTGATGACCCGTCTGCCGTTCAGCTTTGAGATCGACATGCGCCTGCATGAAGCCGAGAACGGCGTTGCCGTCCTCTCGGTGCCCTACGACAAGCGCCTGGTCGGCGACCCGGAGACCGGAGTGCTCCATGGCGGGGTGATAACGGCCTTGCTCGACACCGCCTGCGGCTGGGCCGTGATGGTCGCCCCGGTGGCGTTGCGCTCGACCGCGACGCTGGACCTGCGGATCGACTACATGCGCCCGGCGACGGCGGGCGAGGCGGTGTTCTCGCGGGCCGAATGTTACCGCCTGACCCGCTCGATCGGCTTTGCCCGGGCGGTGGCCTATCACACCGACCCGGACGACCCGGTGGCGACAGCGCAGGGTACCTTCATCCTTGAGCGCCCGACACCGCCGGGGGCCGCCCAATGATCGAGGACATGCCTGCTCCGGGCTCCGGCCAATCCAGCCAGTCACGCCGCCAGATCGACCGCGATGCCGCCCTTAAGGCGCTGACCGGCTCGGTGCCCTATAACTGCCTGCTCGGCGTGCGATTCGACCGGCTGGGCGACGAGCTGACCGGGCGCTTGCCCTACAAGGATATACTGATCGGCAACCCGGTGCTGCCAGCGCTGCACGGCGGCGTGACCGGCTCGTTCCTCGAGATCACGGCACTTATGCAGCTCGCCTGGGATCAGGTTCTGGCGCAGATGGAGGCGGGCGGCGAGGCAGCCGCGCAGATCGCCGCTGGCCGCTTTCCGCCCTACCCGAAGACCATCGGCATCACCATCGACTACCTGCGCCCTGGCCTGCCGCGCGAGACCTTCGCCCGCGCGACGGTCCAAAAGGCCGGTCGCCGTGTCGCCAACCTCCATGTCGAGGCCTGGCAGGACAGTCGCTCGCGGCCAATCGCCATGCTGCGCGGCAATTTCCTGATGCCGGGCGACGGAGTGGCGAGATAGGGCGGGCCAATCCAAAGGATTGCGTTCATCTGGACCGGGCTATGCGCCGACCGCTAGACGAGCCGGGCTACTGCATGTGAGATGGGCGATCGTCGCGCCGAGTTCGTCCGGCTCGAACGGTTTGCTGAGATAGGCATCCATGCCCGCCGCCAGGCATTTCTCTCGATCTCCGTCCAACGCGTGCGCCGTCAGGCCGATGATCGGCAGGTGTTGATGTGCTCGTCGGCCAACTGCCGCCGCCTCGCTCGACCGGATGGCGCGGGTAGCGTCCAAACCATTCATCACCGGCATTGAAACATCCATCAGCACAACATCCGGCTGGTTGATCGCGAGGTAGTCTAGCGCCTCCTGGCCGTTTGATGCCACGCTATATTCGTGCCCGAGGAAGACGATGATTTCCCCGGCGACGAGCTGGTTGACAACATTGTCCTCGACGATCAGCACATGCAGTCCAGACGGTTGCTGGGTGTCGTCACGCGCCTTCGCCGTCTTGACGAGCGGGTTCTTTGCAGCGCGCGCGATCGGGTTGTTTGCCAGCACACTGACCATCGTCTCGAACAACGCGTCGGAGAGCACCGGTTTCATTACAATTCCCTGAAACGCACCTGTATCGACCCCCTTGTTGAACGCGGTCATTTCGATCGAACTCAACAGGATAACCGGAGTGTCGGCAATAGCGTCGTCGCCGCGGATCGCCTTCGAGACTGCTCCGCCGTCCATGCCTGGCATAACAGCATCCAGCAGGACCAGATCGAACCGGTCACCGGCAGCGGCTGCATCGCCCAATATCTTCAGCGCCTCGCGCCCAGATCCAGCGGTTGATGCAGCGAGCTGCCACGCCTTGAGTTGCTCCACCAGCATTGTGCGATTGGGTGCTCGATTGTCCACGATCAGCACTTTTGAGCTGCGCATCGACGGCGGCACAATCTTGTGCTGCGACACTGATTGTTCGAGCGGCAGCGTCAACGTGAACCAGAATGTCGATCCCTCGTTTGGCGTACTCTCGACGCCGATCTCGCCGCCCATCGCATTGACAAGCATCCGGCAGATGGTCAGGCCCAACCCGGTGCCCTCGAATTGCCGGGTCGATGAGCCATCAACCTGACTGAATTTGTCAAAGATGGTGTCGATTTTTTCGGGTGGAATGCCAATTCCGGTATCTACCACCTTAACTCGCAGCCGAAGTTTCTTGCCTACGACATCGCCGCTCAAGTCGATCAGAATATGCCCATTCCTGGTGAATTTGACCGCGTTTCCGGCGAGGTTGGTCAGGATCTGGCGGATCCGCCCGTCGTCGCCGCTGACCATATCGGGCAATCCCGGCTGGATGCGCACGATGACTTCGACGACCAGGTCTTCGACCCGCATCGACATCATCGTGGCGACGTCGTCGACCGTCGTCCGGAGATTGAATGGTTTCTCCGCGAACGTGATGTGGCCGGCATCCAGCTTCGAGAAATCGAGAATGTCGTTTATGATATTCATTAACGAGGCGCCGGAACTCAGGATCACATCGACAAAGGACCTCTGCCGCTGGTCCAGATCGGTCTTCGCCAATAGTTGCGCCAGCCCCAGAACGCCGTTCATTGGCGTCCGTATCTCATGGCTCATGTTGGCGAGGAATTCTGACTTCGCCTGATCTGCGCCCTCGGCCCGCACCAGCGCCTTGGCAAGCCCGGCGGTACGCTCGGCCACGGTTTGCTCGAGCCCGGCATTGGTCTGTGCGAGGTTGTCCTGCGCCACAGATATCCGGCGCTCCATCGGCAGCAGAATCCCGAACAGGCTTCCGGCCACTGCCGACAGGATTGTCAGCACCGAGATTGCACCCAGGATGATCAGCCGCTCGAATATCCGGTTGCTTTCAAGTTCGAGTTTGGCGCTCGCACGGTTCAGTTGTGGGCTGATTCTGAGCACCGAAAGGATTTCGATCTCCCGCCCTGCGTCCATCAACGCGTCCAGGGTCATCGCACCGGGATCAAGCAGGCGGACGCCAAGCGCGATGAGCTGCGCGATCTGTTCCCTCGGACTCGGATTGTCCATTGCCGCATCGTTCGCACTTGTCAGCTCCGCGGGGCTGAACCACGCCATGTGCACCAGAGCGTCTTTGCGATCCGCCGCAAAATACTCCGGTAGTGGCGCCGCCCGGTACTCTATCTCTGCCTCCGAACGCATTTCTTCCAATTCGCTGGCGGCGTTGTCCCCGGATTCAGCCTCAGCTTCCGGTTCGTCCTCCTCGATCGCTGGAATATCCGGAAGGCCGTCCGCCGATCCGGAGAGATTGATGTAGAGCAGTGAAAGCTGGCCCAAGGCGATGTGCAAGATTCCGCGTGCCTCGTCCCGCTCATCCGGGTCCGGGTCATAGGCGACGCGAAACCCCGAGGATCCGACCAGGTTCGCGTACTGCCCAACGCTGTAGAAGGCGGCGGAGCTACGCGCATGGGACCTTATTTCGGCGATCTGCCACCAGGCGAGCGCCGCTACTGCCGCGACAATGCAAATGAGAACGAAGTTCGCTGCGGTAAACCTCCAGCGCATATATGATCGGGACACCGGCTGCTTCATCGTACTGTTCCAACAAATTGCTACGCGACCGTGGTGACACGAATGGGCTTACCACAAGGTTAATTCCGCGCAGCGCCAGGCTTGCGATACAGGCGCGTGGCCTCGTCTCACTGGTATTTCGCACGACTGATCGCCCGGTGAATCCGTTAGTGGAATTGTCTGCGCCGACACCCTAGAATGCGTCCACGGCAAGCGGCGTTACTGCCCGCCCGAACCGCGAGCGCCGAATGACCCATGCAGCCCCGCGCGAGATCACCTACGCCCGCGTCGCCGCCATCGCCTTGCCGGTGGTGCTGTCGAACGCGATGGTGCCGTTGCAGGGCGCCATCGATACAGCGATCATCGGCAATCTGGGCCAGGCGAGTTACCTCGCCGCCGTGGCGCTGGGTGCTGCCATCATCACGCTGCTGTTCGTGGTCTTCAACTTCCTGCAAATGGGCGTCTCCGGCCTGACCGCACAGGCGCTTGGCGCCGACGACCGCCGCCGGGTGATGAACACGCTGGCCCGCGCCGGAGTGATCGCGCTGGCCATCGCAGCGGTGCTGATCCTGGCCAAACTGCCGCTGCGCGCTGGCGCCATGACCCTGTTCGCCGGCAGCGCCGAGGCCAAGGCGCTGGGCAGCGCCTATGTCGATATCCGCATCTGGGGCGCCCCGGCGGAATTGCTGAACTATGCCGTGATGGGCTGGTTCGCTGGCCAAGGCATGACCCGGCGGCTGTTCGAGATCCAGATGGTAATCTCGCTGACCAACATCGCGCTGAACCTGATCTTTGTTCTCGGCTTCGGCTGGGGTGTCGAGGGCGTGGCGCTCGGCACCGTTCTGGCGGTGTCCTGCGGCCTTGGCCTCGGCCTATGGCGGGTGCGCCAGCGCGCCCTGCAGATCGCGCCGCCGGACTGGCGTTTCGATTGGGCCCGCATCCTCAACCCGGCGGAACTGACCCAGGTGATGGCGCTTAATCGGGACATCTTCATTCGCACCCTGATGCTGACCAGCAGTTTCGCCTGGATGACCCGGCTTGGCTCGCTGCAGGGCGATATCGTGCTGGCGGCGAACGGAATCCTGCTGCAGTTCCTCTATCTGGCCTCGCACGCTCTCGATGGTTTCGCCATTGCCGCCGAGGCGTTGGTCGGCCAGGCGTTGGGCGCGCAAAGTCGGGCGCGGCTGCGCCGGGCGGCGGTGGTCAGCTCGGTATCGGCGGTGGCGCTGGCTGCCCTGATCGCCCTCGCGCTCAGCCTGCTCGCTGATCCGATAGTCCGGCTGTTCACCAATGTCGAGGCGGTGCGTGCGGTTGCCCAGGCCCATGCCCTGTGGGCGACGCTGCTGCCCTTGGTTGCCGTCATGGCCTACCAATTCGACGGCATCTTCATCGGCGCCACCGAAGGCCCATTGATGCGCAACGCGATGATCATCTCAGCCGCGGTTTTCTTCCCCCTCAGCTACGCGATGACCGAGGCATACGGCAACCATGGCCTGTGGGGTGCGCTATGGATATGGATGACGCTGCGGGCGGTGACCCTCGCTTTCGCCTACCCCCGGCTCGAGGCCCGCGCCATTCCTGCATAAATTCTCAGACGGCGTTATCGACCCCAACCGCCTCGGCCACCGCCCCAAAACCGTCCCGTTCCAGCAATCGGTCCAGCCCTCGGGCGATCTGCCCGGGCAGGCTGATGCCGCCATATACCATCGCGGTGTATAGCTGCACAGCGCTCGCGCCAGCCCGGATCTTCGCATAGGCATGCTCCGCCGTGGCAATGCCGCCAACTCCGATCAGCGGCACCTTTCCGCCGGTCATCTGGTACAGCTGCCGCAGCACCTCGGTCGAGCGCGTGAACAGCGGTTGGCCGGACAGCCCGCCTGCCTCACCTGCGTGGCGGCTGGTCAGTCCCTCGCGGTTCAGCGTCGTGTTGGTGGCGATAACCCCGTCCAGCCGATGCTCCAGCACCAGCCCCGCGATGTCGGCCAGCTCCGCCTCCGAAAGATCCGGCGCGATCTTCAGGAACACCGGCTTGGCCCCGCCCAGATCCTTCTTCGCCGCCATCACCCGTCCCAGCAACGCATCCAGCGCCGCCCGCCCCTGCAGGTCACGCAACCGCTCGGTATTCGGCGACGAGACATTGACGGTGAAGAAATCCGCGTGGGCATACAAATGGCGCAGCACCGTCACATAGTCCTCGGCCCGATCCGCCGTGTCCTTGTTGGCACCCAGATTGACGCCAACCACGCCCGCCCCCCGTGCCGCTGCCAACCGGCCCGCCACCGCCGCCATGCCCCGATTGTTGAAGCCGAAGCGATTGATCGCCGCCCGGTCCTCGGCCAGCCGGAACAGCCGTGGCCGTGGGTTGCCCGGTTGTGGCTTGGGCGTCACCGCGCCGATCTCGACAAACCCCGGCCCGGCGGCCAGTGCCGCCCGCACCACCTCGGCATTCTTGTCGAATCCGGCGGCGATTCCGACCGGGTTGGGCAAATCCAGCCCGGCCAGCGCGGTCGCCAGCCGGGGCGAGGTCACCGGCCCGCCCTTCGGCCCCAGCCCCGCCGCCAGCGCCTTCAGCGCCAACCCATGTGCCGTCTCCGGGTCGAGGCAACGTAGGGCCCGCAGCCCGGCCTGTTCCAACAGGCTCATCCGGTCAATTCCGCCGGAAACTCATGCACCCCGTCTGCGCCGAGGGGCAGGGGCTTTGCCCAAACCACATTCGCCCGCCGCAGGGGCGCATAGAGATGCGGGAACAGGGCGTTGCCGCGCGACGGCTCCCATTTCAGCGCCTCGCCCAGCGCGTCCGCATCCACCGCCAACACCATCAGCCCGGCTTGCCCGGCGAAATGCTTCGCCGCTGTCTCCGCCACTTGGCCGACCGTCGAGAAATGCACGAACCCATCGGCCAGATCGACCGGCGCCCCGACAGTCTCGCCGTCGCGCTCCAGCGCCGCCCATTGCGGGCCTGTGAGTATCTTGTAGATCAGCATTTGCCTCACCCCTGCGGCGTCATTACCTTGCGCGACTTGCCGCGTTCCAGCCCCAGTTGCCGCTCGCGGAAGATGATGATCAGCCCGGACGCCACCACAATCCCCGCCCCTACCAGCATCGGCCCCGTCGGCGCCTCGGCGAAGATAAACCAACCCACCCCCAGCGCCAGCAGCATCGAGGTATATTCGAACGGCGCGATCACTGCCGTGTCGGCATAACGGTAGCTCGACGTCAGCAGGATTTGCCCGACCCCGCCCAGCAGCCCTGCCGCGATCAGAAACGCCGCCTGGGTCGGGCTAGGCACGATCCAGCCGAACGGCAGCGTCAGAAGCGCCAACGCCGAGCAGGTCAGCGAAAAGTAGAACACGATCGCGGTGGTCGACTCGGTCTGTACCAGCTTTCGCACGAAACATGCCGCCAGCGCCGAAAACACCGTCGACATCAACACCGCCATCGCCCCGATGGTCTCGAGCTTGGTGGCGCTCTCGACCGACAGCCCGGTCAACCGCGGGTAGACCACGATCATCACCCCGACCAGCCCCAGTGCCACAGCCCCCAGCCGGTATGCTCGAATCCGCTCGCCCAGGAACATCGCGGCAAATATCGTGACCAGCACCGGGGTGCCATAGCCGATGGCGGTCACCTCGGGCAGCGGCAATAGCCCAAGCGCTGTGAACCCCAGCGCCATCGACGTGCCGCCGACCAGCCCGCGCCAAAAATGGCCAATCGGGTTGGCCGCCCTCAACCCGACGCGAAAGTCGTGCTTCATCCACAGCCAGGCCAGGATCACCGGAATGGCGAAGAACGAACGGAAGAACACGACCTCGCCGGTGGGGACGTCGATGGCAACAACCTTGACGCAGGTCGACATCGCCATAAATACGAAAACCGAGGCGACCTTCAGGCCAATGCCGCGCAGCGGGTTTTGGGGGAGCGGATCATCCATCCGCAATCTCTAACCGAGCCGGGGTCCATTTGGCCAGCCGTCGCGCAATCCGCGCCTCAGCCGTCTCGCCGCCATACGAGGCCAGCAGTGGGGCAGTGTCCAGGCTGTCTCGGCAATCAAGCACGTTGGAGTTCAGGGTGGCGTAGTCCTGACCTTCATGGGTGATCAGCGCAGCAACATTGACCCCGCATTCCGTATAGAGAAGCATATCGGTGATGCGCAAGCCGAAGCGGTAGCGGTGCAGCGCCCCGGCTTTGGCACGGATCACCAACGCGCCACCGGCGTCGGTGACTGTCCGTGCGCCATGGCGTCGACAGAAGGAACACTCGCAACGGCCTAGCGGGAGGTCGGCGAGAGGGCCGGTTATGCCGAACGCGACCGTAACGCTGCCGCAATGGCAGGAGCCGGGGTAGGGGAGTCGGTTTGAAGAACCGTCCGTCACTAGAACCTCTGGTGCCGTGCCAATCGCGATGTTTGCCATCTTCGCGTGTTCAAGTGTCCGGCGGCAAATTTTTTGAAGGCGGGTATTCCGACTCGCGCCGAAATAGGGTATTATATGTACAGATAGAGAACAGGAGTGGACCAATGACAAAGATTCGAGGTCGGAACGACGGGCCAGGCGGTAGAAATGAGCACTACGATATCGGGGCACGAAAGGATGTTCCGCGCCGAAACGTTGTTGCGGAGATTAAGCGCGGCGAACACCCTGGCGCTCATGTTGTGAAGATAAACGAACGCGAATACGCACGCGATAATCCGGACAACTCGACCCGCGACAATGTTAATCGAGGGAATAAGCCTTAGGGAGTGTTGCCGTCACCCCAAATGACCCTCCGCCTTCGCCCACTGATAAGTCGCATCCAGCGCCGTTTCCATTGGCGCGAACAGCTCCTCGATCTCGGCTTCGTTGATGATCATCGGCGGGCACAGGCCGACCACGTCGCCCATGGCGCGCAGGATGATGCCGTGGCCCAGCAGCTCGTTCATCAGCTTGCCGCCGACCTTGCCGAATTCCTTGAACGACCCCTTGTTGGCCTTGTCCGGCGACAGCTCCAGCGCCCCCATCAGGCCGACCCCGCGCGCCTCGCCAACCAATGGGTGGTCGGCAAAGGACCGCAGTTTGGCCTGGAAGATCGGCGCCATCTTGCGCACATGGCCGACGATGTCGCGCCGCTGGTAGATCTCCAGCGTCTTGACGCCCACAGCGCAACCCAGCGGGTGCCCGCCATAGGTGAAGCCATGACCCAGCCCGGGATAACGCGACGCTTCCGCCTCGATCGCATCCGCCATCTCGGCGTTGATCGCCACTGCCGACAGGGGCACATAGGCGCCGGTGATCTGCTTGGCCATCGACACGCTGGTCGTCTGCATCTTGAAGGTCTCGGCCCCAAACCAGTTGCCGGTCCGCCCGAAGCCGCAGATCACCTCGTCATCGATGAACAGGATGTCGTATTTCTGCAGGATCGGCGCGATCGCCTCGAAATAGCCCTTCGGCGGCACGATCACGCCGCCCGCACCCATCACCGGCTCGGCGATGAAGGCGGCCACGGTGTCCGGCCCCTCGGTCAGGATCATGTCCTCCAAGTCCTGCGCGAGCCGGGCGGTAAACTCGGCCTCGGTCTCGCCCGGCTTTCCCTCGCGCCAGAAATGCGGCGACGTGGTGTGTTTGACGAAATCGAACGGCAGGTCGAATGAGCCATGGTTCAGCGGCAACCCGGTCAGCGAGGCGGAAACCAACGTCACCCCGTGATAGCCGCGCTTGCGGGCGATAATCTTCTTCTTCTGCGGCTTGCCCAGGGCATTCATCATGTACCAGACCAACTTGACCTGGGTGTCGTTGGCCTCCGAGCCCGAGCACGAATAGATCACCCGCGCCATCGGCACCGGGTACAGCTCCTTGATCTTCTCGGCCAGCTCGATGGCCGGCTCGTGGGTGCGCCCACCGAACAGATGGTAGTAGGGCAATCTATCCAACTGCTCCTTGGCCGCCTCGATCAGCTCAGCATCGCCGAACCCCAGCCCGCAGCACCAAAGGCCAGCCAGCCCTTCGATGAACTTCCGCCCCTGGTCGTCATAGACATAGATCCCCTCACCACGCTCGATTAGGTGCGCGCCGACCTTCCGGTGCGCGGCGGGATTGGTATAGGGATGCAGCAACGCCTCGATGTCGCGGGTCTGGGCATTGGTCAGCATAGCGGTGTCATGGGCCATGGGAATTTCCTCCGGGTGCGAGCCTGTGGCACAACCGATAGCGCGAAGCGGCGCGGCGCGCTAGCGGGAGTGGGAAAAATTTCATACGCGATTGCCGGAAATGAAGGCGGGCTCCCGATCCGGCCCAGGCAAACGCATGCGCCTGATTGAAGCATCGCGAGGCAAATCTCGCTCAGGTTTTCTTAACCGTAACGAACGCGTTTTTCAGATTCTGCTTTGTTTCAATATGTTAGCTATCTGTCCAAAGTTGAGAAAACACCGCCGATCACATACCCTGCAAAATGCCCACAACAGAAAAGGGCCGCTCCCTTGCGGAAGCGGCCCCAAACTCTCGCGCCAAACTTGGCGTGATTACATCATGCCGCCCATGCCGCCCATGCCACCCATGTCGGGCATGCCGGCGCCGCCGCCCTGGCCCTTCGGCTCGGGCTTGTCGGCAACCATCGCCTCGGTGGTGATCAGCAGGCCGGACACCGACGCGGCGTCTTCAAGTGCGGTGCGCACGACCTTGGCCGGGTCGATGATGCCCCACTTGATCAGGTCGCCATACTGCTCGGTCTGGGCGTCGAAGCCGAACTTCTCGTCCTTCGAGTCCATCACCTTGCCGGCAACCACAGCGCCATCGACACCGGCGTTCTCGGCAATCTGACGCAGCGGCGACTGAATGGCGCGGCGCACGATCTGGATGCCTGCATCCTGGTCGGCATTCTCGCCCTTCATGTCCTTCAGCACCTTCGAGGCGTGCAGCAGCGCAGCGCCGCCACCAACAACGATGCCTTCCTGAACCGCAGCGCGGGTAGCGTTCAGCGCGTCATCGACGCGATCCTTGCGCTCCTTAACCTCGATCTCGGTGGACCCACCGACGCGGATAACGGCAACACCGCCGGCCAGCTTGGCCAGACGCTCCTGCAGTTTCTCCTTGTCGTAGTCCGAGGTGGTGTCCTCGGTCTGCTGACGGATCTGGGCAACGCGGGCTTCGATTTCCTTCTTGT
>DATLAW010000236.1:0-8554 GCA_035527255.1 Thermohalobaculum sp. | reverse complement strand
ACGAACAGCAGATGGTCGACGCCGAGCAGAATATGCTCGACGCCGAACAGGAAGTAGGTTCGCGCCGCGGTCGAATGTGAGGCAGCTCCACAGCCAGTTCGTCACCACCACCACACGGTTGCGCGCGCCGATCAGGAAATACACATGTGCGACCGCCCACAGCAGCCAGGCCGGGAACCCGGAGAGCTTCACACCTCTTTGATCTCGGCCACCGCCGCGCGACGCCAGCTCGGCGATGGCGCCCACTATCTCGACACCGGTCGGCCCGGCGCCAACCACTGCAAAAGTAAGTTGCCGGCGGCGTTCATCGGCGTTGTCTGTTTGCCCTGCATTCGCATTGGCAAGCTCCCGCGTGGCGGCAAGGCCGCCAAAACCGGCGCCGACGATCACGACCTTCGCCGGGGATGACGCCGTTCCATGACCGGTCATTTTCAGCGTCCGTCCGTCAATTGGGCCGTGTCGAGGCTCGTAAGGATCAGGCACTTAGCCGCGTCGGAGCAATCGGCGGGTATCATGGCCACGATGCCAAGTGGCCGCTGCAGCGCCCGCGTCGGGCCGCCGGCGATCCAAATTCCGCCGGCAAGTGCGACCATCGAGACGCTGTAGCAGGCCAGCGCTATGAAAAATTCCTTCTGTGTGCGCAGTCGCATGTCAGTTCTCCTTTTTGCGCCGCACCGGCAATCCGGCGGTGCCAGTGCCCATAGGGTCGGCTACATTGCGAGAATTTGGAAATGCCGAGACGGTATTGGCACGATAACCCGATGGCATTTTGCATTCGGCTTCGCGCAGGTCACATTCACTGCAATCGCACTGCCACAGGAGGTCACGAGATGAACCGTGCTATTTCACAACCGGGCTTGCATGCCCCGCTCTTCCCGGCAATCGCCGGTGCAACATTGGTCACGGCGGTTCTGGCCGGCGCGGCTGCGGATATTGTGTGGGAGGGTTGGGCGCGCTTTGTCACCCCGCTCCTGGTCGGCGGCCCGCTGCAACCGGCGGCGCTGGTCCAGTCGGTGTTCGGGCTGCAAAGCTGGTTCTGGGCCGAATTCATCCACGGCGTCGTCGGGGTGGTGTTCTACCCACTCGGTTACCTCTTCGTCGCGCGGCCGATCGCCAGGGTTGTCACGCCATTCCTGCCCTGGTGGGTGGTTGGCGCCGGCTTCGGCCTCGGCCTCTGGGTCTTCGCCCTTTATGTCATGGCGCACCTGATCGCCGGTTTGCCCGCCTTCCTCGGGTTCATTCCACTGGCCTGGGCGTCCTGCGCCGGACATGTGATTTTCGGTATCGTCACCGCTGCCGTGGTCCGCTGGCGCGAGGTGCGCGGCTGACACCTGATCTGACCAAGGGGCGCGCCAGCAGCCTGGCGCGCTCCTAAAGACGATCCTGACATGACGCTGTCAGGAGACCCGGCCGAGATCCCCCAAGATCGCCTGGAAGACCGCAACGTATTGCTGTAGCTGACATGAGTGGTCAGGCTGAATGTTTTCGCCCGACAAGAAAGCCGGGCCGCGAATTGCACCTGATTTGTTGGCATCGCGAGATAGGCTGGCATCGCGAGATAGCAAGGGGACTGATATATTATGAGATTATATTCCGCCCGCCTCAGTCTATTCGCCAAGAAGGTCGAAATTGCGCTGGCCGAGAAGGGCATTCCTTTCGAGCGCGTGCTGGTCCCGTTCAACCAGGAAACCGGCTATGCGCCAAAGAACCCGGATGTGATGGCCATCAACCCGAAGGGTCAGGTGCCGGTGCTGGTCGATGGTGATCTGGAACTCTACGACTCAACAGTAATCCTTGAATATCTCGAAGATGCCTATCTGCAAATTGCCCTGTATCCAGCCGCTCCGGCCGAGCGCGCCCGATGCCGCCTGTTTGATCTCTATGCGGACGAGGTCATGCTGGTTCCATTGCGCGCATTGATGCACCGGACCGGGCCGCGACCTGCCGACCCGTCGCTATGGCTTGAATGGGAAGCTAACGCGAAACTGGCGACGTCTGGCCTTTCATCACAATTCAGCCGGCTCGAAGCGGCGCTTCAGCACAATCCGTATTTCTGTGGTGCCTTTGGTATCGCCGACATCTCGATTTTCATGGCGGTATTTTACTCCCAACGCCTCGGTGGGCCTGGCCTTGCCGCTCTTGTTCTCCCACCAGCTGGCATAGCCGGGGCCGAATTCCGGGGCATAGTCACCAGCCTTGAAGACGATCGGCACGGCGCAGAACGAGTTGTGCTCGATCAACTCGCCCTCGAGCATGTAGAGGATCGCGGGGCGGTCGTCGTGCCAGTGGGTCGGCACGATGCCATCCGGGGCGATCGTGAGGCGGCGAGTGCGGAGCAGGAAGTTGCCCTGGCCGCGCCAGCCGGTCAGGTCGATCATGGTGAGGACCGGCCGGTCGACGCCGACATCGGGCATGATTTCGATCTGGCGCGGCTCGGTCAGGACGCTTTCGGCCGGGCAGCCGCTGGCGTTGGCGCCAGTGGCGGCGAGGGCGGCGGCGAACGGCAGGGCGGCCAACGCAGCCCGGAGGGATTTGGTATTGGTCATTTGGTATCTCCTGTTTCTGGGCAGCGCGGGGGCGCCGGTGACAGGATAATTATCGGCGCGAAAGGGCGCGGGATAAAATGCCGCTTGGGTATGGAGGCGATAGAGTGGAAGAATACCCGTCTGGCGCAAATCTTGTGCGTCGATCAGATTCGGCCGCCATCCTGAAGGATCTATTCGCGTTGCTCTCCGACGACGAGAAGTCCGTCCGCCTTAGCGAGGGCTTCTCGCTGCTCGACTTCAAGCGGGTGGCTCAATCGCGCACCACCAGCACCGACTGTTTGGCATGGCGCACGACCCGGGCCGCGTTTGGCCCCAGCAGGTAGTCCTGCAGTTCGGGCCGATGGGCCGCCATAACGATGGCGTCGCAGCCGAGTTTGTCGGCCAGCCGCATGATCTCGTCATAGATCGAGCCGTGGGCCAGATGTACTTTCGCTTTAACCCCGTCGGGAACGTTGCGCGAGGCCCAGGCTTTCAGCTGGCCGGTCATGTCCTGCATCGCGGCGCCCGCGAAATCCTTGTCGAAATACGAGCCGACTAACGGCATGCCGAAATCCGGCAACACCGACATCACATGCAGCGTGCCGCCGCCGGCCTGGACCAGTTCGACGGCCAGCCCCAGCGGCTTCTTCCAGGTTGTTTCCCGGCCCAGATCGATGGGCAGAAGGACTGATGTGAACATGGCTTTCTCCTTCAGAAGGCTGGTTGCGTGGCGCGGCGGCGCTGGACCATGATCAGTAACAGCAGCAGAAGCAGTGCGGGAATGAAGAACCACTCCTTGGCCACCCGCTTGGCTGCGACCTCGGCGCGCACGATCTGCACCGGCTCGTCGCCGTAGAAATCATACTGCTTGCTCAGCTTCTCGTAGTAGGGCGACCCGAAGGCCGGCTCCTCCATCTTCGCGATCCCGTCTTCGGCCATCGACGGCAAACCGGCGGCGGCCAGCCTTGCAGCACCGTCCGCCCCGGCCTCCAGCACCGGAACGACGGTCATTTGGGTGATCTTGCCGCTGTCGAAGTCAGGCCCGGAGATCACGATCCGAATTTCGGTTGCATCGGGTTGCGCACCAGCCGCCTCGATCACCGCCGCCCCGTCATATTGAACATAGGGCGCGTGGATCTGATCGAGCCAGTAGCCAGGGCGGAACAGGGTGAACGCAATCAACAGCAGGACCGGCGCCTCCCAGATCTTGTTGCGCGCAAAGAAATAACCCTGGGTCGCGGCGGCAAAGCACATCATTGCCACCACCGCGACAACAAAGACGAAAACCGCCTGCACCGGTCCTACATTGATCAGCAACAGGTCGGTGTTGAAGATGAACAGGAACGGCAGCAGGGCGGTGCGGATGTCATACATGAAGCCCTGAACGCCGGTCTTGATTGGATCACCGCCGCTGATTGCCGCCGCAGCGAAGGCAGCGAGCCCGACGGGCGGCGTATCGTCAGCCAGGATGCCAAAATAGAACACGAACATATGCGCCGCAACCAGCGGCACCACCAGGCCCGATTGGGCTCCGACGCCGACGATCACCGGCGCCATCAGGGACGAAACCACGATGTAGTTCGCCGTGGTCGGCAGGCCCATGCCCAGCAGCAGGCTCATCATCGCCACCAGGATCAGCATGACCATCAGGCTGCCGCCGGACAGAAACTCGACCAGCTCGCCGACCATCTGATGCGCACCGGTCAGCGAGACGGTGCCGACAATGATGCCGGCAGCACCGGTGGCCACCCCGATGCCGATCATGTTGCGCGAGCCCGAGATCATACCATCGACCCACTGGTCGATACCGCGCCGGATGGCATGGCCGAACTCGCTGCCCTCACCACGCATGACCGCCTTGATCGGGTGTTGGGTCAGCGCGACGATGATCATCGCAATCGTGGCCCAGAACGCCGACAGCGCCGGCGACAGCCGCTCGACAACGATGCACCAGATCAGAATCACGATGGGCAGGATGAAATATAGCCCGGTGATCGCCGTCGCCCCGGCGCGCGGCAATACCTCGATCGGCGCATCCGGATCGTCGACCACCAGATCAGGGTGCCGCGAGGCCAGCCAGAGAAGCAGGATGTAGGCCGCCGCGACCCCGATGCTGACGATAAGGAAGGCCTGGTCAGGCATCGCCACCTTGACCCAGCCCATCCCGTATTTAACGACCGTCGCCAGCGCCACGATGCCAATGAATCCGGACAGGAAACCGATCAACTTGTTCGCCAGCGTCAGTGTCGATGGATGCTTCGGCAGGCCTTTCAGGCCCATCTTCAGCGCCTCGAGATGGACGATGTAGATCAGTGCGATATAACTGACCAGCGCCGGTACCAGGGCGATCTTGATGATCTCGGTATAGGGAACGCCGGTAAACTCGGCGATCAGGAAGGCCGCTGCGCCCATCACCGGCGGGGTTAGCTGACCGTTTGTCGACGAGGCAACCTCGACCGCCCCCGCCTTCTCGGCCGAAAAGCCAGTGCGCTTCATCAGCGGGATGGTGAAGGTGCCGGTGGTCACCACATTGGCGATCGACGAGCCGGAATAGAGCCCGCTCATCGCCGATGCGACCACCGCCGCCTTGGCCGGACCGCCACGCAGATGACCCAGCAACGCGAAGGCAATCTTGATGAAATAGTTGCCGGCGCCGGCTTTCTCCAGGATCGCCCCGAACAGCACGAACAGGAAGATCAGCGAGGCCGAGACGCTGAGCGCGACACCGAAGACGCCCTCTCCCTGCATCCAAAAATGCCAGGTCGCCTTGTTGAACGAGGCGCCCTTCCATTGCATCACCTCGGGCAGCCAGCGCGCATCGCCGAAGAAAACGTAGCAAACGAACACCGTGGCCACCAGCAACAGCGGCAAACCCAACGATCTGTAGACGGCAGTGCCAAGCACCAGCATGCCGACCGAGGAAATCACCAGGTCGGAACTGGTCGGCAGGCCGGCGCGCACGGCGATCTCGTTGCGGAAAACCACCACATACAGCGAAACCACCACGCTGAGGCCGATCAACACCCAGTCGTACCAAGGAATTCGGTTACGCGGGCTGGTCTTGAAAAACGGGAACGCCATCGCCGCCAGCACCAGTGCAAAGGCGAAATGGATGCGCCGGGCATCGGAATTGGTAACGATCAGCCAGCGCAATCCGGTGTGTTCGGTCAGCCAGAATGGCAGGTTTGAGGCGATGTATAATTGGAAGACCGCCCAGATGAAGGCGATGGAGAGGATCAGCTTACCTTGCCAATTGTCCGGGCTGCGTGCGCCGGTGTCAGTCTGCGCGACCAAATCCATCGCAGCGCCACCGGTTGCGGTGCCAGTCTCTTGATCTTCCATCGACATCTTTTCCCTCCCGTCCCGCTATTAATCGCGGGATTCTGAAAAATTATTCACACGTCGCCCGGACAGACCTCCAGGTTCCCGCAACCCTCACCATCCGCATTCCTCGGCCAGCGCATTGCCATAGGCGAATATCCCAGGCGTGCCGCCGGTATGCAGGAACACCAGCATCTCGTCGGGGCCGCCGGACCGGGCCCAGTCGAGAAATCCGGCCATCGCCTTGCCGGTATAGACCGGGTCCAGCATCAGCGCCTCACGCGAGGCGCCGGTCAGGATTGCCTCAGTTGTCGCAGGGTTGAGGTAGCCATAGCCCGGCGCGAGGAACGCATCCGAGACCTGCACGTCGGCTTCACTCACTGGATTTGGCACTCCCAGAAGCGTCGCAATCTCGGCGCAGCGGGCCAGCAGGCGCGGCTTCTGCATTTCAGCCGACCGGCGCACACAGATCCCCAGCACTGGCGCTTCGATGCCCAGCGCGCGCAGTCCGAACAGGAAGCCTGCATGGGTAGCGCCGCTGCCCGAAGCGACCACGAACCCAGCCGGCTCGATTTCCCGCGCTTCAAGCTGCCCGGCAAGCTCGCGCGCCGCAACCACATAACCAAGCGCGCCGAGCGGTGGATGCCCCGGCGCCAGGTGAATGATGTATGGCTTGCGCCCTTGAGCGCGCAGTTCGTCGGCGATTTCGCCCATGCGGGCATCGGCGCCGGCCTCGTCCTCGCCCTGCGCATAGGAATGCAGCGTCGCGCCCAACATGCGCGCGACCAGCACATTGCCGGACTCGCGGTACAGCGGGTCGTTCTTCGGCACGCGATCTTCGTGCTGGATGTGGCACTCAAAGCCGAGCTTTGCAGCGAAGGCGGCACAAAGCCGGCAGAAGTTCGATTGCACCGCGCCGGTGATCAACACCGTGTCGGCGCCCTGCTCCAGCGCCTCGCCAAAATAGAATTCGAGCTGGCGCACCTTGTTGCCGCCAAACGCCAACGGTTGGGCGTCGTCGCGCTTCACATATAGCTGCGGGCCACCGATATCCGCCTCGATATTCGAGAGCCGCTCCAGCGGCGTCGGTTCGGTTGCGAGTTGAGCCCGCGGCAGATCATCCAGACAGCCGAACCCGGCAATCATCGCGCCGCGCCGCTCCGGGCGCGCAACGGGTGGGCCGCGATACCGGGCCGCCGGGTTTTGAGGTTGTTCATGTGACTACATTCGGGCGAGGCGACAGGCGCCCCGCCCGAAAAGGCCAGATTACATCCAGCCACGCTCTTTGTAGTACTTGATCGCACCCGGATGCAGCGGGGCCGACAGGCCCTCGGTGATCATCTCTTTCTCGGTCAGATTCGCAAAGGACGGATGCAGCGCCTTGAACTGGTCGAAGTTGTCGAACACCGCTTTGACCACGACGTAGACAACTTCGTCCGGCACGCTGGCCGACGAGACGAAAGTCGCGGCGACGCCGAAGGTTTTAATCTCCGGATTGTCGCCATACATGCCGGCCGGAATTGATGCGGCGCGGTAGAACGGGTTGTCAGCAACCAGCTTGTCAATTTCCGGGCCGGTCACGTTCACCAGCTTGGCATCGCAGGTTGCCAGCGATTCCTGGGTCAGCGCCGACGGATGCCCGACCAGCCAGAAATAGGCGTCGATCTTGCCGTCGCAGATTGCCTGCGCGGTTTCGGCCGACTTCATCTCGGCTGCCAGTTTCAGATCATCACGTTTCCAGCCCAACGCTGCTTCCATGACATCCCAGGTGCCGCGTGTGCCGCTGCCCGGATTGCCGATGTTGACGCGCATGCCCTTGAGATCGGTGATGTTGTCGGCACCGGCATCGCCGCGTGCGATAACCGTCACCGGCTCCGGATGCACCGAGAATACCGCCCGCAATTCCGGGAAAGGCCCAGCATCAGCGAACTTCGAGGTGCCGTGAAAGGCGTGGTATTGCCAGTCAGACTGGGCGACGCCGAATTCCAGTTCGCCAGCGCGGACTGTGTTGATGTTATAGATCGAGCCGCCGGTCGATTCCGCCGAGCAGCGGATGCCGTGCTCCTTGCGGTCCTTGTTGACCAACCGGCAGATTGCACCGCCGGTGGGATAGTAGACGCCGGTCACGCCTCCGGTGCCGATCGAGACGAATTTCTGCTGCGCAACCGCCGAGGTCGCGGATAGTGCGAAGACCGCAAGGCCTCCCGCCACTAGGTGTTTGAGCTTCATTTGGTTTCTCTCCCTGTTATTTTTTCGGGTGTGGGGGTGAATTCCGGCTTCCAAATTCGGGAAGCCCATTTACACTGAGCCCCGCAGGCATACTCAACGGAACCGTCAGTCGACGCAAGGCCCGAGGCAATTCCAAGTTTGGCAGGTTGCCGGAAAAGTGTCGTGATGGGCCGAGTGGGCTTTGGCGACACCATCGATTTCGATGCCCAAAAAGAACACGGTGACGGCCATGGGTGGGATGCCCCGCTCCCGGCAAACCATTAGCAACTCCTCGACGATGCTGATCGTCCGTTCTTGGTCAGATCTACACGTTGCAACTAGTAGCGAAAATATCCGTGTCTGATGCTGTGGACGGCTCCTCCACCGGCATCGCGATGTGCGAAGATCGCGATGTTTGAGGAACCGCTAGAGAGGAGCCATCCATGGATCAGATTAGCACGATTGGTCTGGATATCGCGAAGAACGTCTTCCAGGTCCAC
>DATLAW010000235.1:0-4046 GCA_035527255.1 Thermohalobaculum sp. | reverse complement strand
CAGACTTGTCGCGCTTCACCCAGGCCCAGCTCAACAAAGTCGCCAGGGAGCTAAACGAACGGCCGAGAAAAACGCTGGACTTTGAATCTCCAGCTGAGAGATTCAACGCATGTGTTGCAGCGACCCATTGAGACCACCGCCCGAATGCGGACATCGCGCATTCATCAGTAGTGCGGTGGATCTGCTTGGCCCGGGGGGCTCCCCACCGCGAGGGCCGCAATCCTGATAGACCGGCCCCCGGTCATGCACTAACAATACGGGTGGCCACCCAAGAAACCGCTCACGATGCCGCACCGGGAACGATGGAGATTTGATGATATGACCACAATTGAAGATGCCGATGTCTCTGTGGGTGAGTTCAAATATATCGGCACCCGCGCATCGCGACCGGATGGTTTCGAGAAGGTCACAGGCCGGGCGCGCTATGGTGCTGATTATGTTTTGCCGGGCATGCTCCGCGGTCTGGTCCTGCGCAGCCCGCACGCCCATGCCTGGGTCAAGTCCATCGATACCTCGAAGGCCCGCGCACTGCCCGGCGTCAAGGCGATCGTCACCCGGGACGATTTCGCCGACCAGGCCTCGGAAGTCGTGCCAGCGGGCGAGATGATGGTCAACTACCGCGATGTGGTGCGCAACGTCCTGGCGCGCGAGAAGGTGCTCTATGACGGGCACGCCGTCGCCGCGGTCGCGGCAACCAGTCTCTCGGTCGCGCGCCAGGCGCTGAAGCTGATCGAGGTTACGTACGAGGTGCTGCCCCATGTCATCGACCCGATGGAAGCGGCCAGCCCCGACGCGCCCGTGCTGCACGATTTCGTCTTCACCGAGGGGGTGACGCCTAAGCCGTTGACACCGTCGAACGTCGCCAAGCGGGTCACGGTCATCCGTGGCGACGTCGCGGCCGGTTTCGCCGCGGCCGATGTCATTGTTGAGCGCGAATACGATACCAAGCCGGTACACCAGGGCTATATCGAGCCCCAAGCCTGCCTGGCAAATTTTATCCGAGACGGTCAGAGCGAGCTCTGGACCACGACCCAGGGACATTACCTGAAACGCGCCTTCACAGCGCGCCTCTGCGGCATGGAAACCGGGCAGTTAAAGGTGACGCCGACCGAGATCGGCGGCGGCTTCGGCGGCAAGAACAACGTCTATTTGGAGCCGGTGGCGCTGGAGTTGTCGCGCCAGAGCGGCCGGCCGGTCAAGATGGCAATGAGCCGGGGCGAAGTGATCCGGGCCACCGGTCCGACCTCGGGCGCGCATATGCGGGTGAAGATCGGCGCCACCAGGGACGGCCGGATCACCGCCTGCGAGGCCGAGATGTACTACCAGGCCGGGGCCTTCCCAGGCTCGCCCATCGGCCCGGCCACGATGACCGCCTTCGCCTGCTACGACGTCGAGCACGTCAACGTCATTGGCTACGACGTGGTCAGCAACCGTCCCAAGGTCGCCGCCTATCGCGCCCCCGGCGCTCAGATCATCGGCTTTGCGGTCGAAAGCACCATCGATCTGCTGGCCGGCGAGATCGGCATGGACCCGATCGATTTCCGTCTCAGGAATGCCGCCAGGGAAGGCACCAAGGCTGCCTATGGTCCGACCTTCGGTCCGGTCGGGCTGGTGGAATGCCTGGAGGCGATCCGGGACCATCCCAACAACCGAGCCAAGCTTGGCCCGAACCAGGGGCGGGGCGTGGCTTGCGGTTTCTGGTTCAATATCGGTGGCGATACCTGCGTGACCATGAATGTCAACGAGGACGGCTCGGTCGCGCTGATGGTCGGCAACCCCGACATCGGCGGGTCACGCGCATCAATGGCGCTGATGGCGGCCGAGGCCCTGAGCATCGACCCCGCAAACGTCAAGCCGATGATCGGCGATACCAACTCGCTCGGCTTCAACTTCCTGACCGCGGGCAGCCGCACAACCTTCGCTGTCGGCAAGGCGACTCACGGCGCCTCAATTAAGGTGGTCGAGGAACTCAAGAAGCGCGCCGCCGCGACCTGGGGCATTCCCGTTGAAGCGGTGGAGTGGGAAGACGGCTACGCTCGACCCGCAGGCCCCAATGCCGGTGACTTCGAGCCGCTCTCGATTGCCGAGATCGCGAAGAACGCGGGCAAAACCGGCGGGCCGATCTCCGGACATGTCGAAGAGAACGTCAAGGGTGCGGGCCCGAGCTTCGCCGCCGAGATGGTTGACGTCGAGGTCGATCCGGAAACCGGCAAGGTCACGATCCTGCGTTTCACCGTCGCCCAGGATGCCGGCAAGGCGATCCACCCGAGCTATGTCGAGGGCCAGTACCAGGGCGCGGCGGCGCAGGGAATCGGCTGGGCGCTGAACGAGGAGTATATCTACGATGCACAAGGGCGGCTGGAGAACCCTAACTTCCTTGACTATCGGATCCCGCTGGCCTCGGACCTGCCCATGATCGACACCGTGATCGTCGAGGTGCCCAACCCGAACCACCCCTATGGCGTTCGCGGGATCGGCGAGACGTCGATCATCCCAGTCATGGCCGCGGTTGCGAACGCGATTGCCGACGCCGTTGGCGTGAGGATGACCGACCTGCCGATGTCGCCGCCGAAAGTGCTGAAGGCGATCGAGCCAGATTGATCCGCCTTTTCGAATTGGCGAATAGCGGCTGACGGCACTCAGCGGAAGTCAGGGTCTAACCACTGGTCCGCTTCCGGCTCAGACCGGCAATTTGGCGCTCTGCAGGACCGGAGTCAGACACAGAGGGCTGCGCTGACGTTGTTGGCCCTTGGCGGATAGAGGTGGGGGTATGTCATGCCGCGCTGCAGCGTTCCGAAGCAGACATTGACAATCTGATCCCACCAGAGGTCGATCTGGCCGTGTTTCCCCGTCGAGTTGTTGAAACCGGTCAGTTGGCCCCAAACTCACAGTGAATTAAGCTGTTCCGAAAATTCCGGGTGCGATGTGTAGACCACTCCCGGTTCGAGAGGGCTCTTTTGGTGATGATACGGTGCTGATTAGCGCTGCGATGAGGAGGCAACAAAGTGTCCGCCGTCTGCCCATGGTTCATTCTCGCTCTCGACCCCGAGCTTTGCCGCTCAGTGGACCATTACTGCGAACGAACGAGCCCCGCCTTCGACGCCGAACCCATCAACGCCTTGACGAATTTGGCATTCCTGGTTGCCGGCTTCATGGCTTGGCGACTTCAGGTCGCTCAGCGCGATGGAGGCGGAAACGGACTCGTCGGATCGATCATCTTTATTATTCCGATCATCGGATTGGGCAGCATTCTTTTTCACACGCTTGCCGTGCGCTGGGCGGAATGGGGCGATGTCGTTCCGATCCTCGTGTTCATGCTGCTGTATCTTTGGCTTGTTACAAGGCGCTTTCTAGCATGGACGTTTTGGCCCAGCGCACTCGCGTTGTCAGTCTTCTTCGCGGCAACCCTTTATTTGGAGGCCCGGGTCCCGGGCTCGTTTCTATGGGGTGGGGCGATGTATCTGCCGACGGTGTTTGTCCTGATCATTCTGCCGCTCGCCTTGCGCGGACATCGGCCTTCGGTGGGAAGGCCGTTCTTTATCGCGGTAGCTGTTTTCCTAATGTCGTTCACGGCACGGACCCTTGATGCGCCACTTTGCGCCCACATACCCACCGGAACGCATTTCCTCTGGCACATCTTGAACGCTGTGCTTTTGTACA
The DNA here is from genome assembly GCA_035527255.1 of Thermohalobaculum sp. Taxonomy (GTDB): domain Bacteria; phylum Pseudomonadota; class Alphaproteobacteria; order Rhodobacterales; family Rhodobacteraceae; genus Thermohalobaculum. The sequence goes on along the minus strand of DATLAW010000235.1, from coordinate 386 downwards.
TGCTTGCCAGGATCGCCATTCTCCACACACCTCTCTCACGGAAAGGCTACTCAGGCACAAATCGCGAAAGATCGCCATGACCAGAGTGGGTCAGGAGTTCGAATTGAGCTATGCGCGAATTTGGGTGACGGCGGCTTGAGAAGGCGGCGTATCGTGGCGGGTGTCCAGCCTGCCAGAACCTCCAGAGGAGCGATACGCCGTGAAGAACGATACAACCGTTATCCCCCTGCGTCAGCCGAAATCGTTTGACGACCCTCTAACCGAGTTGGCGCGCGAGGGGGCCCGCCGGATGCTTGCGAAGGCGCTCACGGCGGAAGCTGATGCCTTCGTTGCCAGTTTCGACGAAGACCGCCTGCCGGACGGTCGTCAACGGGTCGTGCGGCACG
>DATLAW010000234.1:0-2165 GCA_035527255.1 Thermohalobaculum sp. | reverse complement strand
TCGGCGCCGGTCTCCTCCAGCACCTTCTCGATCGCCGTCAATGGGCCTTTGTGCATATAGCTGGCCCAGGTCTCGCCCCGCTGGCGTTCGTCCGGATTGATCCACGATATGACGAAGACGGTGTGGCCCTGGGCAACCAGCCAGCCGATCAACGATTTCTTCTCGTTGAGGTCGAGAATATAGAATTTGTTGATCCATGGCGGCACGATCAGCAGCGGCCTGGCATAGACGTTTTCCGTCGCCGGGGCGTATTGGAGCAGCTGCATGACATCGTTCTGATAGACGACCTTGCCCGGCGTCATGGCCATGTTCTCGCCGACCTTGAACGCGTCCATATCGGTCTGGCGGATCATCAGCTGGCCCTTGCCGCGCTCGAGGTCGCGCAACAGATTTTCCAGGCCGCGGATCAGGTTTTCGCCGCGCTCGTCGGCGGTTGCCTTCATCACCTCGGGGTTGGTCGCGGCATAGTTGGTGGGCGATATCGCCTCGATGTAGTTGCGGGTCAGGAATTCCAGCTTGCGGCGGTCCTGCGGGCTCAGCCCCTCGGCGTCGGCAAGGCGGTCCTTCAGCCAGGTGCCGGTCAGCAGGTAAGACTGCTTGAGGTAGTCGAAGTAGGGGTTCTTGTCCCACAACTCGTCCTTGAAGCGCTTGTCGCCCGGCTCCGGAGAGGCAAGCGGCTTGGTATCTTCAATGCCCATGCTGCGCTTGACGATGTTGGTCCAGAGGTCGGCTTGCTGGGTCCAGTATTCCAACGTTGCCTCAACCAACTTTTGCGGTTGATTGATATATTCCTGGGTCAGTTGTGTCAGCGCCGGCATGGTGTTCAATGGATCGTGGTTTGCCGTCGCGATGTCGTCAACGCTGCGGTCCAGAGACTCGGCCCAGATCTTCTGGCTGCGCTCGACCAGATGGGAAATCCGGTCGGTCATTTCCTGAATTTCTTCGGGGCCGGGAGCGTCGGTTTTGCCGGGAGCATCGGGTTTGGTCGTCATGATCTGGCTCTCTACTCTTCGCCGTGGCCGACGCAAGCGCCGCGCCGATGGTACTGGTCAGCCCGCGACGGCCGGGTTATGCTGCTTCGCGTCAGGCTTTGGGCCAAGTTTCAGTCTAACACAACGAGGCGATACGTCGCTAATGAATGGTTTTTTGTGCAGTGCAACATTCGTATTGCTGGCGTCGCTGGCGGGTTGCGGCAGCGCGAAGCTGTTCAGCGCCCATCCGTTGGCAGAATCCGCGAGCGTCGAGGATGCGCCCTGGCCCCGGCTGGTCGATACACCGGCGGCCCCGGCCGAGGGGACCTACAGCGATGCCGTGCCTGACCCGGCGGAGGGCATTGCGGCGACGGCCCAACTGGGCATTGTTGCCCGTGACGCGGCAGTGCGGGCCGAGGCGCTGAGCGCACCGGTTTTGACCGAGGCCGAGCGGCGCCGCCTGACCCGGAAACGATAGGGCGGCCGGCCATCGATTTGCCCCTGTCATCGCGCCGGCGATGCTTTTATAACGCGCCGAACCTGGCCGCCTGACCCCGAGAAACGATCACACCACGATGCCCGACCCCGAGGAATTCTACCGCATCAAGCGCCTGCCGCCCTATGTCTTCGCCGAGGTCAACCGGCTGAAGGCGCAGTGCCGCGCCGAGGGCATGGACATCATCGATTTCGGCATGGGCAATCCGGATATGGATACGCCCGCCCACATCATCGACAAGCTGGTCGAGACGGTGCGGAAGCCGCGCACCCATCGTTATTCGGCCTCGAAGGGTATCCCGGGATTGCGCCGGGCGCAGGCGGGGTACTACCAGCGGCACTTCGGCGTGACGCTGAACCCGGAGACCCAGATCATCGCGACCCTGGGGTCGAAGGAGGGGCTGGCCAACCTCGCCATGGCGATGACCGCGCCCGGCGACGTGATCCTGGCGCCGAACCCGAGTTATCCGATCCATCCCTATGGGTTCATGATCGCCGGCGGCGCGCTGCGCCATATCCCGGCGCTGCACGATGGGCGGTTCAATCCGGAGGCTTATCTGCGTGAGCTGGACCGGGCAATTCATCACTCGGTGCCGCGACCGGTGGCCATCGTGGTCAATTTCCCGTCGAATCCGACGGCGCAGGTCTGCGATCTGGATTTCTACCGCGAACTGGTGGCGATGGCGCGGAAATACGGGG
>DATLAW010000233.1:0-20109 GCA_035527255.1 Thermohalobaculum sp. | reverse complement strand
GACTGCGCTTGTGAAGCCCTGCATTTGTAAATAGTCAGAAGCCGAACGATTGTATGGCGGGTTTCATGGTCGAATGGCGCATCAGCGAGGGGCTGATCCCCTATGAGGAGGCCCTTGCCTGGATGGAGGCGCGGGTCGCGGCGATCATTGCCGGCGAGGCGGCGGAGTGTGTGTGGTTGCTTGAGCACCCGGCCCTGTACACAGCTGGGACCAGCGCGCGGGCCGAGGATCTGGTTGATGCGAGCCGGTTTCCGGTCCACGTGGCCGGGCGGGGGGGTGAGTATACCTATCATGGTCCGGGCCAACGGGTTGCCTATGTCATGCTCGATCTGAACCGGCGTGGGCGCGATGTACGGCGGTTTGTCGGGGCGCTCGAGGATTGGGTGATTGGGGCGTTGGACGATTTTCAGGTGCGGGGCGAGCGGCGCGAGGGCCGGGTCGGGGTCTGGGTTCAGCGGCTGGACAAGGCACCCCTGGCTGACGGTAGCCCGGCCGAGGACAAGATTGCGGCGATTGGTGTGCGATTGCGGCGTTGGGTCAGCTTTCACGGCGTCTCGATCAATGTCGACCCGGACCTGAGCCATTACGCCGGTATCATTTCCTGCGGGATTGCCGAGCACGGGGTGACCAGTCTGGTCGATCTTGGTCTGCCAGTTGGGTTGGCGGACCTGGACCTGGCCCTGCGCCGGCGGTTCGAGACGACCTTGGGGATTATGTGAGACCGGGGTGGCCGCGATCTGTATTTGACGCAAGCCCTGCCGTGCGACAGAAAGACCCGGGGATTCGTACCGTTCGGGTGTTCCATCTGCTTGCCGCGTGACGGCATGCCGGATAAACCACTTCAGCAATTGCTGAAAGCATCGCGCCGTCCGGCGCTCGACTAAGACAAAGCGCCGTCCGGCGCCCGACAGAGACAAACAGGAGTGATCGCATGGCCGACGCTACGGTCCACACCTACGACCACGCAGGCCCGGGGTTCTTTACCCGGTGGTTCTGCTCGACCAATCACAAGGACATCGGCATTCTCTACATTGTGACCGCCTTCCTTGTCGGGTGTCTGTCGATCGGCTTCACGATGTTCATGCGGCTCGAGTTGATGGAGCCGGGCGTGCAGTACATGACCATGGCCGATGGCTCGCCGAATGGGCATATGTGGAACGTGCTGGTCACCGGACACGGCATAACCATGATGTTCTTTGTTGTCATTCCGGCGTTGTTCGGCGGATTTGGTAACTTTTTCATGCCGTTGCACATTGGTGCGCCGGATATGGCGTTTCCGCGACTGAATAATCTGAGCTACTGGCTGTATGTGGCCGGATCGTCGCTTGCGGTGCTGTCGCTGGTCACTCCCGGCGGTAATGGCCAACTAGGTTCCGGCGTGGGGTGGGTGCTGTATGCGCCGCTTTCGACCACCGAGCAGGGCATGTCGATGGATTTCGCGATCTTCGCGGTCCACTTGTCCGGCGCGTCGTCGATTCTGGGCGCGATCAACATGATCACCACCTTCCTGAACATGCGCGCGCCGGGCATGACCATGCTGAAAGTGCCGCTGTTCCCGTGGTCGATCTTCGTCACCGCCTGGCTGATCCTGTTATCGCTGCCGGTTCTGGCGGGCGCCATCACCATGCTCCTGACCGACCGCAACTTCGGAACCGCCTTCTTCAATCCGGCCGGCGGCGGTGATCCGATCCTGTACCAGCACATCCTGTGGTTCTTTGGCCATCCCGAGGTCTACATCATCGTGGTGCCGGCGTTCGGCGTGGTCAGCCATGTGATCTCGACCTTCTCGCGCAAGCCGATCTTTGGCTATACCGGCATGGTCTTCGCCATGGTCGGCATCGGTGCACTGGGCTTCGTCGTCTGGGCACATCACATGTACACGGTCGGTATGTCAAAGAACGCACAGGCCTATTTCATGCTGGCGACGATGGTGATCGCGGTGCCGACCGGCATCAAGATCTTCTCGTGGATCGCCACCATGTGGGGCGGGTCGATCGACTTCAAGACGCCGATGCTGTTCGCAATGGGCTTCCTGTTCCTGTTCACCGTGGGCGGCGTGACCGGCATCGTCTTGAGCCAGGCAGGCGTCGACCGGGCCTATCACGACACCTACTACGTAGTGGCGCATTTCCACTACGTGATGAGCCTTGGCGCGGTGTTTGGGATATTCGCGGCGGTCTACTACTGGATCGGCAAGATGACTGGCCGGCAGTACCCGGAGGCGCTTGGCAAACTGCACTTCTGGATGATGTTCATCGGTGCCAATATCACCTTCTTCCCGCAGCACTTCCTGGGGCGCCAGGGTATGCCGCGCCGTTACATCGACTATCCGGAGGCGTTCTCGTACTGGAATGAGATATCGTCCTACGGTGCGTTCCTGTCCGGCGCCAGCTTCCTGCTGTTCATCGGCATCGTGGCCTACACGCTGTTTGCCGGCAAGAAAGTCACCAACCCGAACTACTGGGAGGACGAGATCGGCACCCTGGAATGGACCCTGCCGAACCCGCCCCCGGCGCATACATTCGAGACGCTGCCGACCCGCGACATGTGGGACAAGCAGCATTCGCACTAAACGCCATCAGGCTGGACTTTCGAGATCAAAGGCCGGGGGGCGACCCCCGGCCGATTTTCGTTGTGCGATCAGATTGAGGGCGCGCTGATCCGAGCGTCCGAGGCGGATTGCAGCGCTGTCGCGTCCGGACAACGGTAACCGACGGGTTGAGGGCGTCGCAATTAATTCTGCCCGGCTTGGTTCACGCCGCCAGCAAAGCGGGTTATGAGCGGTGCTGAAATTTAGATTTGGGGGGAAGCGTCGATGACCGAAGCGTTGCCCGAAAATACCGAGGAAGAGCGCGAAGACGATTTCGGGCTGGATCCGGAGCTGGTCGCGGCGGTCATCGAATCGGTCGATGCCGGCGACCGCGTCGGCGTTTTGTCGCTGATCGCGGATCTGCATGTCGCCGATCTCGCGGATTTGACCGAACAGATCCACTCGGAACATCGCCGCCGTTTTATCGAGCTGGTGTGGGCTGACATCGACCACGAGATCCTGATCGAGGTCGAGGAGGGCGTGCGCGACGAGATCCTTTCGTTCCTGGCGCCGGAACACCTGGCCGAGACGATCAGGGATCTCGATTCGGACGATGCCGTCTATCTGCTTGGGGATCTTGAGGAGAACACCCGGCGCCGGGTGATGGAGGCGCTTGAGCCTGCTGACCACGCGGCGGTAACAAAGGCACTGACCTATCCGGAGTACTCCGCCGGCCGCCTGATGCAGAGCGACTTCGTCAAGGCGCCGCCGTTCTGGACTGTCGGTCAGATGATTGATTTCGTGCGGGCTGCGGATGACCTGCCGGACGAGTTCTACGATGTTTATGTCGTCGATCCGACGGCAAAGCCTATCGGCAAGGTTCCGCTGGGCGTTCTGATGGGCGCGCGCCGGCCGGTGACGCTGGAATCGCTGATGGCCGACGACTTCCGGACTATGCATGTCGAGGATCCGCAGGAGGACGTGGCATACGCCTTCAACCAGTACCATCTGGTCTCGGCCCCGGTGGTCGATGATACGGGTCGGTTGGTGGGTGTGATCACCATCGATGACGCCATGGAGGTACTGGACGACGAGGCCGAAGAGGACATCATGCGCCTTGGCGGTGTCGGTGACGAGGAAATCTCGGATAATGTCTGGGAGATTACCAAGCGGCGATTTCCGTGGCTAGCGGTCAATCTGGTCACCGCAATCATGGCGTCGCTGGTGATTGGGCTGTTCGAGGCCACGATCACCGAGGTGGTTGCGCTGGCGATCCTGATGCCGATTGTCGCCTCGATGGGTGGCAATGCGGGTACTCAGACCCTGACGGTCGCGGTGCGCGCACTTGCAACCCGCGATTTGACTCGGACCAACGCATCGCGGGTTATCGGCCGCGAGGTGGCGGTGGGAGTGATCAACGGGCTGGGGTTTGCGGTGATCATGGGGGTTGTCGCCTGGGTCTGGTTCGATCAGCCGCTGATTGGGTTGGTGATCGCGGCGGCGATGCTGGTCAATCTGGCGGCGGCGGCGCTGGCGGGGATCCTGGTGCCGATCGTGCTCGGTAAAGTTGGGGCAGATCCGGCGCTGGCCTCGGGCACTTTCGTGACCACCGTGACCGACATGGTTGGTTTCTTCGTTTTCCTCGGGCTTGCGGCTATGGTGCTGCTGTAGGCCGAGAAATCATGGTTGAAAGCGGCAGATTTCTCGTCTTAGGATAAAGTAGAGCCAGCGCCGCTATTGCGAAGCGGACTTCGGTGAGTTAGGTCGCCGGTCGGCGGAGTTGCAACATGGATGTGTCGTTCGTCGCTGATCGGCAATGCATGGCGACGATCATCATAAATGAACTGCACTGATGTGAGCTGGAGTTAAATGAAAAAATCTTTTGGCGGCAGCTTGGAAGAGCGCCGCAGCGCGGCGGCTGAGTCCAAACTGAAGTTGCTCGAACGATTCAAGTTAGCGTCGAAGACTGACGATCCCAAGCGGTTGGCAAAACGTGCCGAGCGAGAAGCTATCGCTGCAGCCCGCGAAGTTCGGCAGGAAGCCAACGCGATAAAACTGGTACAGGAAAAAGCTGAGGCCGCCGCACGGGAGTTGGCGGAAGCGGCGGCACATGAAGCCGAGTTGGCACGCCGGGCAGAACAGGCAGTGGCCGACGAAGCCGAGCGCAAGGCGGAGCGTGACCGGCGCTATGCCGCGAGGAAGAAGCGCTAATTGTCCAGCGCCTTGCGATGACGCCCACGGTCGTTGGTCGCGATCCAGATCACATGTCTGGCGCCGCCGCGCTTGCCATTGGCGCGCAGATTGACCTCGTCTACGGTAAAGCCGGTGTCGTTCAGGCGATTGGCAAACTGCCTGTTGGGCGCCGATGCCCAGACCGCCAGCATGCCGCCGGGGCGCAATGCAGCGTGAGCCGCGCGCAGGCCGTCGATGCCATAGATATCATCGTTCGCTTTACGCGTAAGCCCCTCTGGGCCATTGTCGACATCAAGCAGGATCGCATCATAAGTTGCCCGGCCGGATTTGATCACGCAGCCGACATCCCCTTCAATTATGCGAACGCGCGGATCCTCAAGGCATCCACCGAAGATCTCGGCCATCGGGCCCCTGGCCCATGCGACAACTGATGGCACCAGCTCGGCTACATTGACGCGCGCATCATCCCCCAGCGCGGCAAGGACCGCACGCAAGGTAAAGCCCATTCCTAGTCCGGCGACCAGGATGTGGGGCTCGCGACGGTCAGTAATCTTTTTGCAGGCCAGCGTGGCGAGCATCTCTTCGGATCCGCTACGGCGGCTGTTCATCAGCTCGATAGATCCCAGCATGATTGAAAACTCGGCACCGCGTTGCATAAGGCGAAGCGCTCCGCCACCGGGCATCTCGGCAGAACCAAGGTGGGACCATGGGATCACGCGTTGCTCCTCGACCGGACGGATAACTGTCCGCGAGGTATCACGCGGAACCAATGGTGCAAAGCGCAGGTTTATGGTCGCACGGCCTGGTCGGCTGGTCCGAATGGCTTGATTTTTCCGGCGCTAGGCCTTCCATTGCGGGCGCAGCCTTTGGAGATCGCTCATGCGCGCCTTGCCAACATCCATCGACGAGACCCAGGCGCTGCTGAGCGGCACCGGATATGTCTGTGCGCGGGCACTGGCGACGGTGGTGTTCCTGAGCCTGAAGCTGGGCAAGCCGTTGTTTCTCGAGGGCGAGGCGGGGGTCGGCAAGACCGAGATCGCCAAGGCGTTGGCCGAGGCGCTGGGGCGGCGTTTGATCCGGCTGCAATGCTATGAGGGGCTGGACGCGGCGCAGGCGGTTTACGACTGGAACTACCCGGCGCAGATGATCGAGATCCGACTGGCCGAGGCGGATGGCACGGCTGACCGGACGCATCTGGCATCGGAGCTGTTCTCCGAGCGGTTCCTGACCCGGCGCCCGTTGCTGGAGGCGATGGAGCCGCAGCCCGGTGGCCCGCCGGTGCTGTTGATCGATGAGTTGGACCGGACCGACGAGCCCTTCGAGGCGTTTCTGCTGGAGGCACTGAGTGATTTTCAGGTGACGGTGCCGGAGCTGGGAACGATCAAGGCCGCGGAGCCGCCGATTGTGATCGTCACCTCGAACCGCACCCGCGAGATCCATGACGCGTTGAAGCGGCGCTGTCTTTACCATTGGGTCGATTTCCCCGACGCCGAGAGTGAGTTGGCGATCCTGGCCGCCCGCGCGCCCGAGGTCAGCCGGAAGCTGAGCGAGGAAGTGGTGGCGTTTGTGCAGCGGCTGCGCACCGAGGACCTGTTCAAGCGGCCGGGTGTTGCCGAGACCATCGATTGGGCGAAATGTCTGGTGGCGCTGGATACATTGGCGCTGGATCCGCAGACCGTCTCGGACACGTTGGGGGCGCTGTTGAAGTACCAAGACGACATCGCCCGCTTTCAGGGCTCGCAAGCCAAGCGGGTTTTGGACGAGGTCAAGCAGGCGATGGCCGGGGCGGCTTGATGCGGCCCAAGATTGCAGTTTCAGAACATGGCAGGTTGGCGGCGAATATCCTGTATTTCGCCCGGGCGCTGCGGGCCGCCGGGCTGCCGGTCGGGTCGGGCCGGGTGATCGATGCGGTCAATGCGGTGGCGGTGAGCGGATTCGAATACCGCACCGATTTCTACCACACGCTGGCCGCCTGTTTCCTGTCGCGGCCCGAACAGCGGGCGGTGTTCGACCAGTGCTTCCATATGTTCTGGCGCGATCCGCAGATTCTGGAAAAGATGATGAGCCTGTTGTTGCCGGAACTGCGCTCGGCGGGCTTCGAGCGCGAGAAGAAAGCCGGCGAGGAGCGCGCCGCCGAGGCGCTGACCGCTGGCATCGATGCGCCGCCGCCGCCACCGCGCGATGAGGCGGGGCAGGAGGAGATCGAGTTTGATGCGGAATTGACGTTTTCCGCGCAGGAGACCCTGAAATCGCGCGATTTCGAGCTGATGACCTCGGCGGAGGCGGCGGAGGCGAAGCGCGCCATTGCGGCGCTTCGGCTGCCGGTGCGCCCGATCGCCTCGCGCCGCACGATCGCCAACGCCCACGGTTTGTTTGCCGACTGGCGCCGCACCATGCGGACCGCAATGCGTCAGGGCGGCGATGTGCGCGAATTGGCCCGGCGCAAGCGTCGGCAGCGGTGGCCGGTGCTGGTTGCGCTGTGCGATATCTCCGGCTCGATGGCCGCTTACAGCCGGATGATGCTGCATTTCCTGCATGCGGCGGCCAATGCTGACGGCGTTGGTTGGTCGGCGGTGCATGTGTTCACGTTTGGCACCCAACTTACCAATATCAGCCGGCATCTGCGCCACCGGGATGCCGACGAGGCGCTGATGCGGGCCGGAACCGAGGCCCGCGACTGGGAGGGCGGCACCCGCATCGGCGCCTGCCTAGAGGATTTCAACAAACGCTGGTCGCGCCGGGTGCTGGGGCAGGGCGGCGTGGTGCTGCTGATCACCGACGGGCTGGACCGTGATGACCCCGACCGGCTGGCGCGCGAGGCCGAACGGCTGCAGCTATCGTGCCGCAAGCTCATCTGGCTGAACCCGCTGTTGCGCTGGGAGGGGTTCGAGGCCAAGGCGCAGGGGGTGAAGGCGCTGCTGCCGCATGTCGACAGCTTTCGCGCCGCGCATAATATCCAAAGCCTGGAGACGCTGGCCAGCGCCCTGACCCGGGCCGATGATCGGGGTGAGAAAGCCCGGCTGATGGCCGGGTTGCGGGCAGGGTAGCTGAGTGCGGGGACTTGTCAGGCGCGCGTTGCAGCGCCAAGTCAAAGGGCAATATGGCCCTGATGGGAGAGACTGATGACCATCGCTGAACACGACCGCATTCCCGAGGCTGCGCGCGACTGGCTGCGCGTCGGGAAAGGTGCTGCGTTGGCCACTGTGGTCGAGACCTGGGGGTCGGCGCCGCGTCCGGTCGGCTCGCAGTTGGCGATCTCCGGTGACAGCGAGATCGTCGGATCGGTCTCCGGCGGTTGCGTCGAGGGGGCGGTGGTTGCCGAGGCGCTGGAGGCGCTGGAGGACGGGCGTTGCCGGATCATGGAATTTGGCGTCAGCGATGACGAGGCGTTCTCGGTCGGGTTGGCCTGCGGTGGCCGGATCCGGGTGATGGTCGAGCCAATCGGGCAGGGGCAGGGTATCGATCCGGGGTTGCTGGATGCGCTGGTCGTGGCCCGTGCCGAGCGGCGCCAGATTGCGATTGTCACGGATACCGGCGACTGGAGCCGCGAGATTGCCGGGTATGAGGCAGCGGCGGCCCGGTTCGATAGCGACCGTTCGGGGTTTGACGAGGGGCAGCCTGAGAAGTTTATCGCCGTCCATAATCCGCCGCTTCGGATGGCGGTGATTGGTGCTGTGCATATCGCTCAGCCGCTGTTGGTGATGGCCGAGGCGGCGGGCTACGATGTGACGCTGATCGACCCGCGTGAGGCGTTTGCCAGCGCGGAGCGCTTCCCTGGCGGGCGGCTGGTGCATGACTGGCCCGACGCGGCGCTTGGCGCCTATGGGCTGGATGCACGGACGGCGGTTGTGACCCTGACCCATGACGCCAAGCTGGATGACCCGGCGCTGGACGCGGCGCTGAGAAGCACAGCGTTTTATATCGGCGCGCTGGGGTCGACCCGCACCCACGCCAAACGGGTGGCGCGGCTGACCGAGGCTGGGTTCTCGGGCGCGCAGATCGCCCGAATCGATGCGCCTATCGGCCTCGACATCGGCTCCAGATCGCCGGCGGAGATTGCGATTGCGATCCTGGCCCAGATGACCGAGCGGCTGCGCCGTCCGGCGACCCGGCCCGGTACGCGACTGGGCAGCTTGTCGTGAAATTTGGCCCGGTTCCCGTGGCCGATGCCGAGGGCGCGATCCTCGCGCATTCGGTTGGGCTGTCTTCCGGTCGGCTGAAGAAGGGGCGGCGGTTGAATGCGGCCGATATTGCAGCGCTGGTGGCGCAGGGATTGGCTGAGGTGACAGTTGCCCGGCTTGGCGAGAATGATGTGCCGGAGGACCTGGCTGCTGCTCGCATCGGCGCGTTGCTGGCGCCGCTGGCCGAGGCTCAGGGGCTGGTGGTTACGGCGCCGTTTACTGGGCGGGTAAACCTTTATGCAGCTGATCAAGGGGTGTTGTCGCTGGATGCCGCACTGATCGGGCGGCTGAACACGATCGACGAGGCGATTACCGTGGCGACCCTGCCAGACCACGCCCGGGTGGCGCCGCGACAGATGCTGGCGACGGTAAAGATCATCCCCTATGCGGTTCCCGAAGCGGCGGTGGTGGCGGCGGAGGCGATGTTGGCCGGTCGCACAGCGATCCGGGTCAACGCGCTGAAGCGCAAGACTGCCAGCCTGATCCTGACCCGCACGCCGGGAATGTCGGACAAGCTGCTGACCAAGGGGGCCGAGGCGGTTCGGGCGCGGTTGACGGCGCTGGGTGTTGATCTGGTATCCGAAAGCCAAACGCCCCATGTCACCGCTGATCTGGCGCGGGCGATAACCGACGCGCCGGGCGAGATCGTGCTGATCCTGACCGGCTCGGCGACGTCCGATCGCCACGATGTTGGGCCGGCTGCTTTGGTTTTGGCTGGCGGGCGGCTGACCCGGTTCGGGATGCCGGTCGACCCCGGGAACTTGCTGTTTCTTGGTGATCTTGTGGGGCGCCCGGTCATTGGGCTGCCGGGATGCGCCCGCTCGCCCAAGCTGAATGGGGCTGATTGGGTGCTCGAGCGGGTCGCTTGCGGTCTCAATCCAACGACCGAGGAGATCGCTGCAATGGCGGTGGGCGGGCTGCTGAAGGAGATCCCGTCGCGGCCTGAGCCCCGCTTGGGTGGGGCCGAGGTGGTGCGGCGTCCAACGGTTTGCGCGGTGGTGTTGGCGGCGGGTCAGTCGCGCCGGATGGGCGGTCGTGACAAGTTGCTGGAGTTGGTCGATGGCGTGCCGTTGTTGCATCATGTGGCGCGGGCGCTGTCACAAAGCTCGGTCGACGAGATTGTGGTTGTCCTGCCGCCCGACCCCGGCGCACGGCTGACCGCGTTGGAGAGCACGAACGCGCGGATGGTGATCAATCCACGCGCCGCTGAAGGAATGGGCACCTCGGTTGGTGTCGGTGTGACGGCGCTGAAGGCCGAGGCCGATGCGGTGCTGATCGTCCTGGCCGACATGCCAGAGGTGACGGCGGGTGACTACGACAGATTGATTGCCGCGTTCGACCCGTCGGAGGACCGGGCCATCGCGCGGGCGGTGACTGATGCCGGAATACCCGGCCACCCGGTGCTGTTCGGGCGCCGGTTCTTCGAGCTGTTGCGCGCATTGGAGGGTGATCGCGGGGCGCGGGCGCTGATTGAGGACTATCCTGAGTTTGTGGTCGATGTGACCTTGCCGGGCGCCGCCGCGGCAACCGATCTGGACACAGTTGCGGACTGGGATAATTGGCGCGCTGCGCGCAGCGGTGCTCCTAGCGATTGACCAGTAGAAGCGTTTGGTCCTGACCGGCCCGGGTGACCCGCATCGCATCCGTGCCGATAACGCTGACCCGCCAGCCGTCCAACTCGTCGCCCACGACCACTGATCGATAGCGCCCGTTCGGCAAGCGTAGCAATGCCTTGCGTCCGGTGTCGAGATTCAGGATGCCAATCAGGGCAGTTTGGTCCAGCGGCAAGCCCTGCTCGGTGGCTGCTTCCCAAATCGAGCGTTGAGTAGTTCCGGCGATTCCAGGCAACGTTGTGACCGAGGTCAGCTCGCGGGATCGCGCAGGAAGAACTGGCCGTTTTGTTGGTCGCGGTGATGTCAGACTAGCAAATTTAGTCGGATCGTCGAGAGTTTGCACCTCTGCCGGCGCGATGGAGACCGCAACACTGGGAGCTGCAACACTGGGAGCCGCTGGAGTTGGTTCGATTGCGATTTCTGTAACCGACTTTCCTCGGCCAGGAGGGCGGGGAGGCGGAATCACCATAGCAGACCGCTGCAATGGGACGATTTCATTCTTGTCGATATTCGGAATGATCAGCGCAGACCGTGGCGCCGGAACGGGTACTGGATAGGGTGCATGAGCTCCTGCGGGTGGCTCCGTTGCTTCGGCCGCCACCGGGAACGCCACCGGGATCGATGGCGCTGGTAGCTGATCGATAACGGGTGTTGCAGGAATTTCTGGCGGTGGAGCCTTTCCACTGATGAGCAAGTTGACATTTTCAATCCGGATCGGCGGCTCCATGAGCTTTGAGGTTTCCATCGCAGCCAATAGGGACGCTGAATCACTTGACTGCATCGCTGGTACTGGATCGATCGAAGCGGCAGCGAGATCGCGTTTTTGCCGGACAGGTTCTAGAACTGGAAGTGGCAACGGAACAGCACCGTTTGCAGCCGGGGCGATCGGTGCATCGGGAAGTTTCGGGACTTTAAACACAATCGACGTAGAACCGACCGTTGTCTCCACCTCAGGATCGCGGGAGGATGCCAGATCCAGGATTTTCGAAAGTTGCTCTGGTTGCAGGCCTTTAGAGAACTTTTCTAATCCATGTTCCAGAAGTAGTTCAGGTTTTAACGGGTGTGGTTTCGAGATTGACGGCGCTTCGGCAACATTTCCGGCTGCCGTGGTTGCGCTGTAAGGATACTCCGACCGCGGTTCCCAGGGCCTTAGCGCCAGGACCGAGGAAACTGCCGTGATCGCGATCAGCGCAAGTGCAACGGCCATCAGCCGTTTCGGTTTTGCTGGTGTTTCAGGCTTTCGTTGCGGCGCCTGCACTTGAAAAACTGGACCGTTCGACCCGAAATCCCTGGCGTTGTGGCGTGTCGAAACATCACCCAGCATAAATCCCCACCGGGTTGCGTAATCGCGAGCCTCGCGCCAAGTCTCAGCGAAGGTGATCAAAACGGTAGTTTCACCCTGGGCATCGGCGGGTGCGATTGCGACAGCGACATCCTTCGGTCGATAGACTGTCTCACGATCGATGTAGTCAAGGGTTGCTTTCAGGCGCTCGGCTTGGGTCTTTCCTTCGATTCGTGCACGCAACCTCAAGACCTGCTCACCAGGTAGCCAGAGGCGCACTGGCCGTCGTTCACCAGAATGAGATTCGGCTTCGGTCCGCAGTAACCCGATCACGATCGGAAATTCCGGATCGTCAAGCTGTACGGATGCGAACTTTTTCCAATCCCCGTGGGCTGAACGCTCGAACAGCGTTATTGCGTCGGACGTTAAGTCGAGCGCGAACTCCACCGAATTGGTCGCGGCGCTCGGTCTAAAAGGTCTATTGGCAAAGAGTGCTAGCACGCATCCGACTCCAGCTGGCGCTGTTAATCACAAGCTTAAACTTACTCCATCCAGGTGCCAGGGAACAAGTTAACGATTTGCAGGCTGATTTAGAGCGGCGGACCGTCAGTTGCCAGTGGTTCCGTGCTGGTGTTGAGTGCCATGTTGGTGACCTTCGCCCAGATGCTGTTGATCGTCCATGGTTTTGCTGACGGGCACTGTGATCTTGATCTTACCCGCGGTCTCGAAAATCAGAGTCATATCGAGGATATCACCAGCTTTTAGCGGCGGGTTTACGCCGAACATCATCAGATGTAGCCCACCCGGACCAAAATGTGCCATGCCGCCCGCTGGCACATCGACCGCCTCAACGGGTGCCATGGTCATGATGGCTCCCGTTTGGTCGGCCTTGTGGATCTCGATACTGGCGACTCCTTCGGCGCGGGCACCGATCAACCGGTCCGGCATGTCGCCAGAATTATGAACGCCAAAATAAGCAACGCCGGGCCGGTTCGGGATGGTCGGGCGTGCCCAGGGGTGCATCACTTCGATGATACTGCCTGCGATTGCCGGGCTGGCGACCAGCATGGCTAGGAAGAATGGAAGGGCGAGGCGGCGGAAACACATGCTGCGATCCTTCGATTTGGCTTGCCAGCAACATGGGTGTCCGGATGCGAAGTTTCGAGCCGTCACGATGCCGCAGCGCCGCGCGATTGCTACCACGACCACGGATTGCGCTTGCGCGGGTCAAGCGCTCACGGCATAAAACCGCAGACTTCATGATCGTTCCGGGCCATCGGCGGAAGCGATGCAAGAACGCAAAGATAAGGATTTAGGATATGGCGACCACCCTGTCGAAAATGGTTCTGAGCGAGGCCATCCTTCCCAGTGAAGGTGCGGCATTGTGGATCAAACGTGCGGTGTTGGTGGTTCTGGGAATTACCGCGCTGGCAATCGCGGCCAAGATCCGGGTGTTTTATGAGCCGGTTCCGATCACCATGCAGACCTTTGTGGTGCTTACGGTTGGCACCGCCTATGGCATGCGCCTGGGTGTCGTGACGCTGTTGGGCTATCTGCTGGTTGGTGCGCTGGGCTTCGACATTTTCACGTCGTCGAGCGCCGAGAAATACGGTCTGGCCTACATGATGGGCGGCACCGGTGGTTATTTGGTTGGCTTTGTCCTGGCCGCCGGTGCACTGGGTTGGCTGGCCCGCGAGGGCTGGGACCGGAGCATCGTCAAGATGGCCGCCGCGCTGCTGATCGGCAACGCGATCATCTATGTGCCGGGGATCCTGTGGCTGGGCCATCTGTATGCCGAGACCAAGGGCTGGGCGACGGTGCTCGACTGGGGCCTGTGGCCCTTCCTCGCCAGTGATGCGCTAAAACTGGCGCTGGCGGCGCTGATGATGCCTTTGGCCTGGAAAGCCGTGGGAAAGGCGCGCGGCTGAGTTTCCGATAGAGCATGATCCATGATCTCCGATTCATGGCTCGTGCTCTATCTTGTTGATTTGTCGCATTTTCGCGACGCTAAGGCTGGTCGCCTTAGCTGGAAAATGCTCTAGCCCCGCATCGCCTGCTCGATCCGGATGCGCTGGGCCACGGCCCGCTTCAGCATCAGCGAATAGATTACCGTTCCGGTGGCGACGAATCCGATCAGGATCGTGGCGATGGCGTTGATCTCGGGGGTCACGCCGAGGCGCACCGACGAGAATATCTTCATCGGCAGGGTTGTAGACCCCGGTCCGGAGGCGAAGCTGGCGATCACCAGATCGTCCAGCGAAAGGGTAAAGCTGAGCAGCCACCCGGCGGCGACGGCGGGCGCGATCAGCGGCAGGGTGATGCGGAAGAAGACCGTTGCCGGCTTGGCTCCCAGATCCTGTGCAGCCTCCTCGACCGAGGTGTCGAAGCCGGCCAGCCGAGCCTGAACCACCACCGCCACATAGCACATCGAGAAGGTGGCGTGAGCGATGACGATGGTTAAGAAGCCGCGGTCGAGCGAGATGGCGATGAAGCTGAGCAGGAGCGACAGGCCGGTGATCACCTCGGGCATCACCAGCGGCGCCAGCACCATGCCGGAGAACAGCGTGCGGCCAAAAAATTCGGGCACCCGGGCCAGCGAATATCCGGCGAGAACGCCCAAGATCGTCGCCAGCGTCGATGAAGCGACCGCAACCATGGCCGATACCTTGGCCGCGTCCATCAGGCCTTGGTTGTGCCATAGAGAGCCATACCAATGGGTCGAAAAGCCGCCCCAGACGGTGACCAGTTTCGACGCGTTGAAGCTGTAGATGATCAGGATGATGATCGGTGCATAGAGAAACGCGAAGCCGACGAACATCGAAATCTTCAGAAACCAGCCGGGACCTTTTTTCATCAGCCGGTCACCCCGCGCTTGGCGATCCGCTGGAAGATCACGATCGGTACCACCAGGATCAGCAGCAGCAGCACCGCCACGGCCGAGGCGATGGGCCAGTCGCGGTTCTGGAAGAATTCCGACCAGAGGGTGCGCCCGATCATCTGGGTCGAGGATCCGCCCAGCAATTCCGGGATGACGAACTCGCCGACCGCAGGGATAAAGACCAGGAAGCAACCGGCGGCGATACCCGGCATCGACAGCGGCACGGTGATGCGCCAGAAGGCAATCACAGGTTTCGCACCCAGGTCGGAAGCGGCTTCCAGCAAGCTGAGATCAAGCTTTTCGAGGCTGGCATAGAGCGGCAGGATCATGAACGGCAGATAGCTGTAGACGATGCCGATATAGACCGCCGTTGGAGTGAAGTGGATCGTCAAAGGCTCGGCGATGATCCCGGTCCACAACAGGAAGTTGTTCAGCACGCCCTCGGTCTTCAGGATGCCGATCCAAGCATAGACCCGGATCAGGAACGAGGTCCAGAACGGCAGGATCACTAGCATCAGCAGGGTCGCGCGCCAATTGGGCGAAGAGCGGGCTATACCATAGGCAACCGGATATCCCACCAAGAGCGCGATCAGGGTCGATATCCCGGCGATCTTGAGGCTGTTCAGGTAGGAATTCAGGTACAGAGGGTCGGAAAACAAAAACTCGTAATTGCTGAAGTCGAGGTTCGATAGATGACCGGTGATCGCCTCCCAGCTATCCCATGTCGGCAGATAGGGTGGCATGGCAATGGTTGGCTGCGAGACCGAAATTTTCAGGACGATCAGGAACGGCGCCAGAAAGAAGGCGAGCAGCCAAAGAAATGGTATGGCGATGGCGATGCGCCGCCCCCAGTTGACCCGGCGTGTGCCCGTTGTCGCCATTTCCGGTCCCCCCGTCTTTGTGATCGAGCGTATGCTGTCGGCGGCGCCGCACGCAAGTATATTTCAGGGCAGTGCGCGCGGCTCTTTACCTGCGAGCGAACTGCGCGCTAATCTCAGCCGAAATACAGCGAGTCCGAACAACGGGCCGCTGATATCAACCGAGAGAGAAATCACAGTAGGGAGAGAGAAATGCGGAGTATTCTGATGGGCGCCGCGGCGCTTGCGTTGATTGCGGGTGCAGCCACCGCGCAGGACAAGGTTGTCCATGTCTACAACTGGTCCGACTATATCGACGAGGAAATCCTGGCCGAGTTCGAGGCCGAGACCGGCATCAAGGTGGTCTATGATGTCTTCGACTCGAACGACATTCTCGAGACCAAGCTGCTGGCCGGCAGTTCAGGCTACGATGTCGTGGTGCCCTCGGGCGGCTTCCTGCAACGCCAGATCACGGCCGGCGTGTTCCAGAAGCTCGACAAGGGCAAGCTGACCAATATCGGCAACATGTGGGAGCCGATCTCGAAACGGACCGAGCTCTATGATCCGGGCAACGAATATTCGGTCAACTACATGTGGGGCACCACCGGAATCGGCTATAATGTCGAGGCGGTGAAAGCGCGGCTGGGGGTCGAGGTGATCGATAGCTGGTCGGTGATATTCGATCCGGCTATTCTGGCTAAATTCGCCGATTGTGGTGTGCATATTCTCGATGCTGCCGACGAGATGATCCCGGCGGCGCTGAACTTCCTCGGGCACGACCCCGATTCGAAGGACAAGGCGCTGATCGAGGCGGCCGGGGCACTGCTCGAGTCGATCCGTCCGCATGTGGCCAGCTTCAATTCGTCAGGCTATATCAATGCACTGGCCGATGGCGATGCTTGCCTGGCGGTGGGCTGGTCGGGCGATGTGCTCCAGGCGCGCGACCGTGCCGCCGAGGCTAACAACGGCGTCACCGTCGAATACGCCATCCCGTTCGAAGGGGCGCTGATGTGGTTCGACCAGATGGCAATCCCTGCCGACGCGCCGCATCCCGAAAACGCGTTGACCTTCATCAACTACATCATGCGCGCCGACGTGATGGCCAAGGCGTCGAACTACGTCTACTACGCCAACGGCAATTTGGCCTCGCAGCCGATGCTGGCGGAGGACGTGATCGGCGATCCGGCGATCTATCCGACCGCGGAAACGGTTGAGCATCTGTATGTTGTTCTACCCTACGGCCCGGGCGAGCAGCGCCTGGTGACCAGGCTGTGGACTCGGATCAAAACCGGATCGTAACGCAAGTCGGGGCTGCCCCAGGGCGGCCCCGTTCCATTTCCGGGGGATGCATGGTCAGCAAGGTAAGTATCGCGAAAGCGGTTCCGGCATGGCGCGATCCAGGCGCGCAGCCGCATCTGCGGTTAACCGACATCGTCAAGACCTTTGGCGCGACCCGGGCTATCGACGGGGTATCACTCGACATTTTCCCGGGTGAGTTCTTTGCGCTGCTGGGCCCCTCGGGCTGTGGCAAGACGACGTTGTTGCGGATGCTGGCCGGGTTCGAGACCCCGGACAGTGGCCATATCCTGCTAGATGGCGAGGACCTGACGGCGATCCCACCGCATGAGCGGCCAGTGAACATGATGTTCCAGTCCTACGCGCTGTTCCCGCATATGAACGTTGCCGACAACATCGCCTTTGGTCTGCAGATGCAGCGGATGCCGAAGCCGGCGATCAAGACCCGGGTCGAAGAGATGCTGGCGCTGGTGCATCTGGAGGGATTTGCGCTGCGCAAGCCTGACCAGCTGTCGGGTGGCCAGAGACAGCGGGTCGCACTGGCCAGAGCGCTGGCCAAGAAGCCGAAATTGCTGCTGCTCGACGAACCGCTCGGTGCGCTAGACCGCAAGCTGCGTGAGGCGACCCAGTTCGAGTTGGTGAACATTCAGGAGAGCCTTGGGGTGACTTTCGTCATTGTCACCCACGACCAGGAAGAGGCGATGACCGTCTCGACCCGGTTGGCGGTCATGCGCGAGGGGCAGATTGCCCAGCTGGGCGAGCCGCACCAGGTTTATGAGGCGCCGAATTCGCGCTATGTTGCCGAGTTCATCGGCGATGTGAATATTCTGGAAGGGGTCGTCGAGACTGCCGGAAGCGGCACCATAAGGCTGGTGGACGGTGGCCTGGCGGAGACGGCCGGTGTGCGCGACCTGCCGGGCGGTGCCATAGCACTGGCGTTGCGGCCCGAGAAGATCGCGATCGAGCGCCGGGTCGAAGGCGCCGAGAAGGGGGTAAATGCGCTCGACGGCAAGGTCGAGGACATCGCCTATCTCGGAGACATGTCGATCTACAATGTCAGGCTCGACAGCGGCGCGCTGGTCCGGGTGGCTCGGACCAACCGGTTCCGTGCGCTGGAGGAGCCAATCACCTGGGAAAATCCGGTACGCCTGACCTGGGACGGATCGGCTTTGGTTGTGCTGGCGGGCGGTTAGGGTGTCTGCGCCTGCCAGAACCGGTCGGTCGCGATCATTGGCTGCGCTGAGCCTCCGAAACACTGCAATGCGCGGGTCGGTGGATGACTTACTACCCTTCGTCTTCCTCGATTAACTCGATCTCGCCGCTCGTGGTCAGTTCGCGAATGACCTTGATTATTTCCGCCTGGGCATTCTCTCCATCCTTACGGCGCACCGTGGTGATTTCTTGAGTTCCTCGCGGAGTTGATCTGCCATGCGCGTCGCAACGTTGGGAAGGATGAACTGACCTACCTCGGGTGTGCTTTCCTTGGTGACGAACAGCACCTTTAGCAGACTCTCCTGATCGATCGTGCGGACAATCGCGGCCATCGCCCGGCCAGGCAGGCGGATAGGAATGTCCTCGACAGTAAACATCTTCCGGCGAATTTCGTCCGCGAAATCAGGTTGATGGATTTCGATTTGTCCGAGGATGTGGTCGCGGATTGATGGGCTGGTGTAGTTCATGATCTGGCCAATTCGATCGGCCGGATTGCTCATCTTGTCTTGGTTTGCATGGGTAGCGAGAAAGTCGCGGCTCATTGTGTCTCCGATTGCCTCAACGATATGTAGATCGAGGCTGGCGGCCCGTGAGAGGCCGACGACGACATCGCGCGCAAGATCGGGCTCAAAGCGATTCAGGATACGCGCCGCATGTTCAGCCGAGAATTTTGATATAACGACGGCAGCGGTTTGCGGGTGTTCGCGGCTCAGAAAATCGGCGAGCGCTTCGTCGCTGACTTTTGCCAACTTCTGCCACACATTGTGCGACGACTGAGAGTCAGCGTCATCGAGGATGCGCGTCAATAAATCGTCGGCGACATGCTGTTCAAGTAACGATCGTGCGGTAGCGAGACCACCATGGATGGACGCGTCATCCTGCTGCAGTTCCGAGAGAAACTCATTGATGGTCGCCCGGACTTGGGCCGCGTCGAGCAGCTTCAGGCAGGACATTGCATGAGTGAACTGGCGCAGGCTGTTTTCGTCGAGTTGCTCAAGCACCGGGCCGGCCGCCTCGGTGCCAAGGACACCGATGATCACGGCTGCCTTCTGCTGGCGGGTGAGATGCAACGGCGCGCCACCGGCCATGGTCCCGCCACCGCTCATTGGCCATACCCACGCACCAGGGCGCTAGCGAGCAGACTCCATCCATCGGCGACGACGAAGAAGGCAAGTTTCAGCGGCAGCGACACCACGACCGGCGGGACCATCATCATTCCCATCGACTTCAGAATCGATGCAACGACCAAGTCGATGACCAAGAATGGTAGAAAAATCACGAAGCCGACCTCGAAAGCGCGCTCCAGTTTGGAGAGTAGGAAAGCGGGAACTAGCAGTGACAACGGCGCTGGTTGGCCGGGGATCAATGTATCGCCCTGATTTGGTGCGGCGGCGGCGAGCTCCCGAATCACTTCCGGTGAGGCACGTCCTTCCATAAAAACCCGGAATGGTGCGCTGCCGCGCTCCCAGGCCTGATCATTGGTGATATCGCCATCCATCAGCGGACCGAGACCATTCGACCATGCCTCGGTGAATACCGGCTCCATCACGAACCATGACAGGAACAACGCAAGAGTGACAATCAGCATGTTGGGTGGCGCCTGTTGCAACCCGATTCCCTGACGCAGCAACGACAAGACCGTGACCATAAAGGGAAAACAGGTCACCATGATCGCAATACCCGGCGCCAGACTCAACACTGTCATCAACATGAACAGCTGCACTGCCCGCCCGGTTACCGTGGCGCCGTCGCCAAGATCGATGGTGACCGATTGCGCAGCGACCGCAGCAGGCAACGAGACAGTGGCCACGAACACGACGACCACGGTCCACCAGACGCGCCAGGTGCGCAACTCAGAAAAGGTCGCTGACATCAACCACCTCGGTCAGCCGCACCCCAAGCCGTCCGGCTTCATCACTCAGTTCCTCAAGCTCGCCGCGTGCAATGACTCGGTCACCGACCAATATTTCGACCGGGTCATCCATCCTGCTCGACAGCGGTAGAACCATATCGCGCCGCATCGCTAGGAGTTTGCCAATCAAAGGCCGGGCATGACCAACTGAAACC
>DATLAW010000232.1:0-15929 GCA_035527255.1 Thermohalobaculum sp. | reverse complement strand
CACCTCAGTGTGCCGCCGGCGAAATCTGACGCACCAGGCTTGATACCTTGGTCGATCGACGCCAATTCGCATGGCATTCTCTTCTTTTTTGTAAAGCTATCACAGCGGTTGGGGATCGCTGACACAGACTTTAGTCGATGTCTTCCCAGTTTCGGGGCTGGTCGGCTTGGGGCCGTTTGATCTGCACCACACCTGGCGGTCATTAAGAAATTCGCGGCTTCGTCCGGTTCGACGAGGTTGCAAATCTCTCCAACGGAGCGCCACGGGGTTTCAGTGGTTCTGGCGCCAGCAGTTCTTCGAAGCTGCGCCATGTGCCGTATCGGTGGATCACCTCGGTCTTGCAGAGGCCGTTGATGGTCTCGGCGAGGGCATTGTCATAGGAATTTCCGACGCTACCGGCTGATGGTTCAATTCGAGATATAGGTGGCAGGCTGGACGATCGGCACAGAAATGCGGATTTCCAGCCGTATCAATCCCGATCTCAGGACGCATTTTAGACGGTACTGCAAGGCGCCAGACTTTGAACCGGGCGCACAACATCAAACCTAATGGAGACAACCAATGAGTTACGAATCCCTGATCGCCGCTTTGACCGTCTCGGTTGCGATCACCGGTGGGTCCGCTGTTGCCGGCTCGCCCGCCGAACTGAACGACCTCGAAATTGCCCATGTCGCCTATGTCGCCGACAATATCGATATTCGCTACGCCCACCTGGCGCTGGCGATTTCGTCAAGCCCGGCGGTGCAGGAGTTCGCCCGCACCATGATCCGCGACCACGAGGCGGTGAACGGGCAGGCGCTGGCGCTGCTGGAGAAACTGGGCGCCGCGCCGCAGGACAACTTCCTGAGCCAAAAGCTGGCCGCCGACGCCGAGATGATCATCACCGAGATGAGCGCGTTGCGTGGCGAGGCCTTCGACACCCGATATGCGGCAAACGAGCTGGCCTATCATCAGGCGGTCAACGAGCTGGTCGAGCACAGCTTCCTGCCCAACGTCGAGAACCCGCAAGTCAAGACGCTGTTCACCGCAGGTTTGCAGATCTTCAAGGCGCATGAAGGCCATGCCGAGAACATGGTCGCGGAAGTCGGCGAATGACCAAGATCGCCAGGCTTTGGCCGGCGGCAACGATCGCGGCGGCCAGTTCAAACCAGCCAGCAGGAGCGGCGCATCAAGTGCTGATCGAGGGCTTTGTCTATGATCCCGAAGTATTGGCGGTGCAGGTGGGCGACACCATCACCTGGACCAACCGGGACATCGTACCCCATACGGTGACGGCCGAGGATGCCGATTGGGATTCAGGTGAGATCCTGCCCGGGGAGACCTGGACGATGACGGTAACCGAAGAGACCTTCGCTGAGATGTCGGGAGCGTATTTCTGCGGGTATCACCCGGTAATGCGATCAAGTTTGGAGAAAGCACCGCGCTGATCGGCTGGCGGGAGCCCTGCCCCCGCCGTTTTGAACTCAAAGTGCGATCACCTGGGCCTTGCCTTGTGCTTCTGCCAGCTTTGCGGCGACCGAGGCGACGGCTAGGTCTTGGAGGCCGACGCCGGTGCCGTCGAACAGGGTGATCTGGTCGGGCGAGGTGCGGCCGGGGTGTTTGGCGTTGATCACGTCGCCGATTGGGGTGATGTCGGCCTGCGTGATCAGACGAGCGGCGATGGCGTGCTGGCACTCGCCGATTGTGATCGACTGGGCGATCTCGTCGGTGAAGACGGTGGCGGCGGCGACCAGCGCGGGGTCGATCTCCTGTTTGCCCTTGGTGTCGGTGCCCATGCAGGCGATGTGGGTACCGGGTTTGACCCAGTCCTTCATCATCAGGGCCTCGTGGGCCGAGGTGATGGAGATGATGACATCGGCTTGCGCGCCCAGCTGTTCACGCTCGACCGCCTCGAACGGCAGGCCGATCTCGGCGGCGATTTTACCGAGGCCCGGCAGCATGTCGGGGTGGAAGTTCCAGGCGACGACCTTGTCGAAGTCGCGCTGTTCCGCCGCTGCGCGGAGCTGGAAGCCAGCCTGGTGACCGGCCCCGACCATGCCCAGAACCTTGGCGTCCTTGCGGGCCAGATGGGCAATCGAGATCGAACTGGCGGCGGCAGTGCGCACCGCTGTCAGGTAGTTGCCGCCGACCAGTGCCTTCAGCTGGCCGGTATCGGCGTCGAACAGGAACACCGTGGACTGGTGGTTGGTCAGGCCTTTGGCCATATTGCCGGGCCAGTAGCCGCCGGATTTGAGGCCAAGCACCAGACCGGCCCGGTCGAAGCCGGACTTGAAGCCATAGAGGGCGTCGGCATGGCCGATTGCCTCGCGGATGACCGGGAAGTTGTAGGCGTCGCCGCGTGCCATGGCAGCGAACACCGCCTCGATTGCCTGGAAGGCGTCGGCGCGGCCGACAACCTCGCGGCAGACATCCTCCGAGACAATCAGCATCGTGCAATACTCCTCAATACGCCAAGCCTCGCGCGGTGACCGGCCACAGCGTCTCGACCTTGCCGTTGCGGACACCGACATACCAGTCGTGGACATTGCAGGTCGGGTCGCAGTGGCCGGGGACCAGTTTCAGCTTGTCATTGACCTTCAAGACACCGCTCGGGTCGGAGATCACGCCATGCTCGTCCGAGCATTTGACGTATTCGACATCTTTGCGCCCAAAAATCACCGGCAGGGCGCTGTCGACGGATTGAGCCTTCAGGCCAGCGTCGCAGATCGCCTTGTCGGCCTTGGCGTGGCTCATCACCGAGGTCAGGATGAACAGCGCATTCTCCCACTCGCCCTGATCGATGCGCTTGCCGTCCTTGTCGAGGATGCGGCCGTAATCGGCATCCATGAAGGCATAGGAGCCGCATTGCAGCTCGTTATAAACGCCCGAGTTGCCTTCGAAGGAATAAGACCCGGTGCCGCCGCCACCAACGATATCGCACTCCAGCCCCTGAGATTTCAGGCCCCGCACGGCATCGGCGACCTGAGCGACCGCGATGTCGATCTTGGCCTTGCGGTCGTCGTAGCTTTCCATGTGCTGCATAGCGCCCTGATAGGCCTGGATGCCGGAGAATTTCAGGCCCTCGGCAGCGTCGATCAGCTTGGCGATGTTGACGACGTCCTGGGTGGAAGTGACGCCGCAGCGGCCCGCGCCGCAGTCGATCTCGACCAGGCACTCTATCTGGGTGCCATGCTTGACCGCAGCCGCCGACAGTTCAGCGACATTTTCGGGGTCGTCGACACAGCAGATGGTGCGCGCGCCCAGCTTCGGGATACGGGCCAGACGGTCGATCTTGGCCGGGTCGCGAACCTGGTTGGAGACCAGCACGTCCTTGATGCCGCCGCGGGCGAAGGCTTCCGCCTCGGAGACCTTCTGGCAGCAGACGCCGCAGCTTCCGCCCAGTTTTTCCTGCAACAGGGCCACATCGACCGATTTGTGCATCTTGCCATGCACCCGGTGGCGCACGCCCATTTGCTTGGCGAAGTTGCCCATCTTGGTGATGTTACGCTCGAGCGCGTCCAGATCCAGGACCAGGCAGGGGGTCTGGATATCGGCCTCGTCCATGCCGATGGCGGCGGGGATGTTGTAACCAACCTCGAGGTCGTCAAATTTCACTTGCTGGTTCATAGCCCAGGTCTCCCTTTCAGATCAGCCTCACATCCAAGGCAGTTTTTTCAGGTCCACATTGCCGCCGGTCAGGATCACGCCGACGCGCTTGCCCTCAAACAGCTTTCGGTTCTTCAGGATCGTTGCCAGCGGCACGGCGCTGCTGGGCTCGATCACAATCTTCATGCGCTGCCAGGTGAGATACATCGCCTCGATGATCTCGTCTTCGGTCGCCAGTAGCACATCCGTCACATGGTTGGAAACGAAGTGCCAGGTCAGTTCCTTCAGCGGCACCTTCAGGCCGTCGGCGACAGTCTCGGGGGCGTCGTCGGCGATGATGTGCCCGGCCTTGAACGAGCGACATGCGTCGTCGGCGTTGAGCGGTTCAGCGGCATAGATCTTGGTCTTGGGCAAGATCTCCGAGAGGGTCAGGCACGAGCCCGAGATCATGCCGCCGCCGCCGATTGGCGCGATCACCGCGTCGAGGTCACCGATGTCCTCGACCATTTCCTTCGAGCAGGTGGCCTGGCCGGCGATTACCCGGGCGTCGTTGTAGGGGTGCACGAAATCGGCACCGCTTTCGGCGACAACCTCGGCGAACACCGCCTCGCGCGAGGTGGTGCTTGGCTCGCATTCGACGACCCTGCCGCCATAGCCGCGCACGGCGGCTTTCTTTGCCTCGGGTGCTGTGCGGGGCATCACCACGGTGACCGGAATGCCGCGCCGCCCGCCGGCATAGCTAAGCGACAGGCCGTGGTTGCCGGACGAGTGGGTGGCGACGCCCTTTGCCGCCAGCGCATCGGCAAGCCCGAACACCGCATTCGAGGCGCCGCGAGCCTTGAAGGCGCCGGCCTTCTGGAAGTTCTCGCATTTGAAGAACAGTTGGGCACCGGTCAGGTCGTCGAAGTAGCGCGACGTCAGAACCGGGGTGCGGTGGATATAGGGTTTGATCCGTTCATGCGCTTGGGCCACGTCGTCGAAGGTGGGGATATACATACCGGTCATCCTGTTGATCGCTGCCTCAGGCAGCTTTTGCTCGCGCCAGACCCGGGGTCTTGCGGTAGTAGCTTTGCGCGGCGATGACACCTGATCCGGGTTTGACCGGATAGTCCAGATCCGCCATCGCCATCTCCAGCGCCGAGAGCCCGGCCAGCGCCATGATATCGGTCATCGAACCCAGATGGCCGATGCGGAACGCCTTGCCCGCCATCTCGCCGAGACCAACCCCGAACGACACTCCGTAGGCGTCGAAGGCACGGTTGGTCAATGTGTCGCTGTTGAAACCGTCGGGGACATAGATGGCGCTGACAGTGTTGGAATAGAACTCGGGGCTGGTGGCGCACAGCCGCAGACCCCAGGCGCGCACCGCCTGGCGGATGCCCTCGGCGATCCGGGCATGGCGAGCGAAGACGTTGTCGAGGCCCTCCTCGGACAGCATCTTCAGGCTTTCGCGCAGACCGTACATGATCTGGAGCGGCGGCGTGTAGGGAAAGCCGCCCTTGGCGTTGGCTCCGGCCATGTCGCGGAAATCAAAGAAGCAGCGCGGGCATTTGGCGGTCTCGCAGGCGGCGAGCGCCTTTTGACTGACCCCGACGATGGCCATGCCGGTGGCCAGCATGAAACCCTTCTGCGAGCCGGAGACAGCAAGATCGACGCCCCATTCATCCATGCGGAAATCCATCGAGGCGAGCGAGCTGACGCAATCGACATAAAGCATCGCCGGGTGGCTGGCGGCGTCCATTGCCCGGCGGATTGCGCCGATGTCGCTGCGCACTCCGGTCGCGGTTTCGTTGTGGGTGACCAGGACCGCCTTGATCTCGTGGTTCTTGTCCGCCGCCAGCCGCGCGCCATAGCGGTCGGCGGGGGCGCCGGTGCCCCATTCGCATTCGATGATCTCGACATCGAGGTTGTGGCGCTGGCAGAGGTCGATCCAGCGGTGCGAGAACATGCCGTAGCGGGCGACCAGAACCTTGTCGCCGGGCGATAGCGTGTTGGTGACCGCCGCCTCCCAGCCGCCGGTGCCGCTGGAGGGGAAGGTGATGATCTGCCCGGTCGTGGTCTTGAAGACCTTCTTCAGGTCGCGGAGCAGCGGCGCCAGCAGCTCGACGAAATCGGGGGCGCGGTGATCGGTGGTCTGGATGCTCATGGCATAGCGCAGACGGTCGGGAATGTTGGTCGGGCCGGGAATGAAGACTGGGTTCTGGGCGGACATCGGGTTTTCCTCGCGGGCAAGTTGGACTTCACACAGGATACGGTGTCTTTGGTGGATTGCAATTTTTCTGAAAAAATATTCCATTTTAATGTATTTAATGTCATCCAATTGTTTTAGATACGGTATTCGTTTTTCAATCCGCAGGTTAAATGTTGGTTGAAATAAATTTCTGGAACGGGTTTGATCGAATCAACACAAGCGGAGGCATCGTTATGGCAGCAAAACTGGAACCAAAACGGACCCGTGGGCGGCCGCGCTCGGTCGAAGGTGGCGGGGTTGTGCAGGCGCTGGACAGGGGGATGGCGCTGCTGCGGGCGCTGGCACGGGCCGAGCGGACAACCCTGACCGAAATCGCGTTGAGCGCCGGTATGGCGCCGTCGACCGCGCACCGGCTGCTTAACACCATGCAGCGCCATGGCGTCACCGCGTTCGACGAGGCGTCCCAGCACTGGATGATCGGAGTCGAGGCGTTCCGGATCGGCAGCTCGTTTGTGCGCAGGACCAATCTGGTCGAGGCCAGCCGCAGCGCGATGCATGATCTGATGGAGGATAGCGGTGAGACCGCCAACATGGCGATTGCCGATGACGGCGACGTTGTGTTCATCAGCCAGGTCGAAACCAACGATCCGATTCGGGCCTTCTTCCGGCCCGGAACTCGTGGCTACATGCACGCCTCCGGCATCGGCAAGGCATTGCTGGCCGAGCTGTCACGACCCGAGGTAGAGGGGATATTGGCGCGTAAGGGGTTGCCGATATTCACGCCGAAGACGCTGACATCACCCGATGCGCTGTTCGCCGATCTGGAGGCGACGCGGAGGAGGGGCTGGTCGCTGGACGACGAGGAACGGACATTGGGCATGCGCTGTCTGGCTGCGGCGATCTTCAACGAGCACCGCGAGGCGGTGGCCGGGGTCTCGATTTCCGGTCCGGTGGTTCGGCTGCCTGATACGCGGCTGGCGGAGTTCGGCGCTCGCGTGCGCCGGGCCGCCGCCGCAATCACCGAGAAGGTCGGTGGTGTTTTGCCCGCCGATCGGAGCTGACGCGCTGAAGTTTGCCGGTGGAATACGGCTTCACCAAGGTTGGTTTCCTCAGCTGGAATCGACACTAAGATTGTGCGTTAGGAAAAGGGAATCAAACATCAATTCACTCCTCCGGTTGGTCTCTCTCGTTGAATAGCACCCGTGCCTGATCGCCCTCCAGATCGTCATACTGGTTGGTTCGAAGCGCCCACAGGAAGGCCAGCAGGCCAATCAGTCCGAGGCCGACCGAGATCGGGATCAGGATGCCAAGGATGGTCATCTCGCCCTCCGCAGCCGCAGCGCATTCAGGGTGACGGCGATTGACGAGCCCGACATCGCCAGCGCCGCGATCAGCGGTGTGACCAGCCCCATCAGCGCCACTGGGATAGCAACGGCGTTATAGGCCGCCGCCAGCCCGAAGTTCTCCAGCGCCCTGGCGCGGGCCATCCGGGCGGTCTCCAGCGCGAACACCACTGGCTCCAGCCGCTCGCCGGTGAAGACCAGCCCGGCCGCCGCCCGGCTGACATCCGAAGCCGCAACCGGCGACATTGAGGCATGGGCCGCCGCCAACGCCGGCGCGTCGTTGATGCCGTCGCCGACCATCAGCACGCGGCGGCCATCGCGTGCCAGCCGCTCCAGCGCCGCCAGCTTGTCCGCCGGGGTCATGGCGAACCGGGCATCGGCGATACCGGTCGCCGCCGCGACCCGCGCGACCGGCCCGGCGGCATCGCCCGAAAATATCGCCAGCCCGATCCCCCGCGCCCGGAGCGCATCGCAGACCGCAACTGCGTCGCTGCGAACCACATCCTCGAAGGTAAACTCAACCGGGTCGGCGTCGCCAACCCGCAACCACACTGCGGTCGCCTCACCGCGCTCGACCCCGACCCACTCCGCCCGGCCCAGCCGCACCCGCCCGGCGCCGATGTAACCCTCGATGCCGGAGCCCGGCACCTCGCGCACCCAGTCCAGTGAGGCAGGCGCGGACCCGCGCGCCTCGGCCGCCTCGGCCAGCGCCCGCGACAGCGGATGGCGCGAGGCACCGGCCAGTGCCGCCGCCATCGGCCAGGCCGGATCACCGTGAGTGGGTCCGGAGATCAGCACCGGACGGCCTTCGGTCAGTGTGCCGGTCTTGTCGAAGACCACCATATCGACGCCCGCCAGCCGCTCCAGTGCACTACCGTCTTTCAGGAAAATTCCACGCCGGAACAAGCGTCCGCCGGCCACTGCATGCACCGCCGGCACTGCCAGCCCCAGCGCGCAAGGGCAGGTGATGATCAGGACCGCCGTGGCGATAGTCACCGCCAGCCGCCAGTCGCCGGTGGCGAACAGCCAGCCGAGAAACGCCGCCACCGCGACCAGATGCACCCCCGGCGCATAGATCCGCGCCGCCCGGTCGGCCCAACGGTCATACTGCGTCCGGCCCCGCTCGGCGCTGTCGACCATCCGTGCGATCTCGGCCAGCAGCGTCGCCTCGCCGGTCGCCGTCACCCGCACCCGCAGCGGCCCGGACAGGTTCAGCATCCCGGCATGGACCTCCGCCCCGGGCCCGACCGGCTCGGGACTGGCCTCGCCGGTGACCATCGAGCGGTCGAGGTCGCTCGTCCCGGTCTCGATGCGACCATCCGCCGGAACCCGCTCGCCCGGCGCCACTTCGACCAGCGCGCCCGGAGCCAGATCCTCGATCGCTACCATCATGGGGACACCGTCCGGCCCGATTACCGTGGCGGCGCGGGCCGACAGCGCGGTCAGCTCCGCCGCTGCGGAACGTGCAGATGCACGGGTCCGGTGGTCGAGGTAGCGCCCGATCAGCAGGAAGAAGATCAGGCTGATCCCGGCGTCGAAATAGGCGTATTCGCCGCCATGGATCGTCTCGTACAGTGAAGTTCCCGCCGACAGAACCACCGCCAGAGAGATCGGCACATCCATATTCAGCCGCCGCGTCGCCAACGCCGCCAGGCCTGAGCGAAAGAACGGCACCCCGGAGAAGGCCATCGCCGGCAGGGCGATCAACGCCGAAACCCAATGCAGCAGATCGCGCGTCGCCGCCTCCGCCCCGGACCACACCGAAACCGACAGCAGCATCACGTTCATCGCCGCGAACCCGGCCACGGCGAGGCGGGCCAGCAGATCGCGCCCAACGCTGTCGCGGTCGATCTCCGCCATCGCGGTGGCGTCAAAGGGCCGGGCCTCGTAGCCAAGCTCCGTCAGCCGGGCCATAACGGCCGCCACCGACCCCGCCGCCGGATCATAAAGCACCCGGACCCGCCGCATCGACAGATTGACCCGGGCTGAAATTACGCCCGCGAGCCTGCCCAACTCGGTCTCAATCGCGGTCATGCAGGCAGCACATCGGATCGCAGGCACCATCAGGTCGACACTGGCCGTGCCCCCCCCCGCTACACGCGCCCAACGCTCGGCGTCCTGTCGAGGCAACCGCTCCGACGCCACGGTGGCCGCCAAACCGGCGGAGCAGCAGCCGCCAGGAACCGATATCGTCGCCGCATCACGCATCAGCCGGAATTCCTGACCGTCAACTCTGCCGCCGCCTCGAAGCGGTTGCCTTCGACATCGGCCCCGGTGATCAGCACCCGCCACCGCCCCGGCAACAGCACTAGCGGCGCTGCATAGTCGTCCGCCCCCTCGGCCAGTTCCAGCCTGATATCCGCGCTGTCGCTGGCGGGGCGGCCAACGACTGCGACGACGTTCAGCCCGACCAGCGGCGCCCCGTCGCGCCCGGTCATCGCCACCCGCAGCGTACCAACGCTGTAATCCGCCGCGGCCGTCCAGCCCAACGCCCGCTGGGCATTCGCCTTGCGGTCCCATCCCTGGCTGGCAACGTAGGAGTTCGCCACCACAAGCCCCGGAAAGGTCCCGGTCGCCGCCAGCAGCATGGTGAGGTTGGCCGCGATGATCACCCCGAAGGCCGCCACCGCAATCAGCAACACTTTTCGGCCCGTCAGTGGCTTTGGTTCAGCGTTCATTTTTCAGGCCCCTGGAAATGCGTGTCATAGGATGCACGCTCGTGGGTTGTCAGATCCTCGACCCAGATTCGCACACGCGTGCGCTCCGGCATTTCAAACCATGGCCGCGCCAGCAGGTAGATGCGCAGTTTTTTGGCTTCGTCGGCATTAATTTCTATCTCGGTCGCGCTGGCGCCCTGAATATCGAGCCGCAGTTCAGGCTCCGACCTGGCTGAAAATCGGAACAGATGCGGCTCGCCCGTCATGTTTTGAATCTTCAACGAATAAGCGTTGCGGATGGTGCCATCGCTCAGCGTCACGAATAGCGGATTGCGGTCATGGGCCACCGTCAGCCCGATCTGATCGCGCGTGAACAGCGCCACCACCATCCCCACGCCGATGGCTCCCCACAGTACGGTATAGAGGATGGTGCGCGGCCGAATTGCCCGCCGCCACACCGGCACCGGAGCGCTACCAGCCCGCTCCAGCGGCTCGTCGGCCAGCGTGCAGTAGTCGATCAGCCCGCGCGGCTTGCCGATTTTTGCCATGATATCATCGCAGGCGTCGATGCACAGCGCACAGGTGATGCAGCCGATCTGTTGCCCCTCGCGGATATCCACCCCGGTCGGGCAAACCGCGACGCAAGCGTTGCAGTCGATACAATCGCCCAAAGGTTCGGCAGTCTCCTTCTTGCGGTGCTTGCCACGCGGCTCACCGCGCCAGTCCTTGTAGGTGACGATCAGCGAGTTCTCGTCCAGCATCGCCCCCTGAATGCGCGGCCAGGGGCACATATAGATGCAGACCTGCTCGCGCATGAAACCGCCCAGGATAAAGGTGGTCGCCGTCAACACGCCGACCGTGGCATAGGCGACGACCGGCGCGGTCCCCGACACAAACGACATGAACAAAGTTGGCGCATCGGCGAAATAAAAAATCCATGCGCCCCCGGTGGCGATGGCGATCAGCAACCAGATCAACCATTTCGCGGATCGCCGCGCGATCTTCTCTGGGTTCCATTTCTGCTTCAACAATCGAAACTGGGCATTGCGGTCGCCATCGATCCAGCGCTCGACGTGCTGATAGAGATCGACCCATACCGTCTGCGGGCAGGCATAGCCGCACCAAACGCGACCCAGCACCGAGGTGAAAAGAAACAACCCCAGCCCGGCCATGATGAGGAGCCCGGCCACATAGTAGAACTCCTGCGGCCAGATCTCGATCCAGAAGAAGAAGAAACGCCGGTTGGCCAAATCGACCAGCACCGCCTGGTCAGGCAAATGCACGCCCCGGTCCCAGCGGATCCACGGCGTCAGGTAGTAGATCGCCAGGGTGATGCCCATGATCCACCACTTCAGACGGCGGTAGAACCCCTGCGCCGCCTTGGGGAAGACCGGTTCGCGGGGGGCATAAAGGTCGGTGCTCCCGACCGTCGCTTCCGGCATCGCAATACGCTCCATCAGTGAGAATCTTTTCGTGATCACACTGGATCGGTGCGTGTTGCAGCACCTTGATCCCGATCAATTGTCAGGGTTTGCGCATATTTTCAGAGATTCCCGCGACCCACTCAGGCTACCCGGCGCGCCATCGCCGTCAGCACCCCTGCCCCGATCAAAATGCCGCCGCCTGCCCGGTTGATCAGCTTCAGCGTCGCCGGCTGTTCGAAGCGTTGGCGCATTTCACCCACCAGCACCGCCCACAACACTGTGTTCACCGCCGCGAGGCCGACGAAAGTGGCAATCAGGATCCCGAACTGCGGCACCAGCGGCGCATCGGTGACCGCAAATTGCGGCACAAAAGCGATAAAGAACATGATGCTTTTGGGGTTCAGCGCGGTCACCACATAGGCGTTCCAGAACATTCGCCGCAGACCCTTCGGCGCCAGGGTTCCACCGTCGAGTGTCAACTTTTCCGGTGCCGCGCGCCACAACCCTACGCTCAGCCAAACCAGATAAGCCGCACCGCATAGCTTCAGCACGGTGAAAAGCGTCGCCGAGGTGGCCAGAACCGCGCCAGCGCCGGCCAGCGACACCGTCATGGCGGTTAAATCGCCCAGCGCTACGCCAGGGACAGTGGCCCAGGCGCTCTCGCGTCCGCGCCCTAGCGCGTAGGACACTACCAACATTACCGTCGGCCCTGGAATGGCCAGCAAGATCGCGCTAGCAAATGAAAAGGCAATCCAGATCTCCAGTGACATTGCCGATTCTCCTGTGCCAATTCTCCTTTGCTCCCGCCGTCAGCAAATACCAACAGACGCCGCAGTGACAAGCACTGCACCGGCTCTGGCCCGAGTATTTGCGTGAAAAATGCTCCGGCACGGGTACGCGCTAGGGCCAATCTCCAGGCGAATTCCCTCAGGACCGGGGGTGCAAGCCGCTCATTCGCCGCCCCCGAGATCGTGGATATACAGCGCGACCTGCCTGATCTGTGCTTCGCTTAGGCGATGGGCCCAGGCTGGCATCACCCCGGCGCGCGCGTTGGTGATGGTCGCGATTACCGTGTCACGGTCACCGCCATAGAGCCAGATTGCGTCACCGAGGTTTGGCGCTCCGAGGTCAGCGACGCCGGCACCATTCTCGCCGTGGCAGGCGGCGCAATTGTCCGCGAAGACCGCCCGGCCCGCCTCGGTCGCCGTGGCCTGACCGGTCAGCGACAGCACATGGTCTGCGACCGCTGCAATCTCCGCCCTGGTCAGGATCTCATCGCGTCCGAAGGCTGGCATCTCGGACACGCGCGTGTCGTCGTCGCCGGTGAAGCGGATGCCGTGGGCAATTGTCACCCGGATGTCCTCGGCGGTGCCGCCCCACAACCAGTCGTCGTCCTGCAGGTTCGGGTAGCCCGTGGCGCCAGTGGCGCCGGCGCCATGGCATTGCGAGCAATTGGTCCGGAAGACTGCGGCGCCGCCGGCCCGGGCGAACTGGGCCAGTTCCGCGTCCGCAGCGATCTGATCCATTTCCATCGCCGCGATCCGGTCGGTGTAAATCTTCTGGCTGTCGGCATGGGCGGCCACCGCCGAATGCAAATCGGCCCGGCTGGAATATCCCAGCAGGCCCGGAGTGTTGGTCGAAAGCATCGGCCACGCCGGGTAGGCGATCACGTAGCCAATACCCCAGATGATGGTGGCATAAAGGGTCCACAGCCACCAACGGGGCAGCGGAGTGTCCAGCTCCTTGATGCCGTCCCAGTCGTGGCCGGTGGTCGCGGTGCCGGTGACTTCATCGTGTTCTCTGGTCTGGTCGTCGGCCATTGCTCACTCTCCCGGCTTGTCGTCGTTGCGGAACGGGATCTGGGCGATGTCGTCATGCACCGCCTTCGATCCCGGCCGCAGAGTCCACAAGATGGCGCCAATGAAGAAGACCAGCATCGCCAGCAGGCCCCAGCTATCGGCGATTTGGCGCAATATCGAATAGGTATCCATGCTTGGCTCCCTCAGCGTGCATTGGCTTCGGCGTCGTAGGTCGAGAAATCGACCAACGTGCCCAGCATCTGCAGGTAGGCGATCAGCGCATCGAGCTCGGTGATATCGGGCTGGCCATCGAAATTGCGCACCTGCGCCTTTGGATAGCGGGCCAGCAGGGCCTCGGCCCCTTCATTGTCCGGATCGACCTGGGCACGCACATCACGCACCGCCTCGTCGATCATCTCGTCGCTGTAGGGCACGCCGACAAGCCGGTTGGCCTCCAAGTGATCAGCGGCGTACAGGAAGTCGAGCCGGGTCTCGGCCAGCCACGGGTAGCGCGGCATTACCGATTCAGGCACCAGCGCCTGCGGGTCGTTCATGTGATCAACATGCCATTCGTCGGAGTAGCGCCCGCCGACCCTCGCCAGGTCCGGCCCGGTGCGCTTCGAGCCCCACTGGAACGGATGATCGTACATCGACTCGGCAGCCAGGCTGTAAGGGCCATAGCGCTCGACCTCGTCGCGCATCGGCCGGATCATCTGGCTGTGGCAGACATAGCAGCCCTCGCGGACATAGATCTGCCGTCCGGCCAGCTCCAGCGGCGAGTAGGGCCGCACCCCTTCCACCTTCTCGATGGTGTTCTGCAGGTAGAACAGCGGCGTGATCTCGACGATCCCGCCGACGGTCACCACCAGCAGCGAGGCGACCAGCAGCAAGGTCGCGTTGCGCTCAAGAACGCCGTGCTTTTTGATTAGGCTCATCTCGCGTTCCCCCTCACTCGGCCGGCACGGCGATGGCGTTGAACGCGCGTTCGCCGCTCAACTTGCCACGGGCCGTTTGCCATAGATTGAAACACATGATCCCGGCGCCGGTCAGGTACATCGCACCACCCAGCCCACGCACCACATACATCGGGAACTTGGCCGCGACCGTGTCGGCGAAGCTGTTCACCAGGAAGCCCTGATCGTCGTACTCACGCCACATCAGACCCTCCATAATCCCGGTCACCCACATCGACGAGGCATAGAGAACGATGCCGATGGTCGCCAACCAGAAGTGCCAATTGACCAGGATCAGGCTGTACAGCCGATCGCGGTGCCAAAGCCGTGGCACCAGAAAGTACAGCGCGCCAAAGGTGATCATGCCGTTCCAGCCCAGCGCGCCGGAATGTACATGCCCGATGGTCCAATCGGTGTAGTGGCTGAGCGAGTTGACCGCCTTGATCGCCATCATCGGCCCCTCGAAGGTCGACATGCCATAGAAGCCGATCGAGACCACCATCATCCGGATCACCGGATCGGTGCGCAGCTTGTCCCAAGCGCCGTTCAGGGTCATCAGCCCGTTGATCATGCCGCCCCATGACGGCATCCACAGGATCACCGAGAACACCATCCCTAGGGTCTGCGCCCAATCGGGCAAGGCGGTGTAATGCAGATGGTGCGGCCCGGCCCAGATATAGAGGAAAATCAGCGCCCAGAAGTGGATAATCGACAGCCGGTAGCTGTAGACCGGCCGCTCGGCCTGCTTCGGCACGAAGTAATACATCATGCCCAGGAACCCGGCGGTCAGGAAGAAGCCGACCGCGTTGTGGCCGTACCACCACTGCGTCATGGCATCCTGTACACCGGAAAACAGCGAATAGCTTTGCGAGCCGAAGATCGAGACCGGCACCGCCAGGTTGTTCACCACATGCAGCATCGCCACCGTCACGATGAAGCTGAGGAAGAACCAGTTGGCGACGTAGATATGCGGCTCCTTGCGCTTGATCAGCGTGCCCATGAACACCGCCAAGTAGGCAACCCAGACAATCGTCAACCATATGTCGATATGCCAGGCAGGCTCCGCGTATTCACGGCTTTGCGAGCCGCCGAGCAGGTAGGAACTGGCCGCCAGCACGATGAACAACTGGTAGCCCCAGAACACGAACCACGCCAGATTACCGCCCCACAGCCGCGCGGCACAGGTGCGCTGGACGATGTAGAACGAGGTGCAGATCAGCGCATTACCACCGAAGGCGAAGATCACCGCCGAGGTGTGCAGCGGCCGCAGCCGTCCGAAGCTGGTGTAGCTCAGCCCCCAGTTCAGCTCGGGAAAGGCCAGCTCGAACGCGATGTAGACCCCGGCCGTGAAGCCCGCCATGCCCCAGAAGGCGGTGGCGATGACTCCCGCGCGGACAACGTCGTCCATATAGCCGGTGGTGACGGCGCGGGGGCTGTCAGTTGTCCGGAGGATATAGATGAAATACCCCGACGCGGCTGCCAGGACGGTTAATGCGTTGACCTGATAGGCGATGTCGCGCGCGAAGTTGGCGGCGATGGCCGCGAACACCGCGACCACCGCCAAAGCAACCAGTTTGACAGCAGAGCCCATATGAATACCCCCAAGAGACGGTTAACTGGCCAACCGCAAGTCAATGCGCGTGACAACATTCGAAGCGGTTTTGCCGTACGGGGAGTAAGTTGGCCTTGATCTGCGTCAAGCACGGGCAACCATCCAAGCCACGGGGAACAGGCCTTCAGTCGTCGCCGGCTATTGTCGGAAACTTAGCTTGAATGTCACTCGGCGGCGACGCCTGCTCCGAGTTCACGCTCGAGTGCCTTTTCGACCGCTCCACGGGGCGCGGTAAACCGTGCCATCATATCGTAGAGCACTGGCGTCACGATCAACATCAGCAGGGTCGAAAGCGCCAGACCCGCGATGATCACGCTTCCAATCGCAATCCGGCTCTCGGCGCCCGCCCCGGATACCAGGACCAG
>DATLAW010000231.1:0-6977 GCA_035527255.1 Thermohalobaculum sp. | reverse complement strand
AGGAAGGTGGATCGATCGAGGGCAAGAAGATCGCACTGGTCTACCACAATTCGGCCTATGGTAAGGAGCCGATCCGGACCCTTGAGGAGCTGGCCAAGAAGCACGGCTACGAGCTGATGCTGCTGCCGGTCGATCATCCGGGACAGGAGCAGAAGGCTACCTGGCTGCAGGTCCGCTCGGAAAAGCCGGACTACGTGCTGATGTGGGGCTGGGGCGTTATGAACCAAGTCGCCGTTCAGGAGGCCGCCAACATCCGCTTCCCGATGGACAAGTTCATCGGCGTCTGGTGGTCGGCATCCGAGAACGATACCGTGCCCGCCGGTGATGGTGCTGACGGCTACAAGGCAGTCACCTTCCACGGCGTCGGCAGCGACTACCCGGTTTATGCCGACCTGCAGAAGTACGTCTATGATGCCGGCAAGTCCGCCGGTGCCGGCGACCAGCACGGCTATGTCCTTTATAACCGCGGTATGGTTTCGGCCATGTGGGCCGCCGAGGCAGCCCGCACGGCGCAGAAGATCCACGGCGTGAAGGACATCACTCCGGCGATGATGCGCGACGGCTTTGAGGCGCTGGATGTCGATGAGGCACGGCTGGCCGAACTGGGTTTTGCTGGCTTTACGGTGCCGGTGAATGTCTCCTGCGCCAGCCATGGCGGCCCGGGCTTGGGAGCGATCCAGCAGTGGAACGCCAAGACCCAGACCTGGTCGATCATCACCGACTATGTGGGCGCGGACCGTGAAGTCGTCGATGCCCTGATCGATGAAGACAGCGCGGCATATGCAGCGGAGAACAACATCACCCCGCGCGAATGCCCCGATGCCATCGTGATGTCGATGGGCGAGATCGTTTCCGAGATCCGTGCAATGCAATCACGCCTCGGCGAATTGCTCAGCATGCTTGAGAAGCTTTGAGCCAATCGGGTCGCCCCCAAGGGGGCGGCCCACCCATTCGTTTTGACATTTGGATGCAAATACCGTCATCGCCGCGCTGGCGGGGATCTCGGATGAGATGCCCGGTCAAGCCGTGGCATGACGGCGGGAGGGCTGTCGATGCTTGATACCACACAGGCCGGAAACAAGCCCGAGACCTTGCTCGAGGTCAATAATATCGAGGTGATCTACAACCACGTCATCCTGGTGCTGAAAGGCGTCAGTTTGAGCGTGCCCAAGGGTGGCATCACCGCACTGCTGGGCGGCAATGGTGCGGGCAAGACCACCACGCTGAAGGCGATATCGAACCTGCTCCACTCCGAACGCGGTGAGGTGACCAAGGGCTCGATCCATTATCGGGGCGAACCGGTGGCCGAGCTGAACCCGGCCGAGTTGGTCAAGAAGGGTGTCATCCAGGTGATGGAGGGTCGCCATTGCTTCGAGCACCTGACCATCGAGGAAAACCTGATGACCGGCGCCTATACCCGCACCGATGGACGCGCCGCCGTCGCTGGCGACCTGGAAATGGTCTACAACTACTTCCCGCGACTGAGGGAGCGCCGTCGCAGCCAGGCAGGCTATACCTCGGGCGGCGAGCAGCAAATGTGTGCCATCGGCCGGGCGTTGATGAGTAAGCCTGAAACGATCCTGCTGGACGAACCATCAATGGGCTTGGCGCCGCAGTTGGTCGAGGAGATCTTCGAGATCGTCAAAGGGCTGAACGAGAACGAGGGCGTAAGCTTCCTGCTGGCCGAGCAGAACACTAATGTGGCGCTGCGCTACGCCCATTTTGGCTATATCCTCGAGTCCGGCCGCGTGGTGATGGACGGCCCGGCGGCGGAGCTGCGCGAGAACCCCGACGTGAAAGAGTTCTACCTTGGTATGTCCGAGAAAGGCCGCACCAGTTTCCGCGACGTGCGCTCCTACCGCCGCCGCAAGCGTTGGTTGAGCTGAGCCGGGAGATGCGCCGATCCGGCCGGTGGATCTGACGCGGTTGGGCCATCGTCCACAAGCGGACCAGTATCTTTCGCCGCGTCGGCGTAACAAGCCAATCGCCGCAGCGAACCGCGCAAGGATGTGAGATGACCGACTTCTACGACGATTTGGAAACCCGCGACCCGGCGGTGCGCGAGGCCTCGCAGTTCGATTGCCTTCGGACCCAGATCGCCAAGGCTCAGGCCGAGGCGCCGGGCATGGCGGCGCATCTGGACGGCGTTGCTGCGGAGGCGGTGATCGATCGGGCCGCGTTGTCGACGCTGCCGGTACTGCGCAAATCCGTGCTGGCTGATTTGCAACGCGCCACGCCACCGTTCGGCGGTCTGACCACGCGTCCGGCAGCCAAGTTTGACCATGTTTTCCAGTCGCCCGGCCCGATCTACGAACCTGGGATGACATCGGTTCCTGACTGGTGGCGGTTGGCGCGGGCGTTTCATACCGCTGGATTTCGGCGTGGTGACATTGTCCATAATTCCTTTGCCTACCATCTGACCCCAGCCGGCCACATGATGGAATCCGGTGCCCGTGCATTGGGCTGCGCCGTGCTGGCTGGCGGTGTTGGTAATACCGAGGCGCAGGTCAATGCGGCGGCGGATGTGCGGGTGGTCGGTTATATCGGCACGCCCGATTTTTTGAAAGTTATGCTGGACAAGGCAACGGAGCTGGGCCGTGATCTGTCGGCGATCAAGCGGGCGCTCGTTGGTGGTGGCCCACTGTTTCCCTCGTTACGGCAGGAATACACTGATCGCGGTATTTTCTGCTTGCAGAACTACGCCACTGCCGATGTCGGGCTGATCGCTTATGAAACGTCGGCCCTTGAAGGCATGGTGGTTGATGAGGG
The DNA here is from genome assembly GCA_035527255.1 of Thermohalobaculum sp. Lineage (GTDB taxonomy): Bacteria > Pseudomonadota > Alphaproteobacteria > Rhodobacterales > Rhodobacteraceae > Thermohalobaculum. The sequence continues at coordinate 4,208 of DATLAW010000231.1, read as the reverse complement.
TGTGATCCTCGAGATCGTCCGTCCCGGCACCGGCGACCCGGTGCCCGATGGTGAGGTTGGCGAGGTGCTGGTCACGGTGCTGAACCCCGACTATCCGCTGATCCGCTTCGCCACGGGTGATATGTCGGCGGTGTTGGCGGGCGCCAACCCCTGCGGCCGCACGAACCAGCGCATCAAGGGCTGGATGGGCCGCGCCGACCAGACCACCAAGGTCAAGGGCATGTTCGTGCGCCCCGAGCAGATCGCCGAGATTCTGCGCCGCCACCCGGAGATCGCCAAGGCCCGCCTGACCGTCAGCCGTGTCGGCGAGCAGGACGCGATGACGCTGACCGTTGAATGCGAGACACCCTCGCCCGACCTGGTTGACGCAGTGCGCGAGACCATGCAGGCGGTGCTGAAGCTGCGCGGCGAGGTCAAGGCCGACATTCCCGGCGCGTTGCCCATCGATGGCAAGGTGATCGACGACATCCGCAAGTTCGACTGAGCGGGCAGGGGTATGGATCAGGGCATCTCCATCGAAACCATGATCCTGCTGGCCGGGTTTGCCGCGATTATAGCGTCAGCGGCCTGGCACCGCGTCCATCTTGATTCTGAGATTTTGATACTGCCGGAGGAAATCCGAGACCGGCTCGGCTGGAGCCATCCCGGCGGCAACACCTACAAGCGGCATCGTCGGCATATTGCCAACCGGCTGATGCTGCGCGGACTTCCATCCTGGGTGCCGCTCTCGGTGCAGGGGCGCAGGCATCTAATGTGGCTGCGGTTATTGGGGCTGAGCTCAGCGTTCTATCTCGTCGTCGTACCTCCGTTGGTTGGGGGCGCCTCAGTTCTTTTGTTGTTCTTGGGTCTGCCCGTTGTGGTTATCCTTGCGGTGTACAGCTGGTTTGTCGGGCCGTGGGAGGGCGGGCGATGAGCGAGGGTCTGCATATTGCCGTCGTCGGCGCCGGGATTGTCGGCAGCGCCATCGCCCTGGAGTTGGCCACGCGCGGTGCGGTCGTGACGCTGGTCGATGCGGGCGGCGAACGCGCGTCTGAGAATTCCTTTGGCTGGATCAACGCGAGCTGGTTCAACCCGCCTGATTACTTCCGCCTCCGGCATTCCTCGATGGGGGTGTGGCGGCGTTGGGCGACCCGTGTCCCGGGGCTCGATCCGCACTGGAGCGGGTGCCTGGTGTGGGATCTGGACGACGCGGCGCTGGACGCATTCGTCCGCGACCACGGCGCCATGGGCTATGCGATCCGAATGGTCGACCGCGACACCATCCGCCGCATCGAGCCGGGGCTGGCCGATCCGCCCGCCCGTGCCGCGCTGGCGGAAGACGAGGGTTTCATCGAGGCGGGTGCTGCTGCGTCGGCCCTGCGCACAGAGGCTGAGGCGTCGGGGGTCCGGCTGGTCGAAGCGCGTGTCGAAGCGGTTGAGCGGACCGGGCTGCGGCTGTCAGGCGGTGGGCGACTTTCGGCCGACCGGATCATCGTCGCCGCAGGTCAGGGAACCGCGGCGTTGCTGGACCTGCCGGTTGCGCCCCTGCCAGGCCTGATGGTACTGACGGCGCCAGCCCGCACCCGTGTTGCCCATGTGCTGGCGCCGCCGGACCTGAACCTGCGCCAGGACGCGCAGGGGCGTATCCTGTGCGGCGGTGAGGCCGGCGGATCGGCGATCGACCGCGAACCGGGCGCCATCGCCGACGATCTGGTCGAGCGGGCCAGGGCGCTGTTCGGCGAGCCTGGGCTGGCGTTGGAGCGGGTCATAATCGGCCACCGGCCGATGCCCGCCGACGAGCATCCTGTCATCGGCCCGGTTCCGGGGCACGACGGGATCTATGCGGCGGTGATGCATTCCGGGGTGACGCTGGCGCCCGGCGTGGCCGAGCTGATTGCGGACGAGGTGCTGGACAGCGCCGAGGCGCCGCTGCTGGCACCGTTCCGGCCGAACCGGTTCAGCGGCTGACACTATGGAAGATTTGGTGATAGCAGGCTTTTCACCGCCACCCCGGCGTTGCATCATGTGCCCCAGCAAACCCCCTCGAATACGGAGATATCAATGCCCCGCTTCAACCGCCTGCTCATCACCGGCGCCGCCGGGAACCTCGGCACTGTTCTGCGCCACGGCTTGGCGCCGCTTGCCAACACGCTGCGTCTGACCGATAGGGCTGGCATGGGCGAGGCTGCGTCGCATGAGGAGATCATGCCGGCCGAGCTTGGCGATTTCGATGCGATCATGGAGGTGGTGGAGGGCTGCGACGCCGTGGTGCATTTTGGTGCTGCCCCGGTCGAGAAACCCTGGGCCGAGATCCTAGAATCCTCGATTAAGGGCGGCTACAATGTCTACGAGGCGGCGCGGCGCCACGGCATCAAACGTATTGTCTATGCCAGCTCGATCCACGCTGTCGGCTATGTCCGCCGCGAGGAGGGTGCCGACACCCACACCGATCACCGGCCGGATACGCTGTATGGGCTCTCGAAATGCTTCGTCGAGGATCTGGCGAAGCTGTACTTCCACAAGTTCGGCATCGAATCGGCGCTTTTGCGCATTAACTCGTGCTTCCCGGAGCCCGCCGACCGCCGTCACCTGGCGACCTGGATGAGTTTTCGCGACTTCGTTCAATTGGTCGAGCGCTGCCTGGTTTCCGAGCGTATCGGCCATACGGTTGTCTACGGCATCTCGGACAACCGCGAGCGGTTCTTTTCCAACGAAAAGGTGGCGCATCTCGGCTACAAGCCGCAGGACAGCGCCGAGGACCACCGCGCCAAGGTCGAGGCCAAATGCCCGCCGGGCGACCCCTTCGACCCGGCGGTCGAGTTCGCCGGTGGTGTGTTCTGTTCGATGGGCCACCCGGACGACGCTGCGTAGACCGGACTGGAACGCAAAAGGCCGCGCCTGATCGGGCGCGGCCTTTTTGTTGCCGGTATGGCGCGGGATATCAGCCCTGACGGGCCTTGAAGCGCCGCTGGGTTTTGTTGATCACATAGACGCGGCCCTTGCGGCGCACGACGCGGCAGTCACGGTGACGCGACTTTAGCGATTTCAGCGAGTTCCTGACCTTCATGGCGCTCTCGTCCTCGAATTTGTCTCTGCCTGGCCAACCGGGAGATGCGGCCGGGGGTGAATTCTGATCAGTCGCCACGGCAGCCCCAGGGGGCGATCCTAGCGCCGGAGGCGTCTCTATAGCGGCGAGTACCGGGGTTGGCAAGGGCGTTTTGGGCTGTTCGCGTCGCCTCAGCTCGCGGCATTGGTCGAGCTCGACGATACCTGTGCCGATTGCTCAGCCTGCACGTTCGGAAATGGAAAGGGGCGCCGCAGCGCCCCGATGTTCATCCGGAATTCGGGCCGGAATTTGGGCCGGACAGGTCAGGCCAGTGCAGCCTTCGCTTTATCGACGATGGCGATGAATGCAGCGGGTTCATGCACCGCCAGATCGGCCAGAACCTTGCGATCGACCTCGACGCCCGACAGGGTCAGGCCGTTGATGAAGCGCGAATAGGTCAGGCTGTTGTCATGGGCACGTACCGCGGCATTGATCCGCTGGATCCACAGGGCGCGGAAACTGCGCTTGCGGTTCTTGCGGTCGCGGGTCTGGTATTGCATCGCCTTCTCGACGGCCTGCTTGGCCACGCGCAACGTGCGCGACCGGGCGCCATAGTAACCCTTGGCCTGGTTGAGAATCTTGCGATGACGGGCGTGTGAGGCGGGACCGCCTTTTACTCTGGACATGGGCGCTTCCGATCAGCTGTAAGGTAGGAACTGCTTGACGATCTTTTCATCCTGCGGACACAGCACCGTGGTGCCGCGCGCATTGCGGATGAACTTCTGCGTCCGTTTGATCATGCCGTGGCGCTTGCCAGCCTGGGCGACCTTGATACGGCCGGTCGCCGTGACCTTGAAGCGCTTCTTGGCGCCCGACTTGGTCTTCATCTTGGGCATTTTCGTCTCCTGGTGTCAGAACGATTTAGGGGACGCCTCGGCAGCCCTTACCGGCCGGACGTCCCGTTGGACGCAGGCTTATAGACGCCAGTATCTGTGAACGCAAGCGGACAACACCGCAGATGCGCTTGTTGGGTCGCCTCGGCGAGCGATCCGGCGGATTCCGACTCAGCATGCCCCTGCCGCCGCCAATTTGCCCAATACCCGTATAAGTAGAGCATTAATTATGTTTACTCTCTGTATTCGGAAATTTTGTGGAATAATTACAAGAGAATTAGCTCTAATCT
>DATLAW010000230.1:0-2300 GCA_035527255.1 Thermohalobaculum sp. | reverse complement strand
AGATGGTGATGCCGGGCGACAACCTGAAGTTCGTGGTCGAGCTGATCAACCCGATCGCCATGGAGGAGAAGCTGCGCTTCGCCATCCGCGAAGGCGGCCGCACCGTCGGCGCCGGCGTCGTCGCGAAAATCCTGGCGTGATAGCGGCCGATTCGGCGAGTTGGTGATTTTGTGAGGGCCGCCTGCGGGCGGCCCTTTTCATTTTCGGCGATCGGGGTCACTATTGTCGGACTGCCGGGAGAATGGCGTGCCCAGAATTTTTATCATCCTTGCCGTGGCGTTGGCGGCGGCCTGTACCGGGTCGGCCCGGCTCGGCACCGAAACCGTGGACCTTCGCTATGCCACCGGCGGTGGCGAGTGGAACAGCGGCGGCGGGATCACCGCTGTCGTGCGGGTCTTCGAGAGTGATGGCGCCACGATTGTCTGCGGCGCCTGGACCAGCGATAATCGATCGATAGAGACCAGCGATCTGAATGAGGATGTTATCGGGGCCGCATCGGTTTTTGCTGGCAAGACTCGTTTGGTACAGAACCTGAGTTTCATGGCGGCAGCGGCCTACTCCGAGAATATTGCTGGCACTCAGGCGAGGTGTATCGACAGCATGAAGCCGTGGCGGGAGGAGTTCTCTGCGGCGCCCCCGCGTCTCAGCTTCCCGCGGATGGTGTTTTTCCTTGATGAGGAAGGCGGCGGCTCCGTGCGTTTTCGTGAGGTCGTGCGGGCCGCTCTCATTCGGTGAGGCCGAGCACACAGCGATCACGATAACTTCACTTCCTCCGCTTCGGGTTTGACAGTCGCCGACCGGCGCAACAATGTCCCGGCAAAGGCAGGAAATCGCGCACAATGAACAAACAGATGAAGAATCGGCCGGTTGATCGGACACCGAACAATCCGTTGGAGAAATTCACCGATCCGGACTGGACCGCCGCTGGCGAGCCGCGGGCGAAGGTGGCGCTGGGCGCACTGAAGACGCTGTGGTTCAATACCGGCACGCTGTGCAATATCGAGTGCCGAAACTGCTATATCCTTTCCAGCCCTTCGAACGATGCACTGGTCTATCTGACTCTGGCCGAGGTTGAGGCCTATCTCGACGAGATCGCGGCGCTGGGGCTGCCGACAACCGAGATCGGTTTTACCGGCGGCGAGCCGTTCATGAACCCCGATATCATAGCCATGACCGAGGCAGCCTTGGGGCGTGGCCACCGGATGCTGATCCTTACCAACGCCATGCGCCCGATGATGCGGGCGCGGGTGCGCAAGGGTCTGGCGGCGCTGGCGGCACGGTTTGGCGACCAGTTGGTGTTGCGGGTGTCGCTGGACCACTACAGCGCCGCGCGGCACGACGAGGAGCGAGGGCAGGGCAGTTTTGAGATTACATTGAATGGCATGCGGTGGCTGAGGGATGCCGGGATTCGCATGGTGGTAGCGGGCCGTTCGCTTTGGGGCGAGGACGCTGTGGCGGCACGGGCCGGCTATGCGGCGCTGTTCGCCGCCGAGGGCTTCGCCATCGATGCAGCGCGTCCGGCTGAATGCGTGCTGTTCCCAGAGATGGACGAGGCTGCGCCGGTGCCGGAGATCACCACTGCCTGCTGGGGCATTCTCGGCAAGACCCCGGACGGCGTGATGTGCTCGTCCGCCCGCATGGTGGTCAAACGACGCGGCGCCGCGCGCCCGGCTGTGCTGGCCTGCACGCTGCTGGCCTACGACCCCCGGTTCGAACTGGGTGAAACGCTAGCCGAGGCGGGTGGCGAGGTGGCCCTGAACCACCCCCATTGCGCCAAGTTCTGTGTGCTTGGCGGGGCGAGTTGTTCGGGGTGAGGGGGCCTGCTCGTCCGGGAGCACCCAGCCGTTCTGCGTGAGACTTACCGAGGCGTCAAATGGATGCCGGCGATCATGCAGCGGATCGATCCTCCGGCCAATTCGAGTGTCGGCACTGCCAGCGCCATGAGCCTGGCGCTTCGCTCGATTGTCGCGACCTGGTCCGGTTTGAGTGCGGCGGCAGCGCGAGCAGAGATAGCCAGCAGACTGCCGTGACGCCCGGTCAGTTCAATCGCGTTGCCAGCGAACTCACCAATCTGGTCAAATGAGAGATCGATCACCTCGCGGCCGGTCTCCTCCAGACGCGTTTTCATCTCGGCGCGCCGGACGGGATTTGCGATCATGTCTAGGCGGTGTTGACAAATGGGATTCCCAAGAGGGTGAGTATCTGATTCAAGATAACTTTGGCTCTGGAGGTTATCTTGGCGCGGAACTTGATGCCGGACGACGAATGGACGTTCTTCGAGGCTTTCATCACTGCAATAC
>DATLAW010000229.1:0-7766 GCA_035527255.1 Thermohalobaculum sp. | reverse complement strand
ATGGTCGAACGCTGCATCAACAAGCTGAAAAACGCGCGAAGGCTGGCTACCCGCTACGACAAAACCGCCACCAGCTATCTCGGGTTCATCGAGATCGTATCCGCCCGGCTATGGTTCAGGCATTTGTCAACATGACCTAGCCCAACAGCCCGCGCCGGATTGCTGGTCACCATCGCCACGGCACCGGGCAGGTCATCGGTCACCCGCCCGAGTTTCATCGCCGCCATCAGCAGCGCCGAGGGCGCATAGTCCGACGACAGGATGTCCAACAGCCCCTGCTCCGCCAGCTCCATCGCCGCCACGTTGTTGGAATGACTGCCCCCGCGCAGAATGTTCGGCGCCCCCATCATCACCGGAATGCCAGCCGCATGGCAGGCCCGCGCCGCCTCCTGCGTGGTCGGGAACTCGGCCAACCTGACCCCGTGGCCTGCCGACAGGGCGACATGCTCGGCCGTGGTGTCGTCATGGCTCGCCAGCACCGCACCCAATCGCCTGGCACGTTCGACGATCCCGCGAAGGTTTTCGGGGCCATATTGCGCCGACAGGCCTTTGGCAAATGCCAGAAATTCGTCCATCTCCTGGTCGTTCAGATGCTGGCGGCCCTTAAGATAGCGGCGATACTGCGGGATATCGGTGAACTGGCGCTGCCCCGGCGTGTGGTCCATGATCGAGACAATGTCGATCTGGTCATCGGCCGAGAACTGGTCCATTTCCGCCAGTGCCGTCTGCGAGCAGACCTCGGCCCTGATATGCAGCCGATGGTCGATCCGCAACACCCCCGCAGCCACCAGCCTCTGAAGCTCGGTCATCACCCGTCGCGCATAACCGAATGATTTCGAAGACGGTGAACGCTCCTTCAGCGACCCCACGCGCAACGCATCAAACACGGTGGTGATCCCGGCCGATGCCATCTCTCCGTCATGGGCCACCACCGCCGCGCCATGCGGCCATTCGACCGTCGGACGAGGCTTCAAATGCCGCTCCAGATTGTCGGTATGCAGTTCGATCAGACCCGGCAGCACAATGGCACCGGCACAATCGACCGCGCCAGCCGGAACTCCGTTGCCGGTGTCAGCGGCAGCGATCAACCCGTCGCGCAGGACAACGGAGCCGGTGACAACCTCGTCCGCCAGCACCAGCCGGGCATTCGCCAGCACTAGCCCGATATCCGCCCCATCAAATCCGCGCATTCTAGCCACTCCACATTTTGCGCCGATGCCATACCAGTGAAACGCAAATCCGGCTAGGCTCGCCTGGCAAGTGACCGGAGCGCTCAATGATCGGCCTCGAAGGATACACCCGTTACGCTGTCTTCTGGGCTCCGCCAGCCGGGTCGGGCCTGGCCCGTTTCGGTGCCGAATGGCTCGGCTGGGATGCCGAGGCGGGGCGTTCGGCTTCCCAACCTGGCCCAACCCTACCGCGCCCGCTGGCGGAGATTACCCGCACCCCACGGCGCTACGGTTTTCACGCCACGCTCAAACCGCCGTTCCGCCTAACCGCCGGAACTGACGCCGCGGCGCTCGACCAGGCGCTGGTCAGTCTGGCGGCGCGCCATCCACCTGCCACCGCGCCGGGTCTGGCGACCTCCACTCGTCTCGGTTTCGTCGCGCTGATGCCAACCGGGCCGTCCCCGGAAATTAACGCACTGGCAGCCACTTGCACGCGCGACCTCGATCCCTTTCGCGCACCACCGACCGAGGTGGAACTGGCGCAGCGCCGGGCCCGTGGCCTGACCGACCACCAAGAGGAAAACCTGAGCCGCTGGGGCTATCCCTATGTTCTCGATGATTTCCGGTTCCACCTGACCCTGACTGGCCGCATCCAGCCCGGCGAGGCGGGAGCGTTGAGCGTAGCCGCGACTACCCTCGCCGCTCCGCATCTCGACCCGGTACTTCGGGTGGACGATATCAGCCTGTTCGGCGACCCCGGCGGCGGCGAGGGATTCCGCCTGCTCCGCCGCTATCGGCTCACTGGCACCGGCCCCGGCTGACATCAGTCACACGGTAGACGCGCTCACAACGGCAATCCGCGCGCCGTCAGATCGCGGTGCAACGTTTCGGCGTTGGTGAACAGGATGCCATCGATCCCGACCGCGTTGCCCCCGGCGACATTGCCCGGACTGTCATCGATGAAAATGCAATCGCCGGCCGTCAGGCCGTTGCGATCAAGGCAAACCCGATAGATCGCCGGATCGGGCTTGATCAAGCTCTCATGAGCCGAGACAACAATATCGCGAAAGCTATTGGCCAGGAACGGAAAACGCTCCTGGCATTCGGCAAATTTCTCGGTTGAGAAATTGGTAATGGCATAGAGTGGCGTTGCCGCCTCGCGGAGGGAAGCGAGGATCTCGACGGCTCCGGGGATTTCTCCCGACACCGCGTCTTCCCAACGGTGATGAGACGCCTCGATCAGCGCCCGGCGATGTGGATGGCGGGCGCTCAACTCGGCAACCCGCTGGTCCCACAACCCACCGCGATCCAGCTCCAAGTTCCAGGCAAACCAGTCGACTTCGCGCAGAAACCGGTCGATCTCTGTTTCATCCGCCAGGATCTGCCGGAAGACCCTGAGGATATCCCAGTCGATCAGCACATTGCCGACATCGAAGATTACCGTCTTGGCCATCGCGCCGCCTCCTGTATCGCCGCATTTCGCGCGCCAATTTCAACTGGGAATCAAAATCAACGCAATGCGGCAGCATGGCATGTTCGAGAAACCCGGTCGACCGTCCGGGCGTTCCGTGATTTGCTGGGGACACAGGAAGGAGAAACACCATGACCGATTCCCCCGCCCTCACCGCCGAGCTTGCCACCGCCGGTTGGGAGCTTTCCGCCGACGGCAAGGCGATCTCGAAATCCTTCCGTTTCCGTGGCTTCCGCGACGCCATCGCCTGGATGACACGCGCTGCGTTCGAAGCCGAGCACCTGAACCATCACCCGGAGTGGTCGAATGTCTACAACCGGGTCGACGTGCGCCTGACAACCCATGAAACCGGCGGCCTTACGGTCAAGGACATCAACCTGGCCGAGCGGATGGAAAAGATTTCCGGCCGGAGCTTGGTGAAATGAACTGCTCCGCGAAATAACCGGGGCATGATCTCCGTCGCAAGGGAAGTGCATAGGCCGGATTTGAGAGGCAGGACCGTCGCCGCTGTTCACATCCAAATCCAAATCTACGCACAACCAGTTGTTGCCGGGGCTTGTCCTGACCCATCGACTGATGCTTAACATCATAGAGGCTGAGCAGCGCGGTAGGCGCAGCCTTTGGTTCGGGGAGCAAATGGACGCCACGCCAATCCTACGGGTTGAAAATCTGGTGAAGCACTATGGTGGCGTGATCGCCGTGGATGGCGCAAGTTTCGACGTCGCGCGCGGCTCGATCACCGGGTTGATCGGGCCCAATGGCGCCGGCAAGACCACCACCTTCGATATGATCGCCGGAGCGCAGAAGCCGACCGCCGGAAAGGTCAGCTTCGAGGGGCGTGACATCACCGGGGTGCCGACCCATGAGCTGTTCCACCTTGGGATCGTGCGCAGTTTTCAGATCCCGCGCGAATACGGCCGCCTGACGGTGATCGAAAACCTGATGGTGGTGCCGCCGGACCAGCCCGGCGAGTCGGTCTGGCTGACCTGGTTCGCTCCGGGGAGGGTACAGTTGCGTGAGCGCGAGGTGATGGAGCGGGCCGAGGAGACGTTGGAGTTCCTGGGCCTGAGCCATCTGCGCGACGAGCTGGCGGGCAACCTGTCGGGCGGGCAGAAGAAGCTGCTGGAGCTGGGCCGGGGGATGATGGCCGACTCGAAGCTGGTGCTGCTGGACGAACCCGGCGCGGGGGTAAACCCGACGCTGATGAACAAGATCATCGAGATGATCCAGCGCCTGCACGCCGAGCGCGGCTACACCTTCTGCATTGTCGAGCACGACATGGACCTGATCGCGCGGCTGTGCGACCCGGTGATCGTGCTGGTCGAGGGTAAGGTTCTGACGCAGGGACCGTTTTCCGAGGTCAGCAACGACGCCCGGGTGATCGACGCCTATTTCGGTGGTGGCGATACGGCCGAGGCCGCCGCATGAGCGCGATGCTCGAACTTGATGCAGTCTCGGCAGGGTACGGCGAGACCGAGATCCTGCATGGCATCAACCTGCATGTCGACCGGGGCGAGATCGTTGTCATCGTCGGGCCGAACGGGGCCGGCAAGTCGACAGCGATGAAGGCGGTGTTCGGATTGCTGAACATCATCGCCGGCGAGATCCGGCTGGCCGGCGAGGCGATCACCAACACGCCGCCGCGTGAGGTGGTGATGAAGGGCGTCGCCTATGTGCCGCAAAGCGCCAATGTCTTCGTCAGCCTGACGGTCGAGGAAAATCTGGAGATGGGGGCCTATGTCTCGGCTGAGAACCCGGCGGCGCGGATCGAGGAGATATTCGAGCTGTTCCCGCCGCTGCGCGAGAAACGCCGCCAGCCCGCCGGGTCGTTGTCGGGCGGTCAACGGCAGATGGTGGCGATGAGCAAGGCGCTGATGTTGCACCCCAAGATCCTGCTATTGGATGAGCCGACAGCGGGCCTGAGCCCGAAATACCGCGGCGAGATCTTCCAGATCGTCCAGAACATCAATGCTGCCGGAGCGACCATCCTGATGGTCGAGCAGAACGCCAAGCAGGCGCTGAACATCGCCCATCGCGGCTATGTGCTGGTCGACGGCGAGAACCGCCATACCGGGACCGGTCAGGCGCTGATCGCCGACCAGGAAGTCGCCCGGATGTTCCTCGGCGCAACGGCGGAGCGCCCGGCATGATGGAGTTCCTCAACTTCTACCTGGTCCCCGGCGTCGTTCTGGGCTGCATCTATGCACTGGGGGCGATCGGCATTTCGCTGACGTTCGGCATCCTGCGGTTCTCAAACTTCGCCCATGGCGACACCATGACCCTGGGGGTCTACATCACGCTCAGCCTGGTGCAGGTATCGGGGCTGCATCCGCTGGCCGTAGCGCCGGTGGCGATGCTGCTGACCACTGGTCTGGTGTTGGGCATGGACCTTGCCTTCTTCAAACCGTTTCGCAAAAGCCCGACGATCATGCTGGTGATCGCGTCCTTTGGGCTGATGCTGATGATCCGCTCGATGATCCAGTTTTTCTGGGGCGTTCAACTGCACGCGCTGAGGATCGGAATCGAAAAGATGGCATTCTTCGGCCCGTTTGCGATCCTGCCCCGCCACATCATGATTGTCGGCGCCGCCGTGGTGTTGATGATGGCGGTGCATCTGATGCTGACCCGGACGAAGATCGGCAAAGCGATGCGGGCAACCTCGGACAATCCGGAGCTTGCCGCGCTGACCGGGATCGATACCGAGCTGGTGATCCGGGCCACCTGGGCGATGGGGGCTTCGCTGGCCGTGGCGGCGGGGGTGTTCCTGGGCCTCGATACCCATGTTGAAACCATGATGGGCTTCAAGCTGTTGCTGCCGATGTTCGCCGCCGCCATCCTGGGCGGCATCGGGCGGCCTTACGGCGCGGTGGCGGGCGGGCTGGTGATTGGCATTGTCGAAGAACTAAGCTCATATCCGTGGATCGGCGAAACACCATTGCTGTCGCCGGGATACAAGGCCGGGGTCGCCTTCGCCATCATGGTGGCGATGCTGATCTGGAAACCCCAGGGACTGTTCCGGGGGAGGCAGTTCTGATGGAACAATATTACGGCTATTTCATCTATGCCCTCAGCCTGTTGACCATGGGCGGTATCTATTCGGTGCTGGCGCTGGGGCTGAATGTGCAGTGGGGCTTCACTGGCCTGTTCAATGCCGGCATTGCCGGGTTCTTCGCTGTGGGCGCCTACACCCAGGCATTGCTGACGACGCCAATCTACCGCGATCATCTGGGCGGGTATAATTGGCCGATCCCGCTGGCGATGCTGGCGGCGATGGTGCTGTCGGCGGTGGTTGCGTACGCTGTGGCGAAGATCTGCATCCGGCTCAGGTCGGACTATCTGGCCATCGCCACCATCGGCATCGCCGAGATCGTGCGGCTGATCTTTAAGAACGAGATATGGGCGACCAACGGGCCGCGCGGTGTGAGCCAGATCCCGAAGGCGTTCGAGGGGTTGCCGCAGCCGTGGAACACGTTGGCGTTCCTGGGCATGGTTCTGACCATTGTCGCATTGATCTATCTGGCGCTGGAGCGGGCTCGTACCGCACCCTGGGGCCGGGTGATGACGGCGATCCGCGAGAACGAAACTGCCGCCGCCGCCGCTGGCAAGAATATCGAGGGGTTCCGGCTGGAAAGCTTCGTGATCGGCTCGGCCTTGATGGGGTTGGGCGGCGCGCTGATGGCGCAGTACCTCAAACAAATCGACCCCAATGTCAGCGACCCGCTGACCGCGACCTTCCTGGTCTTTGTGATGCTGATCGTTGGCGGCTCGGCCAACAATCGCGGCGCTGTGCTGGGAGCGATGCTGATGTGGACGGTGTGGTCGTCGACCGAGATCCTGACCAGCCGCCTGCCTGACGAATTCGCTATTCGCTCGGCCTATGTCCGGGTATTCTTGATTGGTTTGATCCTGCAATTCATCCTGCAAAAGCGACCGCAGGGGATTTTGCCGGAGACCCGGCCAAAACCAAATCCACGCCATCGGGGCGATAACTCCCCGGTGAAAAACTCAGGGAGGACTACCGAATGAAACGTTTGATGACAGCGGCCGCAATAGCGGCCCTCGTCGCGGCTCCGGCCATGGCGGGCGATATCAAGGTCGGCTCGGTCGCCGGTGTCACCGGCCCGATCGCCGAACTGGTCGCGCCGATCGTCGCCGGGCGCAATCTGGCCGCCGAGGATGTGAACGCGCAGGGCGGTTTGCTGAATGGCGACCGGATGGTGCTGATGCTGGCCGACAGCCAGTGCGACCCGAAGGCTGGCGTCGATGCTGGCAACAAGGTGGTCAATGTCGAGCAGGTCGTTGCCGTCATCGGCGCCTCGTGTTCGGGTGCGACCAACGGCATGGTGCAGTCGGTTACGATCCCGGCCGGTATCCTGGCGATCTCGGACTCGGCGACGGCGCCGTCGGTCAGCGATCTGAAAGATAATGACCTGGTGTTCCGCACCGCCCCGTCGGACGCCTATCAGGGCGCCGCGTTGGCGAAGCTGGCCTGGGACGCCGGGTTCAAGGCGCTTGCCGTGACCTATTCGAACGACGATTACAACGCCGGTATCGCCGGGGTTTTCGCGTCGAGCTTCGAAGGCATGGGCGGTAAGGTAACCGCCAATCAGGTGCACGAGCCGAACAAGGCGTCGTACCGGTCCGAGATCCAGACCCTTTCCGGTGGCGGTGCCGAGGGATTGGCGCTGTTCGCCTATTACGGCGGGTCAGGCATCACCATCATCCGCAATTCGCTGGAGACCGGGGCATTCAGCAAGTTCATGGCGGCTGACGGTATGTTCGACGTCTCGGTCATCGAGCAGATCGGCGCCGAGAACCTGGTCGGCAACCTGATGATCACCCAGTCCGCATCGGACCCGGAGAATACCAGCTACCAGATCTTCGCCAAGGAGTTCGAGAAGACCGGCATGGACCCGGCAGCGCCTTATGCCAGCCACGGCTATGACGCCACGTTCCTGGTCGCGCTGGCAATCGAGAAGGCGGGTTCGGCTGACCGCACCAAGTTGTCGGCAGCGCTGCGCGAGGTTGCCAATGCACCGGGCGAGATCATCCGTCCCGGCGAATGGGAGAAGGCCAAGGCGCTGATCGCGGCGGGCAAAGACATCAACTACGAGGGTGCCAGCGGA
>DATLAW010000228.1:0-22504 GCA_035527255.1 Thermohalobaculum sp. | reverse complement strand
TACCACTGGACCCATGGATCGTGACACCGCAGCACCGGAGTTTCTGACCACCCGCGAGGTCGCGGCGCTGTTGCGCGTGAAGGAGCGCAAGGTCTACGACCTCGCCGCGGCGGGCGAGATCCCGTGCCGCCGCGTCACCGGCAAACTGCTGTTTCCGAAGACCGAGATCGAGGACTGGCTCTCTGGCGCTCGGCCAACCCGGTTAGGCGCCACGCGCCCGCCCGACGTGGTCAGTGGCAGCCACGACCCGCTGCTCGACTGGGCGCTGCGGGAGTCCGGCAGCGGCCTCGCCAGCTTCTTCGACGGCAGTCTCGACGGGCTGGACCGGATCGCCGGCAACGAGGCTATCGCCTGCGGAATGCATGTGTACGAGCCCGGCACCGGCGACTGGAACCGCGCCCATGTCAGCGCCCGCCTGGGCGACGCCCCCGTGGTTCTGATTGAATGGGCCAAGCGCAGCCGCGGTCTGATCGTAGCGCCGGGACTTGAGGCGGAAATCATCGGCATCGCTGGCCTGAAGGGCCGCCGTATTGCGCTGCGTCAGCCCAAGGCCGGCGGCCAGATCCTGTTCGACCATCTGCTGGCCGAGGCCGGTTTGACCCGCGCCGATATTAAAGCTGTCGCCAACCCGGCGCGCACCGAGGCCGATGTCGCCGCCGCCGTTGCTTCCGGTCGGGCCGATGCGGCGCTGGGACTGGAGGCGATGGCCCGCCAGTTCCGCCTCGGCTTCGTGGCGCTGGTGACCGAGCGCTACGATATCGCGATCGAGCGCCGCGCCTACTTCGCGCCGCGCTGGCAGGCGTTTACAGCGTTCTGCCGCACCCCAGCCTTCGCCGCCAAAGCGACTGAGCTTGGCGGCTACGACCTCTCCGGTTACGGTCAGGTCCAATGGAACGGCCCGTAAGCCGCAGGATTGCAGTGGACCGCGACCAGTCTATCTACCGTGCCGAGCAGCAGGAAAGGACCGCCAGATGCCGACACCTCACAGCTTTGACGCCCTGTTCGCAATGGCCGCCGCCCGCAAGGGTGGAGCGAACGCCTTCGAGAAGACCCTGCCGTCGCCCAAGACCCCGACTGAACTTGCCGCGATTCCTGACCACCGCTGGCTCGCCACGATGACCCGCGCGGTATTTCAGGCGGGCTTCAGCTGGAAGGTGATCGAGGCCAAATGGCCCGGTTTCGAGTCCGCCTTCTGGGGCTTCGATCCAAGCCGCTGTTCGATGATGTCCGACGACGATCTCGACGCCTTGCTGAAAGACAAAAGCATCGTTCGGAACGGCGCCAAAATCCGATCGGTGGCCGAGAACGCCAGTTTTTTGCGCGATCTCGCCGCCGAGCACGGCACCGCCGCCAAAGCCTTCGCCACTTGGCCAGCAACGGATTATGTTGGCCTGCTGACCGTCCTGAAGAAACGCGCAGCGCGACTCGGCGGCACCTCCGGCCAGTATTTCCTGCGCACCATGGGGGTCGACAGCTTTGTGTTGTCGCGCGACGTGGTGCGCGCGCTGATCCGCGAAGGCGTGGTCGATAAGGAACCGACTTCGCAGCGCGACCTCGCCAGGGTTCAGGCCGCCTTCGACAATTGGCGTGCCGAGTCGGGCCGCCCGATGGCCCAGATCAGCCGGACCCTCGCCTGCTCGATCGAGTAACCGCAGATCTTGGCTGGTCCGATCCCTGTCGGGACGACGCATTGCCACCCGCGCGGGCAACGACGGACCCGCGATGCGCTCGGGCCCGGGCAGGAACGCGAGCATTGATCAGGCAAGCCCGGTCCGCTCGCACACTTAAGAAATAATTCGTCGGTGCTTTTACAACCAGAGCGTGTTATCGTGGATATCGTGTGGTCGTAGTTGGTAAGTGGGCGGTGTGGTTGAGTTTATGGTCGGTTTTGTTTCTCGCGCAGCCCTTCTGAAGGGCACGGCCAGCCTGCCGCGCTATAGCCGGGCCGAGCGGCTTGCCGATGCCGCTCTCCATATCATAGGGATCATCGCCGCGCTGATCGCGGTGCCGGTCATGGTCACCCTCGCCGCATTCTGGTATGGCGACGCATCGACCGTCGGCGCCGCGCTGATCTACGGGGTCAGCCTGATCGCGATGCTGACCTGCTCGGCCTGTTATCACATGGCACAACAGGGCCGCAGGAAACAGATCCTGCGCCGCCTCGACCACGCGGCCATCTATGTGAAGATCGCCGGCACCTACACGCCGCTCGCGGTGCTGCTCGCAGGTGATGCGGCACCGTCGATCCTCGCTGGCATTTGGGGGGCAGCACTGGTTGGGGTCGCCTTCAAGATGATCTCGGCGCGGCGCTGGCAAGGCTTCACGCTGACCCTCTACCTCGCCATGGGCTGGGCGGTCGTTGTGATCGGCGGGCCGATTCTGAACGGGGTTTCGAACGCCACCTTCATGCTGATCGCCGCCGGGGGCGGGCTGTATACGGTCGGCGTCCTGTTCCTGTATTGGGAGCGGCTGCGCTTTCACAACGCCATCTGGCACGCCTTCGTGCTGATCGCCAGCTTCCTAATCTACGCCGCAATTTTGCTGGAGGTAATGCGGCATGCATCGGGGGTGTGAGCCTCCCCGTCACCCCAACACCGAAAAGCTTGACTCCGCGTTGATCTCCCGCCGCCTTGAATAGAACCCGGCGTCGATCTCGCGCCCCAGATAGGGCAGCGTGAAGCGCAGCGGCGCCGTGTCGTGGTCGGCGCCGCCCTCGCAGTATTCCACCAGCGCCGCCATCATCTTACCGGCGATTGGCGCGTTCTTGTACTGGTTGCCGCTAGTGCCGCAGGCCATGTAGAAGCCCGGCAGCTGCGACTTGTCGTAGATCGGGATCCAGTCGTCCGACGCGTCATACAAATCCACCACCCCACGCATCGCCGATGGTATCCCCAGGCTCGGCACCCGCTGGCCAAAGCGCATCGCCTGGGTCTTCCACTGGTCGCTGAAATCGCGATCATAATTCGCATCATCCTCGACCCATTGATGGGTGTCGCAGGGCGGGTCCTCCGACCCGATCAGGATGTTGTTGCCGTGTTCGGGCCGGCAATAGCAGGCGATGTTGCTGTCCGAGACGATCAGCCCCTCGCGCTCGAAATCGAAGCCCTCGGGTGCGGGCACATGCGCCACCTCCTGGCGCAGCGGCCGGGTCGAGATGGTCATGTCGTCCAGCACCCCGGCCATGGCGTTGATCCGCGACGAGGCCGGCCCGCCGACATTGATCACCACCGGCGCGTGCAGCTCCTCGCCGTCAGCCAGCCGGACGCCTTTGACGCGACTGCCCTCGCGCAGGATCTCGGTCACCGTCACCCCCAGCCGGAACGCCGCCCCCTTGGCCTTCGCCGCATGGACCAGGTTCTGGGCCGACAGCGCAGGGTCGGTCACATAGCCGCCCTGGGGCCAGTAAACCGCACCACGCAGTGCCGGCCCGGTCGGCTCGCCAAATCCGGGGTCGTTCATTCGTTTCGGCGGGAAATAGCCCGTCAGGTCATAGACCGGCAGCCGCGCCGCGATCCGCGCCGCATCCCATTCCTCGAACGGGCAGCCCAGCGACCGGCTGTTTGTCATATGCTTCGCCAGATGGCCGTTCTGATCGGTCTTCATCACCAGACAGCCGGTCTCGCAAAACTGCGCCAGCCCGTTCGGGTCGTGCGCCTCCAGATACTCCGCCCAATCGCGCCAATAGTGATAGCCCTCATAGGCGAAGGCGGTACCGTCCAGCGTGGAATAATGCATCCGGATGATGGCGCATGACCCGGCGGTCGAGCCATGCCCGGCCTGGGTGTTGCGGTCGACGCTCAGCGTCTTCCAGCCCCGTTTGGCCAGCTCGAATGCGGTGGCGGCGCCGATGACGCCGGCTCCGATGATGATGGCATCAGATGTGTGGGTCATGGCTGGTCTCCTTTGGGCGGAATGGTAGCCTAGGTGACGCTCGGCCGGCGCTTTTTGTCAAGCTAGCGCGGCACCCGGCGCCGTCCGACCTCGTCACGACAGCACAATCGCACTATATTTCGGCGATGCGACTTACTCAACGAATCGCCGATCTGATGGTGCTGTTGCCGCTGCTGCTTGGCGCCTGCGCTACCGCGCCATCTGACCCTCAGCCGGTCCAGTTGATCCCCACGGCGCTCCAATTAACAATCACCGGTGCGACTGAAACGGTGCTGGGGTCCGACGGCACCGGCAGGATCCAGTTGGTTCGGGACGGCACGGATGAGCCAGTCGGTGTGGAGTTCGCGAATGGCGCGCTGGCGATTGTGGACCTCCAACCGGGCGAATACCGGATCACGTCGCTCGGCCCGCTGACCTGCCGTGGCCTGAACTTCGAGGTTGGGGAATCCTCTGGTGCCCGCGCCCTCGGCTCGGTCCGGGCCGAGATCATCACCACTAACTACTATGTCGCGCTGATGACCCGGCAGACCGCCACCGCACCCGAGATTTCGGAATTGGCTGAACGCGCGCAGACGACGTCCGGTACCATCGATACACGTCCGATCACGGTGGCTGAGACCGCACCCTGCTTCATGGGCCGCGGTGGTCCGGGCACGACCTGGCGCGTTATGTCGGCAGGAGAGCAAATCATGCTCGGCATCGGATTTGCCGCCTTCTGCGCGGTCGCCTTGGCATCAGGGGGTTTCTGCGCATTCTGAGCCGCGAGCGCTCCAGTCGCGCCATCAAACCCCCAGATATCGGTCGGAGATCGCACCATCCAGCGCCCCCGGTGGTCCGGTCCAAACCGTCGCGCCGCGCTCGAGGATCACGCATTCATCGGCCAGAGGCAGCAATTCGCGAATCGTCTTGTCGACGATCAGGATCGCCTCGCCTTCAGCCTTCAGCCGTGCCAGCGCCGCCCAGATCTCGGCCCGGATGGTTGGCGCCAGCCCCTCGGTGGCCTCGTCGAGGATCAGCAGCTTCGGGTTGGTCATCAGCGCCCGGCCGATCGCCAGCATCTGCTGCTCGCCGCCCGACAGGGTCGCCGCCATCTGCCCGCCACGCTCGGCCAGCCGCGGGAACAGACGCTCCACCGCCGCCCGGTCCCACGGACCGGGACGCTGGGTGGCGATCAGGTTCTCGGCCACCGTGAGGTTGGGGAAACAGCGCCGCCCCTCCGGCACCAGCCCCAGCCGCGCCACCCGGTGCGGCGCATATCCCGCCAGATCGCGGCCCTCGAAGGTAATCCGCCCGCGCGCATGCGGCGTGAGGTTCAATATCGAGCGGATGGTCGTGGTCTTGCCCATGCCGTTGCGGCCCATCAGCGCCACTACCTGTCCGGCCCCAACGACAAGCTCGACGCCAAACAGCGCCTGGATCGGCCCGTAGTAGGTCTCAACCGCCTCCAGCCGCAGCATGGGCCGGCTCCAGCAGCCGACTGTCGCACATCACCGGCGCCAGGAAACCAAAGCTGGACCCCCGCCGCCCCTGCATTGCCAGCATCACATTCCGAAGCACCGAGAACTCCAGCGCCAGCGAAGAGACCTGAAAGGTCCGCCCCAACCCCAGCCGCGCCCGCCCAGCGATGCTGAGGCCGGTGATCTCGCGCCCAGCCAGCCAAATTTCGCCCGCGTCCGGCGCCAGCTGCCCGGCGATCTGCGCCACAAGGGTCGATTTCCCGGCCCCGTTCGGCCCGATCAGCGCGTGGATCTCGCCCGCCTCCAGGGTCAGCGATACCCCGTCGGTCGCCTTCAACGCGCCGAAGCTTTTGCGCAACCCGCGAACTTCCAGAACCGGCTCAGCCATGCTTGGCATTCCCCGTCACTATGCCGACCAGACCGCCACGCGCGAACAGCACCACGCCCAGCAGGATCAGCCCCAGCAGCAACTGCCAATGCTCGGTCAACCCGCCCAGCACATGCTCCAACGCCACGAACAACGCCGCCCCGGCGACCGGCCCGAACAGCCGCCCGACCCCGCCCAAGATGACAAACACCATGATCTCGCCGGAGGTATGCGTCCTGGTGGTTCTCCTCAGCCACGCCCACCAGCTTGTTGGTCGGCTTGCCGTCCCCGGCGATCACTTCGCGCACGTAGATGTTCTGGATCGGGTGGTGGTTGTTGCCGAACTTGAGCGCCCCGCGCACACTGGCGAAATCCGCTGCCTCCAGCGCTGTGCGGAAAGCGGCGGCGTCACCCACATCAACCTTGTCTATCGCCGAGAATATCATGTTGGCAGAATCAAACCCCTGCGAGGCGTACAGTGTCGGTGTCCGGCCATAGGCGGCCCGAAAGCTCTCGACAAAGGCCGCATTGGCTGCGTTATCGAGGTTCTTAGGCCCATTGCGAGGTGTTCTTCACCCCCAGCGCCGCATCGCCGACAGCACCCAGGATGATCTCGTCGAACGAGAACGCCGGGCCGTAGACTGGCAAGCCCACGCCCGCCGCCGCATACTGCTTCATGAAGGCGATACCCATGCCGCCGGGCAGGAAGAAGAACACCGAATCGGCGCGCGAGGTCCGGACCTAGGCGATCTCGGCGGCGTAGTCATCCTGCCCCAGCTTGGTGTAGATCTCGCCAGCGACGGTGTCGCCAAACTGGCTCTTGAACCCGATCAGCGCATCGGTCCCGGTCGGATAGTTCGGCGCCAGGATGGACGGTTTGGCCACCCCGGCCACGGCAATCGCAGCGGCCAACAGCGTGCCACCCACAACGTTTTTTCATCTCAATGTCCCTCCCAGGATTGATTTTGGTCTTCCGATTGTGACTTGAACGCGACTCGGAGGATTTTTCCACCCCTACCAGCGACGAAGACCAAGAAATAATCGCGGTCCCGGAGCTAGGTTGGCAAAATGGATTGGGACAGCGCCTATAACAACGGCAATCACATCCCCGGATCGGCGGATTTCCCGCCGCGCTGGCGGGCGCAAGCCGCGGCACTGCGCGACCGCCTGACAGCGGCGGGCCGCGCTCAGCTGGATATCGCCTACGGCACCACGGCGCGGGAACGCTTCGATCTGTTCCTGCCCGAGGGGATGGCGCTGGGTCTGGTGGTCTATGTCCACGGCGGCTATTGGCGCGCTTTCGGCAAATCCGATTGGTCCCATCTGGCCGCCGGCGCCCTGGCGCGCGGCTGGGCGGTGGCGATGCCCGGCTATACGCTGTGCCCGCAGATCCGCATCTCCGGCATCACCCGCCAGATCGGCGCCGCGATCACCGCCGCAGCGCGCGAGCTTGGTGGGCCGATCCGCCTGACCGGGCACTCGGCGGGCGGGCATCTGGTCACCCGAATGCCGTGCGAGGACGCACCGTTGCCGAAGGCGGTGGCGGCCCGGATCGCCTCGGTGGTCTCGATCAGCGGCGTCCACGACCTGCGCCCGCTGATGCACACAGCGCTGAACGACGATCTCCGGCTCGACCGCGCCGAGGCCGCCGCCGAAAGCCCGGCCCTGCTCAATCCCCGCGCGCACGTCCCGCTCACGTGTTGGGTCGGCGCCGCCGAGCGTCCGGAGTTCCGCCGCCAGAACGCCCTACTGGCCAATATCTGGACTGGCTGCGGAGTCGAGACCCGCGCCGTCGAAGACCCCGGCCGACACCATTTTGACGTCATCGACGGGCTGACCGACCCCGACAGCCCGCTGATCGCCGCGCTGCTCGGCAATCCTGATCACAGCGCCTGAGTATAAATCTCCAGTGCCGCCTCGTAGGTCATCTCGCGTGGGTTGTTGACCAGGAGGCGCTGCTGCTTCATCGCGTCCTCGGCCAGCATCGGCAGGTTGTTGTGGTTGACGCCCACCTCGCTCAGGCGGGTGGTCATGCCGAGCTCCGGCCCCAGCGCCTTGAAGTTGTCGATCATTCCGGTCACCCGCATCTCGCCGTCATACCCCGATAGCTCCGGGAAGATGATTGGCGCCAGCTCGGCGTACATCGCCGCCGCTGGGCCGCGGTTGAATTCCAGCACATAGGGCAGCACCATGGCATTCGACAGGCCATGCGGCACATGGAAATGCCCGCCCAGTGGATAGGCCAGCGCATGCACCGCCGCCACTGGCGCATTGGCGAAGGCCATCCCCGCCAGCATCGAGCCTGTCAGCATGTCGCCGCGCGCCGCCAGATTGCCCGGATCGGTACAGGCAGTGCGGATATTCGCCCCCAACAGCGCCAGCGCCTGCCGGGCCAGACAGTCCGAGACCAGGTTCTTCTTGTGCTTCGAGGTGAACGCCTCGATCGCATGCACCATCGCATCGATCCCGGTCGCCGCCGTAACTGCGGCCGGCAGCCCGGTGGTCAGGCCGGCGTCCAGCACCGCATAATCCGGCAGCAACTGACGGCTGACCACACCCTTCTTCTCGGCTGCCCCGGTCGTGACAATGGCAATCGGCGTCACCTCGGATCCCGTCCCCGCCGTGGTCGGCGCCAGCACCAGCGCCAACCGCTCGCCCTTGACCTGGCCGATGCCGTACATCTCGGCAATCGGTTGGTCCTGGCCCAGCAGTACGGCGATCAGTTTGGCGGTGTCCATCGGCGAGCCGCCACCGACCGAGGCCACCCCATCGACCCCGGCCGCCCGGCACGCCGCCACCGCGTCGAGCATTTTCGCTTCCGGTGGATCAGCGACCACGTCAGACCAGACAAAAACCTCGATCCCGGCCTCGGCAAACCCCTTCAGCGCCGCATCCGCCAGCCCCAACCCCAGCACGCCCGCATCGGTCACCAAGGCGACCTTGCGGCACCCCATCTCGGCCATGATCGCGCCGATTTTCTCGGTCGCGCCAACCTCGGACAGGATTGATCGGGTGGTCTGGAAGCTGAACGGGTTCATGATGGTCTCTACCTTGCATCAAGCCTGAACGGACAGAAGATCATGGCTGTGTTTCATGCATGCACGTTAGCCCCGCTGAGGCCACTTGTCGAAGCGAGTGTGTGAGGAAAGTCACAGATTGGTAGGTCGATCTCTGCTAAAATTCGAAGGCTACTTTAGCCACTGAGTCAAAACATTGAAGGAGGCAACCCTATGGCACATGGTGCAGCACATTTCGACATACTCGCTCCACGTTCGAAGTTCTATCACGGCCCTTTCGGTCGACTCTGCGCAGAGCTCCCCGCATGGGCGCCTGAAGGCGTTTCAGTCGATCAACTCGATGCTTTCTTCCTCGACATAGCAAAGAACCAGATGATTGAGGCGTCCGGCCTAACCCCGGGCGAGATCGCCGGCGATAACCAAAAGATTGCGGATCTGGAGGCGCAGTTCAGCTCGAATATCCCGGCTGCCTACACATATTTTGGGCAGTTCATCGATCATGACATCACCTTCGACCCCGCCTCATCACTGATGCGACAGAATGATCCGAATGGGTTGCTGAACTTCAGGACCCCTAGGCTCGATCTGGATAACGTTTATGGTCGGGGCCCCGACGACCAGCCCTATCTCTACGACGAGACCGACAAAGCGAAGTTGCTGATCGGCGAGGTTGCCGGCACCAAGCTCCGCGACCTACCGCGCAATGCGCAAGGCCGGGCTATGATTGGCGACATGCGCAATGACGAGAACGCGATGGTCAGCCAGCTACAGCTTGCTTTTCTGTTGGCGCATAATTCCTTGGTCGACCGAGCCCGCGCGAAAGGCGTTGCATCCGGAGAGGTATTTGAAAGCGCGCGCCAGACCCTACGGTGGCTCTACCAACACATCGCCTGGAACGACTTCGTCAAACGAATCGCAATTGATGACACGCACAAATGCGCGCTCAAATTGGTCAAGGCCTGTGGCGGCAGGATGAAATGGGAATGCGGGCTCGACGACCTCTACAGCTGGAAGAACGCACCGTTCATGCCAATTGAATTCTCGGTTGCAGCCTACCGCTTTGGCCACTCGATGGTCCGGAACAGCTATCAAACCAACGATCCGCATCGCGGCTTCGGCAGTTTTGCGCCGATCTTCGATAACTCCCCTGGCGGGACAACGGATGATCTCCGGGGCTTTCGCCCGATGTTGAAGGAAAACGTCATTCAGTGGGACTGGTTCCTGCCGATGACAAGCTCGCAAGGCCCGTTCCCGCAAATGGGACGAAAGATAGACACCAAGCTGTCGAACGCGTTGGCGCATCTGCGAGAAGGGCCCCTGGACGACCCTCTCAACGTCCTTGCTTTCCGCAATCTCAAGCGAAGCTTGACGTTCGGTCTGCCCGCAGGCACTGCCTTGGCGAAAAAATGCTGCATTAAACCAGTCGCTTTGGCCGCAGGCGAGCCAGATTCCCTATGGTTCTATCTGCTGAAAGAGGCGGCAAGTCAGCCAGGCGGGAATGCAGGTAACACGCTCGGGAGATTAGGCTCTGCCATTGTTTGCGCAGTCTTCGCTGGGCTTCTCAAAGGCGATCCATGCTCGTGGCTGAATATCGACCCATGCTGGACACCCAATGAAGATCCGCTACTTTGCGCGGGCAAGGACAATGTGGACGACGCGAGCTGGACACTCGCCTCGATCATCCGCATCGCCGGACTCCCGGTCGACGCAAACCAAGTTGGCGAACAAACGCTGGGAAATTTCCCAGACACTGCCTGCCCGAACTGACCCGAGAAGAATCGCAACAAGCGAAAGAACTTGGTAAAAGATGTGGGGGCCCTACGGGGCCTCCAGCCCTAACATTCCCACCTCCCCGACACCATCTTCACGCGAACAACGGTTCGCGAAAGACCCCCACATGGACATGATCAGCGCGCTCATCCTCGACCCGACAGCCTGGGTCGCCCTCGCCACCCTGGTGGTGCTCGAAATCGTGCTCGGCATCGACAATCTCATCTTCATCTCGATCCTGACCAACAGGCTGCCTTTGGGCCAGCGCGCCCGCGCCCGGCGGATCGGCATCGGGCTGGCGCTGATCCTGCGGCTGGCGCTGCTCGGCACCATCGCCTGGATCGTCCGGCTGACCGCGCCGGTCTTCGAGGTGTTCAGCCAACCGTTCTCGTGGAAGGACATGATCCTGATCGCCGGTGGCCTGTTCCTGGTCTGGAAGGCAACCCGCGAGATCCACCACAACGTCGATCCCGACCCGCATGGCGATCTGTTCTCGGCAGGGGCCGTGCAACTCAGCGTCACCGCCGTGATCACCCAGATCCTGGTCCTCGATCTGGTGTTCTCGATCGACAGCATCGTCACCGCCGTTGGCCTGACACCGCATGTGCCGATCATGGTGATCGCCGTGGTCACCGCCGTCGGGGTCATGCTGCTGGCGGCCGACCCACTGGCGAAGTTCATCGAGGCCAACCCCACCATCGTCATGCTGGCGCTCGGCTTCCTGTTGATGATCGGCATGACCCTGATCGCCGAAGGTTTCGGCGCCCATGTCCCGAAGGGGTACATCTACGGCGCCATGGCGTTCTCGGCGCTGGTCGAGGGCCTGAACATGCTGTCGCGCCGGGCGCGGGCGCGGCAACAGGCAGCGGCCGGGCGGAAGTGAGGCAGCTCGGCGCGTTATGGCGCGGCGCGCTGCCGCTGGGTGAAGCCTTCTGGATCTATGCGTTCCTAATCGGCGCCACCGTCAACATCGCCGCCACCGCCGCGATGCTGGGGGCGCTGGCGGCGAACCTGAACGGGGTACTCGCGCTCGCGATCCATCTGTCATCATTGCCCTACAATGTGGCCATGGTGGTCGGCGTCTGGCGCAGTGCGGCACACCATGCCGGCGCCCGGCATCATGCCGAAGCTGCGCGAATCTCCGTTGCGATCTGGGCGGTCATGCTGAGCGTCATATAACGCTGGTCGCGGCGTTCGTTTGCCCCGACCCGCGTCTACGTCGCTTGAACCCGCTTGCCCCCCGCATCGAACAGCGTCAGGCGTATGTGCTGGGCATCCAGCGATACTGCTTCACCGTCTTTCGGCGCCTTCCCCTCCGGGACCCAGGCGATCACCGTGAACAGCTTTCGCTCGCTGGCGATCGAGACATGGGCCAGCGTCTCGGCCCCCAGCCTCTCGACCAGTTCGACGACGCCGCGCAGGGGCGTTGCCAGCGGATCGCGCACCAGCACATGCTCGGGCCGGATGCCGACCGAGACCTGAGTGCCGTCGGGCGTGCCACCGGGCGTCCCATCAGGCGACGGCACCGGCATTAGCGCAATCTCGCCGAACATCGCCTGCCCGGCGCGCACCACGCAGGGCAGGATATTCATTGGCGGCGCGCCGATGAACTGGGCCACGAACAGCGACGCCGGGCGTTCATACAACTGCATCGGCGTGCCGATCTGCTCGACCTGGCCGGCGTTCATCGCCACCAACCGGTCGGCCAGCGTCATCGCCTCGACCTGGTCATGGGTGACATACAGCGACGTCACCGCCAATTTGCGCTGCAATCGCCTAATCTCGATGCGCATCTGCACCCGCAGCTTGGCGTCCAGGTTGGATAGCGGCTCGTCGAACAGGAACACCTTGGGGCTGCGCACGATCGCCCGGCCCATCGCCACCCGCTGGCGCTGCCCGCCACTCAGCTGCGATGGGCGTCGCTGCAGCAGGTCGGTCAACTCCAGCGTCTCCGCCACTTCGCGCACCTTGGTGTCAATCTCGTCTTTCGGCACCCGCCGGTTGGTCAGCCCATAGGCCATGTTGCGGTAGACCGTCATGTCCAGCCCGGCGACCATGCGCAACAGCGTGGACTTGCCGCAACCCGACGGCCCGACAATCACCACCAGCTCGCCGTCGGCAACATCGAGGTCAACGCCCTTGACGGCGTTGAAACCGCCGGGATAGGTCTTGCTCAGCCCTTCGAGGGTTACCGTCGCCATGGTTATTTCTCCTGCTCGATCAGGCCCTTGACGAAGAGCTTCTGCATGCACACGACGACCAGAACCGGCGGCATCATCGCCAGGATCGAGGTTGCCATGATCACCGGCCAGTCGGCCAGATCATCGCCCGAGGGGAACATCTGCTTGATCCCCATCACCACCGTGTTCATCTCCGGCTCGGTAGTGATCAGCAGCGGCCATAGATACTGGTTCCAGCCATAGATGAACAAGATCACGAACAGCGCCGCGATGTTGGTGCGCGACATCGGCAACAGGATGTCGAAGAAAAACCGCACCGGCCCGGCGCCGTCGATCCGCGCTGCCTCGGCCAGCTCATCCGGGATGGTCAGGAACAGTTGGCGAAACAGGAACGTCGCCGTCGCCGAGGCGATCAGCGGCAGGATCAGCCCGGAATACGAATTCAGCATGCCGAAGTTCGCCACCACCTCGTAGGTCGGCACGATGCGTACCTCGACCGGCAGCATCAGAGTGACAAAAATCAGCCAGAAGAACACCGATCGCAACGGAAACCGGAAATAGACAATCGCATAGGCCGAGATGATCGAGATCGAGATCTTGCCGATGGTGATGCCCAGCGCCATGATCATCGAGTTCATCAGCATCCGCCAGACCGGCGCATTCACCCCCGACAGCAGCGCCGCGCTGTAGTTCTCAAAGAAGTGCCCGCCCGGCACCAGCGGCATCGGCGGGCGTACGATCTCGACCTGGGTCACTGTCGAGGCGACAAATGCCAGATAGATCGGGAAACAGATGATAACGATGCCGATCACCAGCCCCAGATGGGTCAGCCACAGCCCGACGCCGCGTTTCTCGACCATGCCGCTCATCAGTAATGCACCCTGCGCTCGATGAAGCGGAACTGGATCACCGTCAGCACCGTCACCACGAGCAGCAACACTACCGATTGCGCCGCCGACGACCCCAGGTCCTGCCCGATGAAGCCATCGGCGAAGACCTTGTAGACCAGGATCGTGGTCGATTGCTGCGGCCCGCCCGAGGTGATGGTGTGGATCACCCCGAAAGTCTCGAAGAAGGCGTAGACGACGTTGACCACCAGCAGAAAAAACGTGGTCGGCGACAGCAGCGGGAAGACGATGGTCCAGAACCGTTTCCAGAACCGCGCCCCGTCAATCGCCGCCGCATCGATGACGCTGCGCGGGATCGCCTGCAATCCGGCCAGGAAGAACAGGAAGTTGTAGCTGATCTGCTTCCACGCCGAGGCCGCCACCACCAGCCCCATCGCCTCGGCACCGTTAAGGACATGGTTCCAGTGATAGCCATATTGGCCCAGATACCAGGCAACTACCCCGACATTGGGATTGAACATGAACAGCCACAGCACCCCTGCCACAGCAGGCGCCACCGCATAGGGCCAGATCAGCAGCGTGCGGTAAGTGCCGGCGCCCTTGATCACCCGGTCGGCCATTACCGCCAGCCACAGCGCAACCCCCATCGACAGCCCGGCGACCAGGCCCGAGAACACCGCCGTGGTCTGGAACGCGGCGAGATAATACTTGTTCGAGAACAAAAACTCGAAATTTCCCAAGCCGACAAACTGGGTTTTCAGCCCGAATGGGTCGGGAATGAACGCCGATTGATAAATCGCCTGGCCAGCCGGCCAGAAGAAGAAAATCGCCGTCACCAATAACTGTGGCGCCACCAGCGCGTAGGGCAGCACGCGGTTATTGAAGATAACCCGTTTTTCCATCGCCGGATCCTGTCAGGCAATCGCCGTGGAACGGGAGTCCGGGGCCGCAGCCCCAGACACGTTGGCAGTCACAGATGGGCGTTCACTGGTTGGCTTGTTCGAACCGCCGCAGCAGCTCGTTGCCGCGCTCGGCGGCGCTGTCGAGGGCCGCCTGTGTGGTCTTGTCTCCCGCCCAAACCGCCTCCAGTTCCTCGTCGATGATGCCGCGGATCTGATCGAAGCTGCCCAGCCGCAACCCCTTCGAGTTGGCGGTCGGCGCCTTCGACGTCATCTGGATGATGGCGATGTCGGTGCCGGGGTTCTCGTCATAAAAGCCCGACGCCTTGATCTGATCATAGGCCGACAGGGTGATCGGCAGGTAGCCGGTGTTCTGATGCCAGGCAGCCTGGATGTCCGATGTCGACAGGAAGTTCAGGAACTCCGCCACGCCAGCATATTCCGCGGCGTCATGGCCCTCCATCACCCACAGCGACGCGCCACCGATGATGGTGTTCTGCGGCGCACCATGAACGGACGCCCAATAAGGCAACGGACGGATGTCGAACTTGAACGCGGCCTCCTTCTTCACTCCGGCATAGCCAGCCGAGGACTCGGTGAACAGCGCGCAATCGCCGCCACGGAAATTCGCCCCGCCCTCGTTGCGCCGGCCGGTGTAGATGAACTTGCCGTCGCGGGCCCATTCGCCCATCGCCTCGATATGCGCCACCTGGACCGGGCCGTTGAACGCGAGCTCGGTGTCGAGAGCAGCGAAACCGTTCTCCTTCGTCGCGAACGGCACGTTGTGGTAGGCGGACAGGTTCTCCAGATGCACCCAGCTCTGCCACGCCGTGACCAGCGGGCATTCCTCGCCGCCAAGCTGCAATGCGGTCATCGCCGCATCGACATTCTCCCAGGTCGAGAGGTCGGTATCCGGATCGACGGCAGCCGCCTAGAAGGCATCGCGATTGACGTAGAGCACCGGCGTCGACGAGTTGTAGGGCAGCGACAGCATCTTGCCGTCGGTGGTGGTGTAGTACCCGGCGACCGGCGGCAGATAGACGCTGGGGTCGAAGGATTCGCCGGTTTCCTCCATCAACTGATAGACCGGCTTCACAGCACCCTGTGCCGCCATCATGGTCGCGGTGCCGACCTCGAAGACCAGGAGGATGTTCGGCTGCTCACCGGCGCGGAATGCGGCGATACCGGCGTTCAGCGTCTCGGAATAGTTGCCCTTGTTGGTGGCAACCACGACATAGTCCGACTGTGAGGCGTTGAATTGCTCGACCTGTTCGGCCAGCAGATCACCCAACCGTCCGGTAAAGGCGTGCCACCAGGTGATCTCGGTCGCGGCACTGGCAGCGGATGCGGTCAGCGTCGCTGCCAGCACCGCAGCAATTGCGGTCATCGATCTCATGCTTCTCTCCCCTTCAATCTATTTGATACAGCACCTTGGAAGCGCCGCATTGCGGGGATTAGGCCAGAAGGATGACGGTCGTGCAATGTTTTTAGCGTATTTTTGTGCCAGACGTTGGCGGCGACAGTTCGCCGTTCATGCCACCTGGCGCCGGCCTCCAGCGGCGGCGGATTCGGGCAAATAGCCCTCCCGCGTCTGCGGCAGCTTTCGGCCCAGCAGAGCGCCCGCCACCTGGGTCCGCAGCACCTGCGCGGTGCCGCCGCCGATGGTGAACATCCGCGCGTCACGCACCATCCGCTCCAGCGGCAGGTTGCGCGAATAGCCCGCGGCACCATGCAGTTGCAAGGCGTCGTTGGTCACCTTCACCGCCGTCTCCGCCGCCAGTATCTTGGCCTGCGCGGCCATGCACATATCCGGGAAGCCGCCCGCCGGAGCACTCGCCGCCGCCTTCCAGACCAGCGCCTGCGCGGCCGCCAGCCCGATCGACATATCCGCCAGCATCCACTGCAACCCCTGAAATTCTGCGATCGGCCGGCCAAACTGCTCGCGCTCCTGCACGAAAGCCAACGCCGTCTCGTAGGCCCCCTCGCCGATCCCCAATGCGACCGCGGCGGCGCCAACCCGCTGGCTGTTATAGGCGGTCATCAGCTTGCCGAAGCCCCGCGCCGGATCGCCGCCGGGGATCAGCGCCATGGCGTCACTGATGAACAGATCTTCCAGGATGATCTCGGTCTCCGGAATGCCCCGCAGCCCCATGGTCGGCTCACGCCTGCCAACCGTCAGCCCTTCAGCCTCGCCCCGCACCGCCAGGAAGCTGCCGATACCCATGTCCGCATCGCCATCGATTATCCGGGCAAAGATCAGATGCAACCGCGAGACCCCACCGCCGGTGATCCAGTGCTTGGTGCCGTTCAACACATAGCCGCCGCGCACCCGGCGCGCCGTCGTCGTCATCTCGCTGGCAGCGGATCCCGCCCCCGGCTCGGTGATGCATATCGCCGGTTTATCACCCGCCAGCACCAACTCGGCCGCCAATTTCTGTTGCGCCTCGCTACCGTAGACAATGACCGCCGAGACCCCACCCATATTGGCCTCGACAGTTATCCGCGCGGTCACCGCGCAGCATTTGGCGATCTCCTCGACCACCAGCGCCGCATCCAGGAAATCGCGGCCCTGCCCGCCCAGCGCCTTGGGGATGGTCATGCCCAGAAAGCCCGCCTCACGCAGCGCCGCGACATTGTCCCACGGATATTCCTCGGCCCGGTCGATCTCCGCCGCCCGGCCGCGAAATACCCCCTCGGCCAGCGCCCGCGCCTTGGCCTGAAGTTTCTGACGCGGTTCGCTCAATTGGAACATCGGGACCCTCCTCACGGTTTCGTGAACACGATACACCGTTGAGTATTAAAACGGAAACGAGTATTTCTGGCAAATACTATGAGAAAGTTTAACACTATGAACCTCCGCCAGCTGCGCACCCTGGTTGCCATAGCCGAGCGAGGCAGCTTCACCGCCGCCGGCAATGCGGTCGGCCTCAGCCACTCGGCAATCAGCCTGCACGTCAAGGCGCTCGAGGAAGATCTGGGCATTGCCTTGGTCGACCGCAGCCAGCGCCCGCCCCGCCTGACGCCGCGCGGCGCCGCCCTGGTTGAGCAGGCCCGGCGCATGGCGGCGCTGGAGGACGAGATTAGGGCGCTCGGCTCGGATCAGGCGTTGGCAGGCTCGCTCGCCGTTGGCGTGGTCCCGACCGAGATGGTGCATCTGCTACCCCCGGCCCTGGCCCGGCTAAGGGCGTTGCACCCGAAACTCGCCATCCGGGTCCGCACCGGGCTGTCGTCGGAACTGGCCCAGATGGTGCGCGGGGCCGAGCTTGATGTCGCCGTCGCCACCCGCCCTGACATCGCCCCCGAGGGGCTGGTGCTGCACGACATCGCCCGCGAGCCGTTGGTGGTGATCGCCCCCGGCGATGCCACTGAGAAAACCGATGCCGAACTGATCGCCGCCCACCCCTTCATCTGGTTCAGCCGCAAAACCTGGGCCGGCCAGCAGATCGAGCGCCTGTTGCACGGGCGCGGCCTGCGCCCGACCGAGGCCATGGAAGTTGACAGCCTGGAGGCCATCGAGTCCCTCGTCGCCCACGGTCTCGGCGTCTCGGTGGTGCCGGAACGTCCCGGTGCGCGTCCCGGTGCACCCTTGGCCGCGACCCTCCGCCGCCTGCCCTTCGGCAACCCTCAGGCCGCCCGCCACCTCGCCCTGATCGAGCGCGACCGCAACCCCAAGGCCAGGCTGGCCGCAGCACTCCACGCCCAACTGGTTGCCGTGGCCGAGGCGGGGTGAAGACCCGCCGCCTCATGCCAACAATCGTTGATCGGAAACGATCCGCTGGATCAGCACTTTCCCGGGCTTGACCCGGGACCTCGATCCGCAGCGCACAACGGAGCAAGGCCCCGGCTCAAGGCCGGGGAAGTGGATCTCCGATCCGGCAGCATGGGCACATGCGGTCACCGGGACTTGGCCCTCACCCCTCCTGCGGCGGTGGCTCGGATACGAACCGCCGGTAGATATAGCCGATGCCGATCAACGTCAGCCCCAGCCCAAGGAACGATGCGACCCGGAACAACCCGGTCAGATCCGACGTGTCATACAGGAACACCTTGACCACTGCCACGATCAGCACCGCCAGCGACGCATGCCGCATCATGCTCGAACCTTGCAGGATGCCAACCGCCAGCAGCACCAGCGAATACACAGTCCAGACCGCCGAATAGGTGTAGATCTCGCCATTCTCAGGCACCCGGTAATAGCTCAGCGAAATCAGGCTGCCTTGGAACAGGTGGCGCACTTCCAGCGTCAGATAGACAAAGATCAGCACCCCCACCACGATCCGCGACCCCTGCTGCACCCTCTCAGGCAGATCGATCCGCTCGCCCGCGAGCCACCAGCACAGGACCGCAGGCACCAGATACGCCAGGCCCAAAAGGTTGACCAACGGCCACTCGCCAACCGGATCGTCGACGAACAGCGGATTGCTCGCCAGCAGATGGCCCAGCACGATCTGCACCGCCGCCAGGGCTAGCAGCGCCCGCCCACCAAAAAGCGCCACCTTTGACCGCGCGGTGACTTGGCGCTGCAACAACAGACCGGCCGCAATCAGCCACCAGACCGACTGCACCGCCTGATCGAACAGGCCATAATCCGCCCCGACGATTGTGCCCGACGTCCAGACCCGCAATTGCAGCGCCACCATCAGGAAACCAAAGCCGACCGCCGCCGCCTCGCACAGCGCCGCCAGTGGGTCGCTCCGGGCGTCACCAAACAGCCGCGACGCCCCGAGGAATGCGGCGGCCGGAATGCCGTAGCCATAGATCACCCAACTGAACAGGCCGGCGACACTGCCGTGATAGTCCAGAATCTCCGGGTTCAGCACCAACCGCACGATCACCAGCGCGGCGGCAGCATAGGCGATGGTCCGGATCGCCCGGACCTGCAGGTTTGCCCAGATCCAGCCCAGCGCCAGCACTTCGATCGACAGCGCCACAGTCAGCCAAGCCTCGCGCAGCACGCAGGTGAAGGCCAGCGCCAGGGCGGCG
Organism: Thermohalobaculum sp.; assembly: GCA_035527255.1. Classification (GTDB taxonomy): domain Bacteria; phylum Pseudomonadota; class Alphaproteobacteria; order Rhodobacterales; family Rhodobacteraceae; genus Thermohalobaculum. Next base: position 3,092 of record DATLAW010000228.1, on the reverse strand, counting down.
GTGGTCGCGGCTGCATAGAAGCTCAGGGGAACTGCCAGTTGCTCGCGGCCAACCTGCCGGTCGACCTTTGAGGCCGCCGCCAGTTGCAGTAGGGCCAGCCCGGCAAACATCGCCCCCCATTGCAGATTCAAGTCGAACCCGCCAATGCGCCAATAGGCCAGCGTCAGCAAATACAACGGCATCGCCGCCGACAGCGCCGCCCAAACCGGCGGCGTCGCCACCCGTTTCAGCGCCAGGAACCCGGTGATCCCATAGAACGCCCCGAACAACAGGGCCGCGCGGGCGAAGATCAGGAACTCCACCGGCATCTGGATCGGGCCGAAGGTGTCGCCGTAGTTCTGGATGCCGTGCCTTGCCAGTTCCGCGGGAATGGTGAATTCCGGCGGCTGCGGCCAGACGAAGAAGGCGAGGCCGACAATGATCGCCGCCGCCACCGCCAGGCTCTCGAATGCGGCGCGGCGCAGGCCGAACGCCATCCCGATCCCGGCATAAAGCCCAAGGAACACGAAGGCCGCCGTATTGTGCGCACACGCCATCGCCAGCAGGACCAGGATCAGGCCGTGCGCGACGAACCCCATGCCCGAGGTTTCCTTGAACATCGCCGCCAGCCAGGCGCTGGCCGGGGTGTCGGGCCGCTTGACCGGGAACCCGGTCGAGGACAGCGCGAAGGCGGCCGCGGTCGCCAGCGCATACAGGCTCAGCGTCCCCTGGTCGCCGATGGTCCACGGCCCGAAGAGCCACAACATGGGCCAGCCGGCACAACCGATCAGCGTCGCGATCGCCAGGAACGGCCAGTTGCGGAACCGCATCACCGCCAGGCACCCGGCGGTCAGCATGAACAGATAGACGAATACCGGCACCGCCGCCGGCGCGTTCGATTCCAGCAGGGCCGGCATCGCGTAGCCACCGGCAAGCCCCAACAAGGCCACGAACCAGCCCTGCCGCACCGCCAGGATCAGCCCGGCGAAACTGACCGCGCCCAGGGCGACAAACGCCACGCTGATGCCGATCAGGCCGAAGATCGCATGGGCGGCGAAAATGCTCGCATACAGCGCGAACACCCCCGACGCGGTCAGCGCCTGGGGCACGTAGTCCGGGTTCACTGCACCAGCCAGTCGGGCAATCGGGCGGCGATGGGTCCATTCACCCCCGGCGATCAGCGCCATGCCCATCAGCAGCCCCAGCACGACCCGGGGCAGCGGCCCCAGCAGCCCCTGCTCGACCGCATAGGAGACCAGAAACACCGCGCTCAGCGCCACCGTACCGGCGCCGAGCCATACCAGCCAGCGCGAGGTCAACTCCTGCTCGATCGCCTTGATCAGGCCCCGGCGGGCCGGGCCGGGGCTGGGCGGAATTGGCAGCGGGGTGATCGGTGGAGCCGCGGCCTCGCCCGCCGCCGCATCCATTGCCGGCGGAGCCGCCGCCGTAGGCGGAACCTCGGCAGATTTCTCAACCGCAGGCACCCGCGCCGCCGCGACGGCGGGCAAGTCCTCCGGTTGCTCCGGTTCAGCCGGCGATTCCGGCTCCGGTTTGATCTCCGTTTCGGGGTCGCGCCACAGCTCCTGACCCATCCGCGTGAACGCAGCATGCGCCGCCACGACCTCCGCTTCCACCGCCGTAACGCGTTTGGACAGCGCCGAGATCTTAAAAATCGCCACCCAAGCGAAAATCACCGCAAGAATAACCGCCAGGCCGACGGCCGTCCCCAGCAGACCAAGAATTGCTTCCATCAGGCAACCGCTCCAAATCGCCAGCAAACTAGTCTAATAGATTAACACACTTAGAGCCCGTTCCAGCACACCTATTATTCCGCCCCGTCACGGTCGACCTTCAGCCAGCGGAACAATTCGGCCCGGCGTTTCGCCAGCAGCGCCGCGCCGTCGCGCTTGTTCCAGTCGTAGACACCGCGCCCGCTGGAAATCCCGCGATGCCCGGCGGCGACCAGCGCGCCAACCTCCTCGGGTGGGTCGCGGCGCGCATCCAGATGCGGCTGCAGCGCCTCGGCGAACTTCCACAAAGTATCGAGCCCGCCCAGATCCGCAGATTCAATCGGCCCGGTGATCCCCCAGCGCCGCCCCAACCCCTTGCGCATTACCACATCGATCGCCTCGGCCGAGGCCGCCCCCGAGGCCCACAGCGACCAGGCCTCGCGCAGCACGGCAAATTGCAGGCGGTTGAAGATAAACCCCGGCACCTCGCGCGCCATCACCACCGGCTCCTTGCCCGCGCCGCGCAGCAACGCGCAAGTCCGCTCCAGCACTTGGCGTGAAGTCTCCGGCCCGGGGCAAACCTCCAGCATCGGGAACAGTTGCGGCGGATACCAAAAATGCATCGCGATCACCCGGTGGCGGTGGGTCACCCGCTCGACCAACTCACTGGCCGGGTGGCCACTGGACGAGGCCAGGATGGTCTCCGGCGGGCAAATCCGGTCCAATTCGCCGAAGATTTCCACCTTCAGGGCCATATCCTCGGTCACCGCCTCGGCAACGAACTCGGCCCCGGCCGCGTCGCGCAGATCGGTCGAGACCCGGATCCGGCCCAGCGTATTCGGCACCTCGGCCGCCGCCAGCAGCTCATTGGCAACAAACTCGCGAAGGCTGGCCTCGATATTGTCCATGGCGCGGGCCAGCGAGGCATCGCTGCGCCCGATCATCACTACCGAATGCCCGGCCCCGGCAAAAACCTCGGCCATCGCATGGCCGATGATCCCGTTGCCGATGACGGCGACGGCGCCCTTGTTCTCGGTTGCGGCCATGATGTCTCCCCCTCTCAGCGCCCGGCGAACCTGCCGGGGCGGCAAGGCTAGATCAGAATGGCGGGCAGCGAAACGGCAAAGAACGCGGGCGGATCAGACCGGAAACGCGTGATCGCGGTTTAGCCGGGAAAGCAGCGCCAATGTCGGCTGTAGAGTCGGAACTTGCCGCATGTCCGCGCGAATGTGACCTTCGTTGTTGTGCCATGTGTGGACGGCTCCATGTTGGCAAGGGTTTTTTTGACGGATATCGCATTGCTGGTCGGAGCTGCCATGTGTTCGGCCTGTTGTTGCGGCACTGTTCATGGCCGCTGGCCATAATGCTCTCCGCAGATCGGGT